>JBGSLX010000283.1:0-2789 GCA_041740475.1 Akkermansiaceae bacterium | reverse complement strand
TTCTTCGAGTAGAGGGCGACTGCTGGCTCGGCCTTTCCAAAGCCCATGCGTTCCGGATTTTCAGTCGGGGCGAAAACCAAGGCATTGATCGCCAAAGGAGCATCCGCGCTGAAGTGGAGTCGGTATGCAGGCTCGTCCCACGCCTTGCAGGCGAACTGATAGAACGCCTTGTACTGCTCATCGGTGACCTCAGATTTATTTTTCAGCCATAGAGCTTCGACTTCATTGATGCGCTTGCCATTGAGCAAGATCGGGAATCCGACGAAGTTGCTGTAGGTTTCGATCAGGTGCTTTACACGGGATTCTGTAGCATATTCGGCGCAGTCTTCTTTCAGATGGAGAACCATTTTCGAGCCGCGGTCCAAACCACTCGTTTCTTCAATTTCATAACCACTTTTGCCATCGCTGGACCACACGAGTTCTGGCGAGTCTGCATGCCAGGAACGCGAGAAAACACGGACTTGATCCGCCACCATGAACGCCGAGTAAAAGCCGACCCCGAACTGGCCGATCATGTTGGCCGGTGTGCTGCCGCTGTCTTTGATCGATTGGAGAAACGCCTTCGTTCCGGAATGAGCGATGGTGCCGAGGTTTTTCACCAGCTCGTCATGCGACATGCCGATTCCATGGTCTGCGATGGTCAGCGTTTTCGCTTCTTCGTCAGTGGTGATGTGAATTTCCAACGGCAACATCGGCTGATGGATATTCTTCTCAGTGGCCTCGATGTGGCGGAGCTTTTCCATCGCGTCTGAGGCGTTGGAGATTAGCTCGCGCAGAAAGATTTCCTTGTCGGTGTAAAGCGAGTGAACCACCAGATCGAGCAGTTGCTGGATCTCGGCTTGGAAAACGTGTTTTTCAGAAGATGTAGGATCGCTCATGGGTCGTTGGGGTATGATTTAGAAGTGGAATGAGAAAGTGCAAGGCGCGACACCGTGGTGGTAAAAAGTCGGCCTCGTTTAGAAAAAAACCTCGCCGTTGCGGGCGAGGTTGATTTCACGAACTGGGATGGCGGAGCGGACGGGGCTCGAACCCGCGACCTCCAACGTGACAGGCTGGCGCTCTAACCAACTGAGCTACCGCTCCATCCCGTTCGGGTGGCGCGCAAGCTAGGAGTAGCCCCGGAGTCGCGCAACACCTTTTTTCACCATGTGAAATTTTTCTCAACCCAGTGCTTCCACTGCCGCTTCTAAGCTCGCTAGGTCCTCGACAGAATGAACCGTGGTGTCTTTGTCAATTTTCGCCACCAGCCCGGCGATGACCCTGCCCGGGCCGAGTTCTAAGAAATTTCGGTGACCCATCGCAATCAAGGCTTGGATCGAAGCCGTCCAGCGCACCGAACCAGTGACTTGTTTTTCGAGCATGGAACGGATTTCAGAAGCCTCGGAAACGACCGTCGCCGCGTAGTTGCAAACGACAGGCATGCTCGGCGTTTGCAGCTCCAGCGCGGCGAGTTCTGTGGCCAGCTTCTCTTGCGCGCTCTGCATCAAGCGCGAGTGGTATGCGCCTGCAACATTGAGCTTAATGGCGCGACGAATGCCAAATTCCTTGGCCATCGCGACCGCGTGATCGATGCCAGCGACGGTCCCAGAAAGCACAATCTGTCCCGGAGCGTTCAAATTAGCGATGTCCACGTCGGCAGCAGCCGCCAGCGCGCGCACTTGCTCTTCATCGCCACCGATGAGTGCGGCCATCGAACCCTCGGTAGCGTTGCAGGCTTCCTCCATGAAAGCACCGCGCTGGCCGACGATTTTCAATCCTTCTTCAAACGAAAACGTTCCCGCAGCCGCATGTGCAGTGAATTCACCGAGTGACAATCCCGCTGCGGCGACTGGCTCCAGATTGGGTAGCCTCTCGCGAATCAATGCGAGAGCCATCAGCCCATGCAGATAAAGCGCGGGTTGGCAGCGAGAGGTCTTGGTGAGCTCTTCGTCCGGTCCATCAAACATCAATTCCGAAATTGAAAACCCCAGAGTGGCACCCGCCTTCGCAACCAACTGGCGTGCGGTTGCTGAATTTTCTGCGAAGTCTTTGCCCATTCCCACTTTGTGGGCTCCTTGTCCTGAGAATAAGATAACGATTTTACTCATGTCGCAGCGGTGTTAAGACATGACTTGGGCATCTGGAAAGCGGAAACACGGGCCTGCCAAACCTGTGAGCTTTTACGAACTCGCTACGATACGCATCCATCTAACTGGGGAGCGGCGACGTTATTATCGCTTCATTCCTCAAATTTTTGCCACAGCCTCTTTCTTTCCACTTGCGATGGAGTGGTAGATCGCCTCGACCACCAAGAGGTCATGCAGCCCGTCGGTGCCAGATGGCTCAAAGAGCTTTCCTCCGAGTATCGCAAGTGAGAACGCATCCATCTCGTTGGCGAAATGGTCAGTCTGCGGAAATGTGAGCGGAATTTTTGGGTCAGAAGTCCAGCCAGCGAGACCGTTGTAGTTGTAGCTAGGCCTCATGCCAAAGCGGCCCTTCGCCGCATACGCAGTGAAGTCATTTCGACCGCTGTACTGATAGGTCGTGAGACAGCTTGCAGTCATGCCGGAGGGAAACTTCATGCACCACGCAATCGTCTCATCCACTTCTGCGAACTTCACCGGATCTGTTTTTGTTTCGAGCGCGACGACCTCAATCGGCTCCTCACCTGATAAAAAACGGCAGGTTTGCAGCGCGTAAACACCGACATCCATCAGCGCGCCGCCACCTGCTAGATCCTTGCGCAAACGCCATTGTGTTGGATCGCCAATCGCGAAGCCGAAGCCTGCATCGATGTGCTTCAGCGGGCC
>JBGSLX010000282.1:0-14123 GCA_041740475.1 Akkermansiaceae bacterium | reverse complement strand
GTCTCGGAGCCTGGAAAGAGGGTCACCGCGAGCGATGGAAGGTACGGTTGATGACTCGGAAGATAGCCGGCACAGACGGGCAACCGATCGCGGTTGTCGTCGACGTAGGCCATGAGCGCCACGCCGATCTGGTGCAGGTTGCTGACACACGCGATCGACTGGGCGCTTTGTTTGCTCCGGCCCAGGGCTGGGAGGAGCAAGCTGAACAGAACGCCGAGGATCGCGATCACGACCAAGAGTTCGATCAGGGTAAACGCGGGCCTGTAAGCGTGCCGGGTCGGAGGGTCCGTGATGCTCATGGGGGGAGAACGCAGCCGTCAGCGCTTCTGCTGCACCGTATGGAGGGTCCGCAAGAGCTCCGAGATCACCGGTGCCGTGGCGCCCCGGTAGTGGACGTCCTGGGCGTTGTACTGGTCGGTCGCGCGCCGCAGCATTGCCGGCCCTTCGGCGCTCTGGAGCTGATCCCTCAATGCTGCCACTTCTTCGGGCGAGAGCGATTCGATGGGCTTGCAGCCCAGAGAAGTGAGCTGGTCGAGCTCTGCTTTCATTTGAGGATCGGGCATTGCACTTTGCTGGGCAAATGCGGGCACTGCGATCAGCAGGGCTGCGAGTGGAACGAGGTGTGTATGTTTCATGGTTGGGGGGAGGTTGAGGT
Organism: Akkermansiaceae bacterium; assembly: GCA_041740475.1. Lineage (GTDB taxonomy): Bacteria > Verrucomicrobiota > Verrucomicrobiia > Verrucomicrobiales > Akkermansiaceae > Luteolibacter. Next base: position 13,468 of record JBGSLX010000282.1, on the reverse strand, counting down.
ACGTCTCTCTTATCAATTTCACCCTACGCAGTTCGGACTCTTGAGCCATGGGGTAAAACCCAACTCAATGGGCCGAACACCAGTTTCATGCTGGTTGCATTTAATATGTCAAAGATGCCGTCTTTGTCCTTCATCACACTGCTTCGCAATTGTTTGGAGACGGTGCGTTGAGCTGAAAAATTTACTGTCACCAGCACTCCGCCAGTGTAAGGCTTTGACCGTTATCAGAAACAGCTCATAAGAAAACGTGGATATTTTCCAAACAGTCCTACAAATCATCGTGGCTTTGGGCCTACTGAATGTATGGATTTTACGTCGAAATCAAAAGACTCCTTATCGCGGCAAGGGCACGGTGAGCATGCGAAGCGAATTCGAAGCGTATGGTTTGCCCGTGTGGGCGATGTGGGTGACCGGCGCTCTCAAGATCGGGGTCGCGGGCGCACTACTCGCTGGCATCTGGGTACCCATGTTGGTTCGGCCTGCTGCGTTGGTTTTAATCGTCCTGATGCTTGGCGCTCTTGCCATGCACCTGAAAGTGAAGGACCCGGCTAAGGCATCGATTCCCGCGCTAGCGATGTTATTCATGGCCGTGGCGATTGCTCTTCTTTGATCTGAGAGGTCGATCTCTATCTGGTTTGGAAAAATTATGAATGTCGCGATCATCGGTAATTCCGGCTCGGGTAAGACCACGCTTGCACACCAGCTTGCTGCGAATGGTTCCATCCCCATCCTAGACCTAGATATGATATTTTGGGAGCACGGTGTTGCAATCGAGCGCCCGAGTTCTGATAGAATCTCTGATGTGCAGCGCTTCTGTCGCGAGCACGATTCTTGGATTATCGAAGGCTGTTATGCTGACCTCATCGAAGCCTCATTCGCTTGGAATCCGGAGTTGATTTTCTTGGACCCGGGTCCAGAGACGTGTATCTCGAACTGTCAGCGACGTTCACTTGAGCCGCACAAGTATCGAACCAAAGAAGAACAGGACGAGAAGCTGGCGTTTCTAATTCAGTGGGTGGCAGACTACTATGCACGGGATGGTCTGATGTCCTTCGCCTCACATGAGGCACTCTATGAACGATACTCTGGACCAAAGAAAAGAATGTCGGAACAAACCGAAGCCTAACGATTATGGCTGCAGCAACCAGCTTCCTTGTCGCTTCTGGTTTATGGGTCGTAATCTCCTACTAGAATCCTGCGGCCGCCAAGTAGGCATTGAGGACAAGATAAAGGGCAGCCGGAAGCGTCTGAACCAAATTGTCCTTGATGCGGATTCGAAGACCGACACCGGCAAGCATCAGGGTGGCGAGTCCAGCGGCGGCTAACTGCCCGATGAGAGGCGCAGCAAGTCCCGCCAAGAGCCCTAGACCTCCTGCGATTTGTAGGCTACCGACCAAGGAACGGAACTGGGGGACGCCGTAGCGCACATATTCCTTCTTCATCGGTTGCCAGAAAAAACACGCAGCGCCGAAACCAAGGAAGGAAACCGCAGAGAAACAGATGAATAGCGTGTGCACTGATTTCAGTTTAGGGCATGTGCGGCATAGCGCATGCGGAAAGTTTCGTTAGATTCAGGTTTTCGTCGAAGTCATGGGTGAGCGTCACCATGACTTCGACTGCGAATGGTCATTTCTAATCTTGGATGCGTTTGAAACGCCGCTTGCTTGCATCTCCAACTTGCGAAATAACGCGTTCAACATCCACACATGCCATGTCTGAACCTGTGACCGACATCCAAACTGTAGCTCGAGTTTCCAGCTCGATTCTGGGCGAACTCTCGAAAGTAATCGTCGGCCAAAGCGCGATTGTACGGGGGCTTGTCGCCTCACTTTATGCGAACGGCCACTGCCTTTTGATCGGTGTGCCCGGACTGGCCAAGACCTTGCTGGTTCACTCGATAGCGCGTGTACTGGGCGTGGATTTTAAGCGCATCCAGTTCACTCCAGACCTGATGCCATCAGACATTTTGGGATCTGAGGTGATTCACGAGCAGCAAGGTCGCATGGAGTTCCAGTTCCGCCCAGGCCCCGTCTTTACCAATCTATTGCTGGCCGATGAAATCAATCGCACCCCGCCCAAGACCCAATCGGCGCTACTCGAAGCGATGCAGGAACGCCGCGTGACCATCGCCGGAGAAAATCGCCCGCTGCCCAATCCGTTCCTCGTCGTCGCCACGCAGAACCCGATTGAGCATGAGGGCACCTATCCTTTGCCCGAGGCGCAGCTCGACCGCTTCATGTTCTCGCTCGATCTCGGCTACCCTGAACGAGCGGATGAGATAGAAATCGTCCGCCGCACGACGATTGGCGCGGTTTCAGAGATTTCAGCGGTCGTCACGCGTGAGGACATTCTCGCGATTCAGCAACTCGTGCGCGCGATGCCTGTGGCCAATCACGTGCTCGCCTATGCCGTGGATTTGGCGGCGGCGACGCGACCGAAACAAGCGGGTGCGAGCAAAACGACCGGCAATTACATCGAGTGGGGCGCGGGACCACGCGCCTCGCAATATCTGATTCTCGGTGCGAAAGCCTACGCCTTGATGGACGGCCGCGCCGCCCCAGAGACTGCTGATGTGCGCAGGGTCGCAATATCGGTGCTGGCCCACCGCATCGTGCCCAACTACCGCGCCACCGGTGAGGGACTCAGAGCACTCGATCTGGTCAACGAACTGGTGAAGGAAATCCCAGAACCACGCTATTAGCAGAGTTTTTAGCAGGAGAAACCGATGGCTTTCCCGGACCCCGGACAACGACCGCTGCCACCTCCGCTGCCGAGGCATGTGGCGGTGCCGCGAGATGCCACTCAGCCGCCGCCCATTCCCACGCGGATCTACGCCACCATCCAAGAATCCAACGCGGCGGCGGAGGAAAAACTTCGATCCGTCCGCGCGGCGAAACTTCTGGACGAGAGTGAGCTGGAGCGTTTCAAGAACCTTCTCGTTTTCGCCCGCACGCTGGTCGAGAGCCGCTTCCAAGGTCGCCACAAATCGCCCGACCTCGGCAGCGGTGGCGAATTCACCGAATACGTCAGTTACGAGCCCGGGCATCCGGTGCAGGCCATCGATTGGCGGGTCTTCGCACGCGCCCGCAAACTGGTAATCCGCCGTTACCGCCAAGAAACGGATATGGACGTGCATCTGCTAGTCGATGCCTCCGGCTCGATGGCTTACCACGGTGCGGACCGCGAACTCAAAGGACTGCGCGCGGCACGCATCGCTGCGGCGCTGGCGTTTTTGATGATGCGGCAGGGCGATAAAGCCTCGCTGACCCTTTTTGCTGACCGCATTTTGGACCACTTGCCTGCTGGCGGCACGCGCCGTCACCTGCTGGCTGGGCTGCGTGCCTTGGTGCGTCCTGCGCATGAGGCGTCCGGCAGAACCGATCTTCCGGCGTCGATTCGTGAGTGCGACCGCTTGTTGCGGCGGCGTGGTCGCTTGGTCATTTTATCGGATTTTCTCGGTCATGATCCGCAGGAGATTTTCGATGCGCTCTCGCCGTTTCTTCACCGTGGCTTTGAAATTCTGCTGCTGCAGTTGAATGACCCCGACGAGATGACGCTGCCGAATGCTCCGCTGGCCCGCTTTGTGGACATGGAAACAGGCGAGTCCATCGAGGTCGAGCCCTCGGAAATCCGGGCAGACTACCGGAAACGCATGCTCCAGCGCACGGCAGAATTCGCCAACGGTGCCTCGCGGCGGCGGATCGACTTCACCGCGCTGGACACCGCCAGCCCTTACCGCGAGGCCATCGAGGCCTATCTCGGGTTTCGCAAAGGCATGAAAAACTGACGACCCTCATGCACTTTACCCAAGCATTTCTGTGGTGGTCACTCGTGCCGCTGGTCGCCGCGCCCTTGATCATCCATTGGCTGAGCAGCCGATTTCCGAGGCGCTTTTTGTTTTCGTCGATCCACGAAATCCGCCGCACGGTGGCGGGGCGCTCGCGCGTTTTCCGCTGGCGTCATTGGTTGATGTTACTGCTGCGCACACTCGCGCTGGTGGCTTTGTTGCTGGCATTTCTCAAACCCGTGATCGCCACCAAGGCCGGTGCCAGCTCGGGCGGACGGCGCGTGATTCTGCTAGTCGATCACTCGTTGAGCATGAATTTTTCGGAAAATGGAGCCACGGCCCGCAGCCGCGCCCGTGGGGAAATCGAGCGCTTGCTGGACTCGCTCGGCCCCGATGATCGCTTTCATCTCATCCGCGTCGATCACGCGCCGGTCGCGGCTTTCAGCAGTTTCACCAACCGCTCGGACGCAGCGCTGGATTTCCTCGATCAGTCGCCCGCGGCTCTCACAGCAGCGGACTTCCGCGCGGCCAATCACCTAGCCGCTCAGCTTGCTGGAAATGACGTGCCCGCGCCGGATTTGTATTATTTTTCCGACTTTCAGCGTCGCGATTGGGCGGACGTGGATTTCTCGATGCTGCCAGAGCATTCCCGACTTTTCTTCGTGAGTGCCACGGACGACGAAAAACGCGGCAATCGCTCGATCAGTCAGCTCGAGCTGGGCCAAGGCGCAGTGATCGCAGGCGGCGAAGTGGAGGTCAAAGCGCGGGTCGCCAATCATTCCGCTCAGCCATGGTCGGGGAAATTCGAGGCCGGGTTCAGCCCATCGCACCTCCGCGAGCGAGAAGTGACACTCGCCGCGTGGTCGGAGGGAGATTTCACGCTGGTCGTGCCGGTGCCGAGCGGTGGCCTGTTGCGTCTCACCGCCGCCTTGCCGAAGGACGATCTGCCGCAAGACGACCGCAGACATCTGGTGGTGGAAGTCAGCGAGCGCGAAGAAGTCGTAGTTCTCACCGGCAACGAGGCGGAGGGAGCATCGCCAGCATCTTCCTTGTTTCTCACCACCGCAGTCGATCCATTCGGTGGCGAAAAAGGTGTTTATCAGCCGAAGCATCTGGAGCCCGCTACGCTCAATCCCGCCGCGCTGGCTGCGACCAGCCGCGTGATCGCATCGCGTTTGCCAGCACTCAGCGATGGCGAGGCGGGCACACTCGTGACCTTCCTGCGCGGCGGCGGCGGCGTGATCTTGTTTTTGGATGGCCAGTCGGACGCGGCGAACCTCGAAAAAATCGGCAATCTATCCGGCGAACCCGCACCGCTGCGCCTGACTCGTCGGCTGGGCGCGGAGAATTTGCCAGACGGCGCGATGCGGGTGGCGAGTGGGGATTTCCGCTCGCGGTTTCTGCGTTTGTTCGATGGCGTGCGACGCCAAAATCTCGCGCTGCTAGAGTTTTACGATCTCCACCATGCGGCGGCGACTGGCAGCGGGAAAATCCTGCTTTCTTATGCCGATGGCACGCCTGCGATGGCCGAGAGCAACATCGGGCTCGGCACTTTATTGGTGTGCAATTTCTCCGTCGCGGAGGCGTCCAGCAACCTCGCGCGCCAACGGCTATTCCCCGCGTGGATTCATGAAATGCTGCTGCGCATGAGCGATACCGGCAGCGCGGCGAAAGAACCTTTTTTGGTGGGCGACACCATTTCCGGTGAAACTTGGGCGGCGGATGCGACTGGCCGCGAACTCACTGGGCCGGATGGCTTGCCCGCACGCTTCCGCGCCGATCTGCTGGCCGAACGCACGCGCATCACGTTTCCGGCAGAGGCGATGGGATTTTACCGCTTGAGCGCCGATGCCACACGCGACTTGCTCGCCTTCGCGGTGAACATCGATCCCGATCAATCGGACCTCCGCTCGATGGATCCCGCCATTCTCCCCGACCGCGCTGGAGCCACTCATGGTGAAGCCGCGCTGGTCGCCGCCGCCTCGAACTACGGTGCACTGCTGCGCGGGCGGCCAGTTTTCCACTGGTTCATCCTCGCCGCGCTGGGCTTTCTCGTTCTCGAGGGAGCCTTGTTCAAAAAACCTGCGCCACACGCCTGATGAAATGATTTTCGATCCCGTCATTCCCGTCCCGTGGATCGCTGGCATCGCGCTGCTGGTGCTCGGCATGGCGCTGCATCACCAATGGAAATCCGCGCGCCATCTCGGTCATTCGAGGGCGGTTTATCTGACCAGCGTCCGCCTGCTCGCGCTGGGACTGATCGTTTGCATCCTGCTGCAACCTTCGCGCGAAGAGAAAGTGCCGATTCCTGCGCAGGAAAAATCCGTGATGTTCGCCATCGATACCTCTGCGAGCATGGCCGAGCCGCACAGCACCGGAGCCAGCCGCATCGATGCCGCGCGGGCCGATCTTGAGCGGGCGGGTGTCTTGCACGATGCGGGCGGGAAACATCGATTTGTCACCTTTGCCGCAAGCGCCAGCAACGCGTCGCCAGCCTCGCTGATGAAAATTTCCGCCACTGGCCAGACCACGCGCTTTGACGCCTCGATCGCCGCGATGTTGCGTCTCGGCGGCTCGCCAGAACCTGCGGCGCTGATCATTTTATCGGACGGTCACGACTTCGACATGGTTCCCGCGAGTGACACGGCACGCCGCACGCGCTCGAAAGACCTTCCCATTTTCACCATTCCCTACGGCACCACCGAGAGCGCGCGCGACATTTCACTGCGCATCGCCAACTACCATCCACACACCTTCGTGCGGCAGAAAACTCGGCTCGAAGCACTCGTCCGCACCATCGGCTGCCCGCATGAAACCTTGATCATTGATCTGCTTTGCGACGGCAAACCGGTCAAACAACAGAAGATCGAAACTGGCCTAGAATCATTCTGCTCGGTGACGTTCGAGGTCACTCACGAAGAAGCGGGTCAGCATGAATACACCTTCCGCGCCGCGCCTGTGGCCAATGAACGCGAAATCTCGAACAACACTGCCACGACCTATCTGAACGTCATTTCGGAGCGCATCCGTGTGTTGGAGATCGAGGGTTCACCCTTCTGGGACAGTACTTTCCTGCGACGCTCGTTTGCGAGAAACGACAAATTTGAGATCGATTCGCTGGTTGCGTTCACTGGTGACCGCGTGCGGCCGATTCGTTCCAATCCCGACCGCGAGGATGCCGAGCTGCTTCCTCCGGCGAACGTGGACGATTTGAAACCTTACGACCTCGTCATTCTCGGACGCGATGTCGAGCGAGTGATCGGTGGCGATGGCATCCGCGCGTTGGACGCGTGGGTGAAGGATCACGGCGGCATCGTGGTGTTCTCGCGCGGCAAGGCTTGGTCGCCGGATTTAAAAACCAAGACCGATCTGGAGCCCATTGCTTGGGAGACAGGTTCGCCGCGCGGCACTCGCATGGAAGTCACGCCACAAGCAGGTTCGGTGGGGGCTTTTCGCCTGCTGCGCGAGGTCGCGGCAGTGGATGAATTTCCCGAAGTGATCGCGTTTCCTCCCGCTGGTGAACCGAAGACTCTCGCCACCACATTTTCCGTTTCCTCCGAAAAAGCACCCACCGTGGTCTATCGTCGATATGGAAATGGCCAGGCGCTTTCGCTCGGCGTGGGCAATCTCTGGCGCTGGGTTTTCAATCCGAAGGCGAGCTACGACAACAATGCCTATGACCGTTTTTGGGATCAGCTCGCGCTGTGGCTGCTGGCAAATGGCGGGGTCGCGCCCATCGAGGGCTACAGCTTGCGGGCGGACACCTCGAATCTGCCGCTCGGCGAGACGCTGCACCTGCGATTCGCCAGCCACGGAATCGATCCGCCAGCCACACCACCGAAGATTTTTCTCAGCAAAGAGGACGTGCCCGTCACCACGCTCAACCCGACATCCAACGGCGACCCGAATGTGCTCGTCGCCAGTTTCGCGCCGCGCGAGATGGGCCGCTACACCGCGCGCTGCAAGGTCGGCGAAAAGTCGCTGGAAACTCACTTCATGGTCTTCCGCGATGAGATGGAAAGCATCGAAATCGCAATGGATCGTTCGTTTCTCGAACAACTCGCGAAGGCTTCCGGCGGGCGAATGATCGATGCAGGCGAAATCGGCAAGTTGGTCGATGAACTGCTGCGCGATACGGCTGAGCAGGCCCCGCTGATCCGGCGGATTAGTTTGTGGGACCGCGCATGGTTTTTCTGGCTTCTGGGTTTTCTACTGGCGATGGAATGGTATGCTCGCCGCCGTTGGGGTCTTACTTGAGCTCACCAAATGAACGAACCATCCCCATCTCGCACCAAAGTGGTCGATGTCCTGCATCGCGCCTCCGCGCTGCATTCGCGCCATCGAGCGGCGCTTTTTTTGCTTCGCTCGTTGCTGTGGCTGGTGGCGGCCATTCCGTTTTTGCTGCTGGCCGATGTGCTGTTTCATTTCTCCGAGATTCCTCGGATCGTCGGCGGGATGGGTTGGATTGTGGCTTGTTTGGTTTGCCTGATTTTTGCGGTGGCGATGGCTTCATCCACGCGGGTGCCGTTGCTGCGCGTTGCCCGCTTGCTGGAATCGAGAAACCCGGAGATCGGCTCGAAGTTGATCAACATCCTGCAACTCGATGAGGAATCGCGCTCGGAATCGGCCGCGCCGCTCACCCGCGAGCTAGCCCGCCGCGCTGTCGAGGATGCGGAAAAGGGGCTCGACCTATCCGCGCTGCCGCCGCTCGCGCGTGAAAGCACGCTGCCGCGTCGTGGCTGGCAGGCTCTCGCTGCGGTGATGGCGCTGGTTTTTCTCAGTCTCATCGGCGGTCGCCATGTTCACCAGCAATGGCTGCGTTTTCTCGATCCGTATGGCGACCACCCGCCGTTTTCTTTGACCCGCTTGGAAATCCTCCAGCCGAAGGACGGCGAAAAAGTGCTCTTCGGCGCGTCGCGGCTGATCGAAGTAAGGGCGACGGGTCATTTGCCAAAGGAGCTTTTTCTGACCGCCAAGCCGACTTCTGGCACAGCGCTGCCGACCACGCTGCCGCTCGCCGCACGTGGCGATGGCACGTTTGTCGCGCGTTTGGAAAACATCCGCGAACCGCTTGAACTGACTGCTCACAAGGCGGATGGCAGCTCGCGCAGCTTGCGTCGCGTGCTCGATGTCTCGCTCACGCCGCAATTGGGAAACGCCTTCGTCCGCATTGATCCGCCGTCCTACACGGGACTGCTGACTCGCGAAATTCCTTATCGTTTCACCGCTCTGCAAGTGCTGGAGGGCTCGCGCATCACCTTCCGCGTGACGTCGAATCGGCCGCTTGGAAATGGCTCGCTGAGGTTCGAGGCGGAGGGCCAAGAAACCACGAACACACCGCTCACTCCAGCCAGCGATGGGCCGCAAGATGTCGCTGTGGCAGGAATCGACGCCATCACTTCAGGGCGTTTCAGTTTTCTCATCGTGGATGCCGAGGGGAACTCGGCGAGCGAAACGCCCACGGCCTCGCTGACGATCACGCGCGACCTCGCGCCGGCCATCGCCATCACCGTGCCCGAGCAGGATGCGATGATCGTGGAAGGTCTGGAAATCCCGATCACCGTGGATGCCACAGACGACTACGGCTTGCGTTCGGTACGGCTGCACATCGGCGTGAACGACGAGTTTTCCCCGGTGGAACCCGCCATATTTGAAGCGCCGGACACGCGTCGCCATCGTCTCAGTCATCCGCTCAAGCTCCCCAATCATCATGCCCGCGCGGGCGACCGCGTCGTGCTTTTCGCGGAGGCGGTGGACACCCGGCCCGAGCCGCAACTCACGCGCACCGCCACCCGCCGCATGCTCGTAATCACGGAAGAGCAATACAACACTCACCTCCGCGAAAAGGCGGACGTGGCGATGATAGCGGGAAAATACGAGGATCTGCTACAGCGCTTCGAGCAGCAGATTCAGGAGCAACGAGAGATCGAGGAAAAGCTGGCTGAGCTGCGCAAACAAGCGACCGAGGGCAAGGACGCGGCGGATATTTCAACGGAGTTTGCCAAAGCCTACGCCGCGCAAAAACGGCTCAATGAAGATTTGGCAAACACCGCCGAGGAAATGGAAAACTTCGGTCGCGAGAAGCCTGTTTATGATTTTGAAAAAGACCTCCATCAGAAACTTCGCGAGCAAGCTGAGAAAATCCGCGAGTCGGTGAAACAACAGCAATCCGAGGTGGAGCAAGCAATTGAGAACGGTCCGCCGCCGACTGAAAGCCCGGATTCCGAAATGCTGCAAGACATGGAAATGGCCGCGCGCAAACAAAGCGAACGCCTCGGCGGCGAGAGTGAACGGGCGAACGAGGAAGTCCGCGAACCGCTCAAGGAATTGGCCGATCTGCACGAGCTGATGAAGGATTTCAAACGCTTCGAGCAGCTCGCCAATGAGCAGCGGGAAATCGCGGGACAATGCAAAGCCTACAGCGGCAAGGAATCGCTGAATGCGGAGGATCGGCTGTCGATGCGCGATCTCGGAGCCCAGCAACGGAATCTCGCCCACGATCTCGAAGAACTCGCGAAAAAACTTCAGCACGATGCCGCCGCCGCCAAAGAGAAACTGCCCGAAGCCGCCGCCAGTGCCGAGAAGTTGGCCGAGGCCATCGGTGACGCATCGATGCCCGGGCTGGCGCGGCAAGCGGCGCAGAGCATGCTCGAATCCAAGGCCGCAGACGCGGACGCCCAAGCGGACAAGTTGCTGGAAGAAATGGAGCGCCTGATGGAAGACGCCGCGCAGCCCGGCCAACAAGGACTTGCTCAGGGACTGGACCGCATGCTGAGTCCCCAGCGCGGCATGAATCCCGGCGATTCATTCCGCCAAATGATGCTCTCCAATCGCTTCCGCGGCTTACCAAGCGAAGGCGGAAGCTCTTTCGGAACGGGCGGCATGATGGCCTCGGGCGCGATGGATGGCAGTCCGATGTTGCTCGGCGGAGAATCGCTGATGGACGGCCCCATCGCCGATGCCATCGCAGGCCGTGGCGATGGCGCGGGCCAAGGAAATCCCGATGCGCCCACCGCCCGCGTCGATCCAGCCGACCGCTCAAACGTCAGCCAATCCTCCGCTCGCCGCACCAGTTCACCCGATTCAGGAGCGCTACTGCTCGAATACGAAAACATCGCGGACGCTTATTTCCGCCGCCTCACCACAGAACCATGAAATTTCTCGCCGCTTTCCTATTTTTCAACGCTCCGCTCCGGGCTGCCGATCCATCGTTCGATTGGAACTCGGAGACCATCCACTGCGGCAACCTCGTCTATGGCAATAACCAGACATCGGTTTGTTTCGCCGACGCCTTTCTGACCGACGCCGCGAAGCAAACGGGCCTCCATATTTCACCACGCTTTGCCCGCATTCCGCTGGCGGGCGACAGTGTGTTCAACACGCCACTGTGCATTTTCACGGGCGAAGGGACTTTCACGCTCAAGGAATCCGAGCGCGCGAATCTGCGCCGCTATCTCGAAAATGGCGGCTTCATCCTCTCCAGCCCGGGTTGCTCAAATGCGGAGTGGAATGTCGCTTTCCGCCGTGAAATCGCCCTTGCCTTGCCCGGTTATGAAATCGCCGCCATCCCGATGGATCATGACATTTTCTCCACCGTGCATCGCATCCGCAGCATCACGGTGAAAGGGCGGCCCACTCATTTATCCGGCATTTTCATCAATGGCCGCCTCGCACTCGTCCACTCGCCCGAGGGACTCAACAACGCCGCAAATGCCAAGGGCTGCTGCTGCTGCGGCGGTGCCGAAATCAAAGAAGCGCGCGAAATCAACGTCAACGCCGTGGCCTATGCGCTTCTCCATTGATCGCCGATGAAAACAGTCATCAAAGCCCTTCTTGTGCTGGTCGTCGCCGCAAGCGTCACATGGGCCGTGATCCATTTTCGACAGTCATCCAGCAGCCAACGCGCGGAAAGCCTGACCGTGCACTTCACCTGCGATGCGATGGGGCGTCTGGAACCTTGCGGCTGCTTCACCGGCCAACACGGCGGCCTCACGCGTCTGCGCACATGGCTGGAGAAAAGAACGGACCAAGGCCCGGTACTCAAGGTCGATGCCGGCGGGGCGATCTCTGGCGCGGCGGATTATGACATCATTCAATACCGCTACATGGCCCGCGCTTATGCCACGATGGGCTTCGTCGCTCTCAACATGGGCGGGCGCGAGGCGGCCTTGCCCGCCGCGACGCTGACGCAGCTCTCATCTTCCGCTGCGGTCCCGATGATCAGCGCGTCGCTGGTTTCTGCGGATACTCGTGAGACGCTCTTAAAGCCGTGGCGAGTGGTCGATTTTGGCGGGCTGAAAGTCGGCGTGCTCGGCGTGGTCTCGCCGCGCAGCGTGCCGGAACCGGGCGAAGGAGTGGCGGTGTTGGGGCTCAACGAGGCGATTGATCGCCATTTGCCGGAACTTTCAAAGCAGGTGGATCTGATCGTTTTAGCGGCTTTCGCTGACGAATCCGAGATGCGCCGCATTGCAAAGGACTACTTCGAGTTTTCAGTCATCGTCGGCGGCGATGTGCCCGGACCCACGCAGGACATCCTTCGCGAGAACGAATCGTTGATTGTTTTCACCACCAACCAAGCTCGCACCGTCGGCACCTTGCGCGCTGCGGTGACTGGCGAAAAACGGCTCCGGCTGAGCGATGCGAGTTATGAAATCCATCTCTTGTGGGAAGATATTCCACAGCACGACGAGCTGCTCGCGATGGTCCGCGAATACCGCACAGAAGTGCGGGAAACTCCGTTGGCCATCGATGATCCCAATGTGGTGGACCCAAACGCCATCCCCGGAGTGACCACAAACTCGCATTACGTCGGCTCGTCAGCGTGCAAAGACTGCCATCAAAAGGACTATGAAATCTGGGAGAAATCCGGCCACGCCCACGCCTTCGCCACGCTTGAAAAAAAGGGCTCAGAGACCGATCCGCACTGCATTTCATGTCACTCGATCGGCTTTGCCAAGCCCAGCGGCTACCGTCGCCCGATGGGTTCCAGCTCGCTCACCGATGTCGGTTGCGAATCCTGCCACGGCCCCGGCAGCGAGCACGTCGCCCGTTATCGCGATGGCAAACCATCGAACTTCCGTTTCCGCCCACTCGGCCCGGGCGACTGCACGACTTGTCACTACGGCGAGTTTTCCCGCCCCTTCGAGTGGGAAAAATTCTGGCCCAGCATCGCTCACGGCAAAGAAACGCCCTCTAAGCAATGAATCATAAGGAGAAGCGACACTCCTGTCGCTCTCATCCCCAGACCACCACTCATCTAACCAACACCGGTGCAAGATGGGTGAACCGACTGCTGGTTTTTCACCAGCTTGGCCAGAGCCACATCGTGAATTATGAAATCAAGCATGAAATCAGTCATCCACATTGAGCTTCCAATGCCAGCCGGAATCTCGGGATTCAAACTACCTCCGGGCTAAAACGCCGTCTCACAGCATTGCTGGACCGCCAAGATTCCGGCACGCCTCTGACCGTCGCCGAACGTCGAGAAGCGGAGGGCCTCGTCGAAATGGCAGAGTTTCTTTCTCTATTAAAACTGCGTTCGAAAAGAACGACGCAGGCAGCATGAGCGTCCCGGTGGGATTGCGGGCCAATGTCGTCCAGCGGGCAGGTGGACGTTGTGAATATTGCCGACTGTCCCAGAAGGGACAAGAGGTCTCTGAAAATAGGTCATTCGACCATGAG
>JBGSLX010000281.1:0-11041 GCA_041740475.1 Akkermansiaceae bacterium | reverse complement strand
GGTTGAATCGGCTTGGCGGTTACAAACCGCCGCCACGGCTCTGCGCAGAGCACTACCAAGCACATGACATTAGTTTTCATATTTTGAATGTTGCTAAAACTGCGGTTCGTCTTCGCCGAGGATTTTGATTTCAGTTTCGAGGTCGATGCCATGTGCGGTTTTGGCTTTTTGCTGAACGAAATCGATGAGTTGGAGGATTTCTTTGGAACTCGCGCCGCCTTGGTTGACGAGGAAATTGCCGTGAATTTCTGAGACTGCGGCGTTGCCGATGCGGGTGCCTTTGAGGCCGAGCACATCGATCAAGCGGCCTGCGGGAATGTCTTCCGGGTTCCTGAATGTGCAGCCTGCGGAGGCCATGATCGGTTGCGAGTTCTTGCGTTTCTCGCGCGATGCGTCCCAGCGTTCTTTGATGTTTTCCGGTTTGTCCATCTTGCCTTTGAAGACCGCTTGCAGCGCGAAATTCCGCCGCAACTCCGGTGCATTGCGGTAGGAAGATTTGAGTTCCTCGCGCTCGCGGGTGCGGATCACGCCATCTTCATCGAGAAAGGTGATGCGCACGACTTGGTCAAAAGTTTCGATGCCCATCGCTCCGGCGTTCATGCGCAGCGCTCCGCCGACGTTTCCAGGAATGCCTTCCATCCACTCGAATCCGCCGATGCCAGCCGCTCCGGCCACGCTGGCGAGCTTTTTCAAACGCACGCCTGCGCCAGCGGTGATCTCGCCACGAGTGCCGACGCGGATGTCAGAAAACGCACCGCCTGTGGGATGAATCACCGCGCCGCGGATGCCACCATCGCGCACCAGCAGATTCGAGCCACGCCCGACGACCCGCACTGGAATGCCGCGCTCACGGCAGTAGTTCACGAGAAATGCGAAGCCGTAGTAACTGTGCGGTTCCAGCCAGAACTGCGCGGGGCCGCCGCAGAGTAGCGTGGTGTGCTTGTTCATCGGCTCGTAGAGTTTCCCGGTAATCTCGCCCTCCGGCATCAGTCCGCGCATTTCCTCGATCAGCTTGAGGTCTGCGGCGATGCGCGTTCCAGCTTCGTGGACATTTCCCGCGCCGAGCGTGATCAGTAGGTCGCCGACGTGCAGGGCATTGCCCACCGCATGGTGCGCGGTGTCGAGATTTGGCAAATAAGTGGCCGGGATGTCGCCGTGGGTTCGCATCGCATCGACGATGGTCTGGCCGGAAACGCCATCGATGGGCTTTTCAGAGGCCGGATAAACATCGCTGATGAAAACCAAATCGGCGGCTTGCAGCACTTTTCCGAAATCATCGGCAAGTGCCTGAGTGCGGGTGTAGCGGTGCGGTTGAAATAGAACGACGACGCGCTTCGGCTTGAGCGAGCGCGCCGTTTGCAGCGTGGCTGCCAGCTCGGATGGATGATGGCCGTAGTCATCGACAATGCGGTAGCTCGCGGAGAGATACTTCGTTTCGAAACGGCGCTTGGCTCCGGCGAAGGTGGAAAGCGCACGGGCGATGTGCGGGAATTCTGCGCCGCAGCTATCTGCTAAGGCGATGGCCGCCAACGAGTTGAGAATGTTGTGGTTGCCAGGAATGCCGAGCTCGATGTCGCCCAGCGGCACGCCCTGTTTCATGACCGTGAAGGCCGAAGAGCCTTTGAGATCGCGCACGGCGGTCGCGGTGTAGTCCGCGTCTTCCCAGCCGTAAGACACGGCGTTTTTCCGGCTGGCACACAGCTCCAGCGCCACCGGATCTTCCGCGCAATAGACGAGCTTGCCGGTGGTTTGATCGGCGAGCTTGGTGAAAACTTCGCGGATGTGTTCGAGATCGCGGTAGAAATCGAGGTGCTCGGCCTCGATGTTGAGGATCACCGAATGTTCCGGTCGATAAAGGGCGAGTGTGCCATCGCTTTCATCGCCTTCCGCGACCATGAAACTGCCATCTTCCGACCACTTCGCATTCGCCCCGAGGATCGGGATTTCCGCACCGACGTAGTGGCTCGGCTTGAGGCCGGCCTCACGCAGCAAGTGCGCGGTCATGGCGGAGGTCGTCGTTTTCCCGTGGGTGCCGGAAATGACGATGCCTTTGCGCGTGTGCAAGATCGCCGCGAGGCATTCGGCGCGCCGGTACAGCGGGATTTTCGCGCTGGCGGCAGCGGCGTAAGCGGGGTTTTCCGGCTTGATCGCAGAAGAATAAACCACGAGGTCCGCGCCTTGAATGGCCTCGGCGGTGTGCGGTGAGGAAAAAATCAGCCCCATGCCTTGCATGCGCTCCGTTTCCGCCGTGGTCACACGATCCGAGCCGCTGACTTTGTGACCCATTCCCAGCAGCAACAATGCGAGCCCGCTCATCCCAGAACCTGCCACGCCGATGAGGTGGATGTGCAGTGGCGTGCGGGTATCGGTGAGTCGCTGGCTGAGATGATTCATGATGGCTGGAGAGTGGCTTCGATGGCGGCGCAAACCCGCTCGGCGGCGTCCGGGATGGCGAGTGCGCGGGCGGCTTTTGCCATGCGCTTGTGGGTTGGCAAGTCCCGCAAGATCGAAGTGGCCATCGACGCGAGTTTTTCGGCATCCAGATCCTTTTCTTGCACCAGCTCCGCCGCGCCCGCGCTGGCGAAAACCTCGGCGTTGCGCGTCTGGTGGTCGTCCGCCGCGTGCGGATACGGCACAAGAATCGATGGCTGACCGCAGATGGAAATCTCGGTGAGACTGGACGCGCCAGCCCGCGCGATGACCAAATCCGCGACGGCATAAGCGGCAGGCATTTGATCGCAAAAACCGACCACTTTGTAATGCGCACGGCCATTTGAAATTTCCGTCACTCGCTGGAAATCGAGCGCTCCGGCGATGTGCAGCACCTGCGTCTCGGCGGGAAGTTTACCGGCGGCCTCGGCACAGAGTTCGTTCAGGCGTTTGGCTCCTTGGCTGCCGCCCGTGACGAGGATCGTGGTCTTCGCGGGATCAAGGCCGAAGAACTCGGCGGCTTGCTCGCGCTCTGGCAGGTGGATGATTTCCGGGCGGACTGGCGTGCCGGTGGTGACGGTTTCGCGCTGCGGGAAAAAGGATTTCGCCGCATCCAGTCCGAGGAAAACTTGCGAGCAAAAGCGGCTGGTCAGCACGTTGGCGCGGCCGGGACGCGCGTTGGAATCGTGGATGAACGTTTTCAGGCCGAGCTTGTGACCCGCATAAACCGGCGGCAGCGAGGTGAACCCGCCCATGCCGAGCACCGCGTCGGCTTGGAAGGCTCTGAGGATTTCCTTGCTGCGGCTCACGGTGCTCCAAGTTTTCGCGAGAAATGGCAGCATTTGCAGCGAAAGCGTGGGCGGCTTGGCCACGGCGGCGACCGTTTCAAAGCACAGGTGCGGATATTTTGCCGAGGCCTCGGCATCCACTTTCTTCTCGGAAATCATCAGCAACACCTCGTGACCGCGGGCACGCAGCGCTTCGGCTACGGCGATTCCCGGAAATAAATGGCCGCCAGTGCCACCGCAGGCGATGAGGATGTTGAGTGAGTGCGACACGCGTGTGTGAGATGAAACCGCACAGGCTTTAAACAAACCTTAATAATCAGGCAATCTTCAAAGCGTGATTTGTCACAGTCTGCATCGCGCCATCATTCCTATAAATCCCATTCTTCCCACCTCACAGAGCGGAATAAATTGCCTCGGGGCTAGCCGGTATGGGCTTCGCCTTATTTTCAAAAATCTGCGAACGCAGATTCTGGATTCCGCGCTCCGTAAGACACCGCGCCATTCCGCGAAATCTGCGGTTTCTCTTCGGAGTTCGGGATTTAGTCCGTTTTTGACTGATGTCTTTTGAGCATTTCCCGCAATTCATCGGCGACGGCGGGTGGGAATGCGTCGAGCCGTGTTAGAGCGTTTTTGTTGAGAAACTCGCGGCTGCGAATTTGCGAAGCGAATAGGTCCACTTCGGCTAGGATGCGCGGACCGCTTGGCGTGCTCACCACCGGGTATAGCGGCAGCGCGGGTTTGTCGTCTTGGAAGGTGCTGACTGCCACCGCCGTCCAGATTTTCCCGGAATGAACGCCGGTGATGGCTGCGGGCTTGGAACTGCGCGGGCTGCCAGCCATTTCGTAGCCCAGATTCCGCAGCACGGTGGTCTGGCTGTCGGGCAATTTCAGCCGAGCCGTCAGTCGCAGCGCCGCGACCAAATCGCTTTTGGCAATTGCTTGCAGCCAAGCTTCCACCACGGCGCGCGCTTGATTTTCCTCAGGTGCGCCGTCATCCGGCAGGTCTTCTAACATGACGCTTTCGGCAAAAAGCGGAGTCCGCCAGTTTTCCTGCCAGTGCGTGGTTTGTTCATCGATCCATGCAGACTCGTCATCAGAACTAGGCTCTTGCACGTTCGGCACCCACAACCAGCCAGCCGGACTTTGCTCGATGGAAATGGTCACCAGCTTCAAACGATCCGGATCGCGCGGAGAAAAAAACTGCCAGATGGCGGTGGCTTTGCCGTCCGCAATGCGATTTACGAGCGGTATCACATGCTGTCCACCGGCAGGATCGTGGATCGACTGCCACAAGCGCGTAGCCGTCAGTAGGTTCTTGCGCGCACTTTCGCCGTCACTTTCTGGGCGGATCATGCGCACCAGATTCACCAGCTCCTGCGCCTGAAGTCGCTCACGCAAGCGCTCGAAGGCAGCCTCCGCAGTCGCCTCTGGAACAGGCGGGTAAAGCTTCGCCAGCTTCGCAGGGAAAGCGTCTAGCAGCTCGGAATCATGGATTTCTTCTTCCTCCCCCTCGATTTCTGCGAATCGCGGATTGTAAAAGTTTTCCGGCAAGTCGATGCGCCACAGCCCGCCGGGCGACTTGCTGAGTTCCAGATGAACGAGCTCGATGCGAGGGCCATTTTTCTGCGCATCGCTGCTAGAGGCATCCAAACATGCGACAGAAACGAGCGCTTGGCTGTCATCTTCTTCGTCGTGAACGATGGCGCGGAGCACGTCATTTGCCATCAGCAACCGCCACTGCGGGTGAGTTTCTAAACTGCTGACGGCGGATTCTGCGGCTGTGATGCGGCGCGACCAATCGTCGGGCAGTGGGTTCGCGTGACCGCCGAGCAGGGCGAGAATTTCCGGTAGTTTGTGCTGCTCACAGGCGGTGAGAAAGCGCTCGCTCGTTTGCAGCGAGCCGAGCTTGCTCAGGGTGCTGAGCGGCAGGCTGGCCTCGATGATTTGGCGCATTTTTGCCAGCGATTGCTCACGCAAAACCGCCA
The DNA here is from genome assembly GCA_041740475.1 of Akkermansiaceae bacterium. Classification (GTDB taxonomy): domain Bacteria; phylum Verrucomicrobiota; class Verrucomicrobiia; order Verrucomicrobiales; family Akkermansiaceae; genus Luteolibacter. The sequence goes on along the minus strand of JBGSLX010000281.1, from coordinate 5,839 downwards.
GTTGCAGCACTTGTTCGCGCAGCATCCAGTTTTGCAATGCCGCACGGCGCTCACGCTGCGCGGTCGCATATCCAAAGCCGGTGTTTTCAAAGGATGCGGGCACCGGAGCCGCCGCCCAGGTCTCGCCGCGTTTCACCATCGCCACGGGGAAAATTTGGTTCCGGCTGGGATCGTAGCTGCCGGACTTGCGCACCAGCACGGCTGCGAGGTCGCCATCGAGACGGGTGGCCCCCACTTCGAGCGGTTCGCTGCCGAGATCCATCACCATGCGCTTGAGCCGCCGTGAGATTTGTTCGCGCTTGCTGTCGCTGGTGTGCTCGGTCAGCGCGGTATCGCCGCCGGGCTCTAAATTGATGGTGCCCGCGCGGACTTTTTCCAGAAACTCAATCGCCGTTTTCCCAGGATCAGTCGCCGCCGCCAGCGCGCAGCCAGCCAGCATCCACCACAGCACACAAATCGTTCTCACTGGTGAAGCCATAGCTCATGCTGGCGCGGATCAAAGCCCGGATTTTTTATCAACCCTCTTGATTCGCGTTTATTGGCGTCCATTCGCGGTTAAAAATCCAAGGTTTGGGAATCATTCCTCCACCGCGAGAAATTCCGGCAAGCTGCCGGTCACGCCTGCCAGCCTAGGAATCGCCTCCCACTCATCGCGCTTGCCGAGAATCCGCAATCCCATGCGCCTCAACGTGCTTTCCACATCGCCGCGTGCACGGCCCGTTGGGCGCAATCGTTCGCCTTCGTCGCTGGTAAAAATGTTCCATGCAAACGACGCGCGGCTGTCCACCATGCCTTTTTTATCGCCCCAGGTGCGCGACTCGCCGAAGCGCATGTCACCCATCCAGATGCCTTTTGCGTGTCGCCTCGCGATCCACCAACCATCGGAAAACCACTGGATCGTTTTCACTTCGCGCAGGTCTTCCATGCCAGCCAGCGCATCGGCTTGGCGCGGGTAGATCGTCCAGCGCACAGGCGCGTCACGTGGTTCAAACACTGTGCGGTAGCCGACCCAGAGTACGTCTCCGCGATCCACCACCGAGCGCCAAAGAAGAATATTGAACGGCGTAGGCGCTTCCATCCTCCGCTGAACCGAGACTCCACGCCGCGCGAGGTCTGCCTCAAATCCTGCCGATGCCACGAATTTCATTCCCACGCTGAGCAGCGCGTAGGCTGAGGCGATCCCCAAGCCCCAGGCATTGAGCCGACGCCGTTTCGGCAACTGCTTTTTCGTCCGTAAAAATGCCAACCAAACCAGCGCCACCAACATCGGCATCGTGAAAAAGAAGTCGATGATGAACAGGTGATTGAAGCCCACCCGGACATCCGAGAATGGCCACAAAACCGAGGTTCCATAGACCGTGAAACAATCGATCAGGACGTGCGTGCTCCAAGCCGCGAACACAAACCAACCCGCACGAGCGCGGCTCACCTTGTCGCGCTTCCACCGCTTTTCCAGCCACGACGACAAGGCCCATGAGGCCAAAATCATCACCAAGAGCGAATGGCTCGGCCCGCGATGCCACCAAAGAATGGTCGCATGATCCAAAAGCGGAGCCAACATGACGTCCAAATCCGGCAGCGTGCCGAACAGCGCGCCCCACGCTATCGCTCGGTTGCCCAGCCGCTTGCCAAGAATCAGTTCCCCAACCGCCGCTCCCAATGTCGCCTGTGTGATCGAATCCACGGCGGCGAACATGCGGATTATTTGGGTTTCTCAAATACAAAATCTGAGACGGTAGGATGCGCAGGTTCCGCAAATCCAGATTGGAGAAACGTGCATCACCTGAAAAATCACACGGCCCTCATCTACGTCCCATTGAAGCACGCTTTCAGCGTGCGGTGTTTTTTGGGTGGTTCGCAGACACAGGGTCGCCGCTGCGCGTCGGCCCTGTGCTACGGTGGAGATTCGCCTTTGGCGAATGTGAGAAATTGAATGCCGACTCGCCGTTGGCCAAAGGCCAACATTCACCGTAGCCCATGGAACGGGCGCACTGCGCACGTTCCATGGGAGAGCTTCAACACCCGCGCTCTCAGCGGCGGCATTTTTCGAGCAAGCCCGCCAAGAACCAGGTGATCCCTGCGAGTGCCTCCGCGTGAACGGAATCGCCAAGCGGCTCCAAATCCTCGCGGCAGCTTGCGAGCAGGTCGAGCGCGGTGTCCACGGCGCTCTCGATTGCGCCTTCGTATTCGGCGATGCCGAGCAGCACTGGCAGGTCGAGCGGCTGCTGATCGAGAATGCGCTTGTTGAGTTTGATGCGCTGCGACTCGGTGGCGGTTTCGAGCAGGTTGAGAATCGGCAAGGTGAGTTTTCCTTTCACCAGATCGGTGCGGAGAGTTTTCCCGACCACTTCCTCGGAGCCGACCAGATCAAGGCAATCGTCGTAAATTTGGTAAGCCGTGCCGAGTTTCATGCCGTAATCGGCGAGGCGTTCTTCTGCGGCTGCATCGAGTCCAGACAACTTGCCGGCCAGACTCGTAGCGGCCGCAAACAACGCGCCGGTCTTCATGGCGATGACTCGGAAATAATCGGCTTTGGTGAAAGTGAGGTCGAAACGACGCTGCGTCTGGATGATTTCGCCTTGGCAGACCTCGCGCGCGGCGTTGCCGACCTTCCGGCAGATGTCGATGCTATCGAAGTCGGTAGCCAGCGTGAGCGCGTGCGAAAAGAGTGCGTCGCCGAGCAGCACCGAGAGCGCATTTCCCCACTTGGCATTCGCGGTGGGCACCATGCGGCGGGTGATCGCGCCATCGATGATGTCGTCATGAACCAGCGTGGCCATGTGGATGAGCTCGAGGATGACGCCGATTTTCAGGTGATCGCTGGTGACGCCGCCGCTGGCACCGCCGACGAGGATGGCGAGCGCCGGGCGGATGCGCTTGCCGGAGGTGTTGCAGATGTAGGCCACGTAGGGCTCGATGGCAGGATCGAAGGCGCGGACTTGCTCGCGGATCGCGATTTCCACCTTCTCCAGTTCGGGGCGGACGAGTTCGAACGGGAAGAGATCAGTCCGAGCTGGTGGAGTGGTGGTGGTAGCCATGGCGTCTGACTGCATAGAGCCACATCACCCGCCTTCCCGCAACCCGGATATTTTCTCAGGGAAATTTCTCAGTCCAACGCTGGATTGATGTCCAACACGGGCTTCACATTGCGGTGGACCCAGACGCTTTGAACCAGCCCCAGCAAGGCCATGCAAGTGACCACAAACGTGCCGGAATAACTGACCAGCGGCATCGGAATGCCAGTGATCGGCATGATCAAAACGCACATGCCGATGCTTTCGAAGACATGCGCGAAAAACAACGCCACCACCAAACTGGCGAGCACCCTCCCGCAAACATCCCGGCTGTAAAACGCGATGAACAGCCCCAGGATCAGCAGCAGCGCGAAAGCCGTGAGCAACAGCAAACTCCCGCGAAAGCCCATTTCCTCCGCGATCACCGCGAAAATGTAGTCGTTGTGCGCGGTATCGCGAGGGATGAATCCTTTCGCATGAAGGGAACCCTGCTCGGCAGTCGCGTTCCAGCCCACGCCTTTCCAACCCGCTTTGCCGACGGCCATGGAAATATTGTGCGGGGCGTAGCCCTCGTCCGCGATATTGACCTCCTGCCCGCGCATCATCCGCAGCCAAGTATCGATCCGCTCCGGGCCGCGTGAGGAAACGAGCGGCAGCGCGATGAAATAAAGCAGCGGCAAAAGCCCGGCGATTAAAAAGCCCATGAACGATAGGTAGCGGAAAGGCGCACCACCGATCAGCAGCGCGACGATTCCCACCGGGATCCAAACCAGCGCAGAACCCATGTCGCCCATTTTCATCACCATCAGAAACGGCGGAGCCGCCACCGATGCGATGATCGCGATCCGAATGAACGGCGAGCCGAACCACTTATGAATCTTCGGCAAAACCTGCAGCAGCCAAGCAATCAGGATGATCCCCGAAGCAATCCCGAGCTGCGCCGGTTGAAAGGAAAAGCCACCAATATCAAGGCGGTGCACCGCGTCATCTCGCTGCACCGCCATCGCCATCAGCACCAGACTCAACAGGTAAAACGGAATTCCGAACCAACGAATCCAGCGGTAATCGATCAGTGCGGTCACAAAAAACGCCACGCTGCCGACGAGAATCCACTGCTTCTGCATCGCCGCGTAATAGGCGCCCGCACTGCCATATTGATCGATCAAATCCTGAGAAACCGACAAATGACGAGCCGCGCTCTCGATCATGAAAACGCCGAAGATCAGGAGCCCATACATCACGAAAATGAGCACCCAGTTCATCCCCAGGATCTTTTTCAGAAACGGTGTCATGCGCCAAGACGGCGACGATACGTCCCGCCATCACCATGGCAAGACAGGCGTTTGCTTTCAGAGACTGATGCCATGGACGAGCAAATGGACCGTCTCACAAATCCAAGTCTCGCGGTCGAGCCGTGAAAGTCCGGAGCTGCGGCGCAGCAGTCCGCCCATCAGCGTGGCGGTGAAAATTTCCGCAAATGCCATGCTATCCAGCCGCTTGCGCACGACATCCGCATTTTTGCGGTCGTCCAGATAGTTTGCGATGCTTTGGTGAAACGGCTGGAGCACATCGCCGATCAGTTCTTTCACCAAAGTCGGGCGGCGGTGGCCCTCGCCGATCAGCGCGCGCATCATGCCTTCGCAGCGAGTGATCGCCTCATCGTAGATTCGCGCAAAACGCAGCAAGTCCTGGCTCGGGTCGCCGGTGAAATTGCCATGGCACTCGCACACCGCCAGAAATGCGCCGGAGGTCTCCTGAACCACGGCGGCGAGCAGTTTTTGCTTCGACTCGAAATGTCGGAACAACGTGACTTCGTTGCAGCCCGCCCGTTCGGCGATGCCGCGAGTGGTCGCCGCCTCGATCCCGCGTTCGCCGAATTCTAGCTGCGCGGCTTCGATCAAGCGCTGGCGTGTGGCATTGCCTTCGGGCGCGTAGGTTTTGGCGGGCTGGGTGCTCACACGGCTTTTTTTGCAAGTAATCACTTGCATGCAAGCCTTATCACGCTTGAATTCGCGCAGTGATGACCAGCCAGTGTTTCGTCCACAACTGCCTGCTGTCCCTGATGGTGGCTGCATGTGCGCCTGTGGGGCCGAATCATGAAACGCCGTCGATCAAGCTGCCGACTTCGTTTTCCCAAGACGGAGTGAGCTGGAAGCTGGAATCGCCCACAGAAACGCCGCAGCCACGTGCGTGGTGGAAATTGTTCGGCGACTCCACGCTCAACTCGCTGGTGGAGCGCGGCCACGACTACAACCAGGAAATCACCGGTGCCGCAGCGCGAGTGCGCGAAGCGCGGGAATACAGCAAAATGGCCCGCTCGCGCTATTTCCCGGGCATGGACATCGGGTTTTCCGCAGAGCGCACCAAGTTCCGGTTTCGCGGCCCGGGCGGCGGCTCCAACTTGAACAACAACTTCACGGTGCCTCTGGACTTGCGTTATGAAATCGACACCTGGGGCAAGATCCGCCGCGAAGTCGAGGGTGCCGAGGCCAGAGAATCCGCCGCTGACGAGCTGCTCACCGCGCTGCGACTGACCATCGCTGCAGAAATTGCGCAAACGTATTGGGCTCTCCGCGCCGTCGATGCCGATCGCGAAGTGCTCGCCCGCACCTTGCAAATCCGCACCAAAGCCTTCGATCTGCTGACCAAGCGCCGCGACGCCGGAACGATCAGTGGACTCGATCTGGCCCGCGCGGAAACCGAGCTCGCCAGCGCTGAGGCCGACCGCATCCAGCTCGATCAATCGCGCACCGAGCTGGTCAACGCGCTCGCCGTTCTCACCGGCACCGTCGCCTCTGGCTCGAACATTTCTGAGAAAACCGAGC
>JBGSLX010000280.1:0-1652 GCA_041740475.1 Akkermansiaceae bacterium | reverse complement strand
GTTCACCCATTCGAAATCACTGCGCGAAAATCCCACCGAACTGGTGGACATGCTGATCTTCCGGTTTTTCCAAGGCCCGCTACCGGACAAGGCACGTGGCTCGTTTGTGGAATATGCCATCGCTAAAAAAGGCGCTATTTTCACCGACAAGGAAACAGCCGAGTTATGCCACCTCATGCTTAGCACTCCCTATTATCAACTCTGCTGATTCTGTTCGCCTATACCCGCATCTAATCATGAAAACACGCCGCGAATTCCTCCGCTCCACCGTTCTGGGTGCTTCCACTGCATGGACCGTGCCGATGTTTGTCGAACGCACCTTCGGCCAGCTCCATGAAGCTTCCAAGGATCTCGCCGTTCAAGCGGTCACCGGCAAAGACAACACCATCCTCGTGGTGCTGCAACTAGCGGGCGGCAACGACGGGCTCAATACGCTCGTGCCCTACGCGGATGATGCGTATCAGAAAGCTCGCCCGCGTCTCGCGAAGCAGCAGAAAGACCTGATCAAGCTCAGCGACTACGTGGGGCTGAATTCCTCAATGCCGTTTCTTGGCTCAATGTTTGAACAAGGAAACCTCGGCATCGTGCAAGGTGTCGGTTACCCCAATCCCAATCGATCCCACTTTGTTTCCACATCGATCTGGGAAACGGGTGACACGAACAACCGCTCGAACACCGGTTGGCTGGGGCGCTATTTCGACAACTCTTGCCCCGGCTCCGAGCCCACGGTGGGCATCAGTTTTAACAAGACACAGCCGGAAAGCTTCGGCGCGCTGAGAAATCCCGGAGTTTGCCTCAATTCGCCAGAACTCTACCGCTGGATCCATGGCGGCGGCGAACAAGCGCAGGCCGAGGAGTTTTTCTCGCTGCTCAATCAACCCGACGTGGATGACGACGGACCGACTTCCGGTGCCTCAATCGACATGCCAGCCGGTGGCAAACCCGGCGGCATCTCAGGTGAGGAAAATCTCGCGTTTCTCGAACGCGTGGCGCTCGACGCACAAGTGAGCTCCAAGGAAATCCTCGAACTCGCAGCCAAGCACAAAACCACCGTCAAATACGATGGCACGCCACTCGCGCGGAATCTCAACCTCGTTTCGCGCATGATCGCCGGTGGCATGCCGACGCGTGTGTATTACGTCAGCCACGGTGGATTCGATACCCACAACCAGCAGGCGAACTCGCACGACCGATTGCTCGGGCAGTTGGACGGTGCGCTGAAGTCGTTCTTCGCCGATCTCAAAGAGCAGGGAAATGACAAGCGTGTGGTGCTGATGACCTTCTCGGAATTCGGCCGCCGCGTCGCGGAAAACGCCAGCGCGGGAACGGACCACGGCAAGGCCTCGTGTTTGTTTGTCGCCGGACCCGGCGTCAAAGGCGGGCTGCACGGCAAGCATCCAAGCCTCACGGATTTGCACCAAGGGGACATCCAGCACACGGTCGATTTCCGCAGCGTTTACAGCAGCGTCTTGGCAGATTGGCTCAAAGCACCGGGCGTGAAATCGATCCTTGGCGGCGATTATGCGAGCTTGCCAATCATCGGAGCGTAAGCCGCATCAGCCGAGAAATCGTTTCACCGCTTCTCGTTTCAACCGCAGTTCGCGCCATTCATTGACCAGTCGGCTGGCCTCGATGATGCCGCAGCCAGCGGG
>JBGSLX010000279.1:0-1998 GCA_041740475.1 Akkermansiaceae bacterium | reverse complement strand
CCATGCGGTTTCCTCCGCGCGCACCCTTTCCAATGCTTTAGTCGCCTGTTCTACGGCAGAAAACTCTTTCAGCGTGGTGCTGGTGATTAAAAGCAACTGTTCAAGATCACGGCGATGCTCATTGAATTGAGATTGGCTGATCCCACTAGGAAGAGTCGCCGTTTCTGCTGTGATATCCAGCTTCGCAAGAATTTCGCGTGCCTCCTTTTGCCATTGTTCCACCCGCTTGCGGGCTTCTTCAGGTATTTCCAGTGGTGTCGATGGCGTTGATGCAGGGCCTTCGAGCACTTTTTGAATTTCCTTCATCTGCGCCTGACCATGCTGAAGCGGTACAAAAATATACCATATTGCCAATAGAAGTCGGCACTTGTCTGAGGTAGTCGCGATCCATGAATGCATAATCATTTTTTCAACTGGGCTGCTTGAGTGGCCCTTCTCGCCGGCGACATTCACGTTGAACCTCCGCAGCGGCAAGCGGGAAGCGACAAAGAGAAAACACCCATTGCTGCCTGTTGTTCGTAAGTTCGGCTTTCCGCGTTCGATTTCCCTCAATACCTTTTCTCCGATGCGTGACGATACCCGCCGCTGGATTCAGGCTGACAAGTCCCACTGCTGGCACCCTTTCACTCGTCAGGGTGAATGGTGCGTTCCGGATCACGAACCACTCGTGCTAGTCCGCGGTGAGGGAGCGTGGCTGTGGGATTCCGAAGGACGCTGTTACCTCGATGGCAATTCTTCAATATGGACTAACATCCATGGCCACGCGCATCCGGGGATTTCTGCCGCCATCCGCAAGCAATTGGAAAAAACCGCGCATCTTTCATTTCTCGGATTCACCCATCCCGGTGCGGTGGAACTCGCAGAAAAACTCTGCGCCTTTTTCCCGCCACAGACTTTAGAACGCGTGTTCTTTTCCGACGATGGCTCCACGGCGGTCGAATGCGCACTCAAGCTCGCTCTTCAATACCGTATGCAAAGCGGAGAACCCGAACGCCGCCACTTCATCGCGTTCGCCGATGGCTATCATGGTGACACTCTTGGCGCGGCCTCGCTAGGTGGAGTCGGCCGCTTTTTTGAACGCTTTAAAGGCCTAGGCTTCCCCGTAAGTCATGTGCGAAACCTTGCAGATCTCCGTGCGCTAGACCCGCTACAGATCGCAGCAGTCATCATCGAGCCACTCATCCAAGGAGTGAACGAAATGCACGTGTGGCCAACTGGCATGCTTGCAGCCTTGCGCCGATGGTGCGACGAGACTGGCGTCCATCTCATCCTAGACGAGGTGATGACAGGCTTCGGACGAACGGGAAAAATGTTTGCCTGCCAGCACGAAAATGTTGTCCCCGATTTCCTCTGCCTCGCCAAAGGCCTGACTGGCGGCACGCTGCCGATGGCCGCCACGCTCACCACAAGCACGATTTACAACGCGTTTCTCGGCAAACCAGACCGCGCCTTTTACTACGGACACAGTTATACCGCCAACCCGCTTGGCTGCGCTGCCGCACTCGCCAGCCTTGCCGCATTCGAGGAGGAAAAAACTCTCGATCAACTTGTCACAAAAATCGACCACCTGCGGACAGGACTCGCCAATCTTAAGGCATCTCAACCCAACATTCATGCAGTCCGGCAATGTGGATTCATCGCGGGGATCGAACTCCGCCAACCGAATGGAACGAAGTTTCCTCTCGAAAGTCGCATCGGGGAAAAGATCTGCATCGCAGCCCGGGCATATGGTCTGCTCACGCGTCCGATCTTAGACACCATCGTCCTCATGCCGCCGCTTTGCACCACCGCTTCCGAGCTTGATCACGCACTCACTGCAATTTCCACGGCGATTTCCTCAAATCTGAGTATTGACACCCGCTCGGCAGACGCGTAACCAATCGCCCCCGCATCACACGCTGCGGCGGAGTAGCCAAGTGGTAAGGCAATGGTTTGCAAAACCGTCATTCGAGGGTTCGATTCCCTCCTCCGCCTCTCTCTTTTTTAGCCGCAAAACCT
>JBGSLX010000278.1:0-21122 GCA_041740475.1 Akkermansiaceae bacterium | reverse complement strand
CTCACGGCGTGACGGCGAGACGCTCGGTGCTGGCGTCCACCTCGAATAGGAAGCCGTTTTCCTTGTAGGTCTTGAGGCGGAAATGCGTGGCGGTGGACAGCACGCCTTCGAGGGAGCTGAGTTTTTCCGAGACAAAACGGGCCACTTCTCGCAGGTCGCGGCCTTCCACGACGACCATCAGATCGTAACCGCCGCTGGACAAATAACAGGAAACCACCGGATCGAAGCGAGCGATGCGCATCGCTAGGCGATCAAAGCCGCCGCCACGCTCAGGCGTGACTTTCACCTCGATGAACGCGGAAACTGAGGTATCACCCGCCGCTTCGGGATCGATCACCGCGTGGTATCCTAGAATGGTGCCGTCCTTTTCCCACGCGTGCATCCGCTCCGCGACTGACTCGACGTTTTGAGAAAGAAGATCGGCGAGTTCTTCATCGGTGAAACGCGCTTTGCGGCGCAGCAGTGAGAGCAAGGGGTCGTTGGACATGATGGTTGAATGGTGAGTTTTTACAAAGTTCAGCTCGGGTCTGGCACGCTGAGAAACTCGCGGCGGCGATCTTTGACGGGAGCACCCGCAGCGAGCCATGAGTCGTAAACCGTCCACGCTTGCTGGATCAGTCCGCTCGCGCGGTTGAAGCGGTCTGGGTTATTGAGCACCACCACGATCAGGCGGCGCGGCGTGACTCCTTTGGTGCCATCTGGCTTGGTGCGGACGAGCGGCTCGCGATCCATGCACACCGCCAAACAAGGTCCGGCGGCCGCTGTGGTGCCTGTTTTAATCCCCAAAATCCCTTGCTGGCCGATCAGCTCATTGGTGTTGCGCACGCGGTAGCTGCGATTTCCTGCCACGCCCTCGACGGCGACTTGGCGGTCCGGCTGGCGAACGATGAAATTGAAAGCATTGCGGCGCATGGCGTAGATCGAGAGTCGGGCGATGTCCGCTGCGGTGGAGTAGGCTTTTGCGCCCTTGCGTTCGAGGCCGTGTGGATTGGCAAAGCGTGTCTGCGTCATGCCCAGAGCCTTTCCCAAACGATTCATCTCGGCCACGAACTCGACGACGGGATCGCCGTTTTTTCCGCGACGCGTGAGCATTTCACGCCCAACGTGGTCGGCGATGGTCATGGCGGCAAGATTGTCCGATCCAAGCAACGCCGAATAGAGAGCATCCCGCATGGTGATGCGGTCGCCGGGCTGGAGCTGCATCGGGTTCGGCCCTCCGACCATCGTGACAATTTCTGGCACGGTGATCTTGAGCGTGCCGAGATCCGAGCCCGTGGCGGTCGCCCAATCGACCGTGACCGCGCCAGTGGCGATTTTATTGAGACTGGCAACGGGCCGCCTGGCCGAGGCATTGGAGGCGACGAGAACTTTTCCAGAGTGTGCCTCCACCACCATCATGCTCTCTTGTCCACGGGCGGACGTGTGAAAGAGCGAGGCTAGAACGACAACAAGCAGGAGTTTTGAAAATGCGGAAAGCATTGGGATCAAGTGGGAACGGGCGCGAAGTTAGGCACCGCGCCCGGTAACTCAACTCCAAACACCGAGCTCATCCATATGCCGCCGATGTTTCACTTGCTGCGCGACATCACCGCCTCGATCCAACTTTTCCCTGTATCTTTCTCGAAACGCACCGCCATGCCGATGGCAAACGCGATCATCGCCAAGACGAGAAACCCGAAAATCGTCCCTGCTCCGATGGTCGGCTGGGACGGCAGCGCCTTCGGCTTTGTCCGCTTTACTGGCTTGCTTGCAGGTTCTTCAACTTCATCAACCTCATTTTCCTCCGAGAGACTCGTTGCGGGCACTTCCTGCTTTAATAACACCTGCTCCTCGTCGCTAAGCTGGAACTCGAACGTCACATCACCGAGTTCCAAAATCATGCCGCTCTCCAAACTCACCACCTCTGATCGCCAGCCATCGAGCTTAATACCATTGGTCGATTCCAGATCCACCAGCTCGAACCCGCCAGGAATCCGCCGCATTTCCGCATGCGAGACCGAGACCGACTCGCAATCCATCACGATGTGGTTCCTGCTGCCTCGCCCCATCGTGACCAATTGGCTATCGAGATCGAAGCGGTAAGGTTGCGGATTTTTTTCAGGAACGGTGACGAGGACGCGTGGCATGGATTTTAAGACGTGGGTTAAGGGTGAAAACTAACGACAGGCGTCCAGTTTCCCATCAAATTCTTCGCAAGCCGCAGAATCCGCTTTGCGGAAAAATTCACCACGCGTGATGCGAACTTCACAGCCGGATGCTTTCGACCTAGGAATCTGCCGTGCTGCGATCACTGCGACTTTTGGACTTCCGCTGTTTTGGGTCGCTAGAACTCGAAGTTCCGCCCGAAGGCGTGATTTTAACCGGCGAAAACGGGCGGGGGAAAACCTCGGTGCTGGAGGCGCTCTGCATGTTGATTCGACTGCACTCGCCGCGCACGCACCGCATGGGAGTGCTGTCACGGATCGGAACGGCAGGCTTCGGCATCGCGGGTGACCCGTGGGGCTGTGAACGACAAATCCGCCACTCGCGCGATGGTCTCGCTCTCAAAGCCGATGCCGAAACACGCAGCTCACGCAGCAGCTACCTTGAGGACGGCGGCTTGGTCGTCTGGATGGGAAATGAGGATCTGGAGCTGATTCGCGGGCCGGGCGAAGGACGCAGGCGCTATCTGGATTTCATCGGCTCACAAATCGAGCCCGCCTACCGACGTGCTTGGTCGCGCTACCGTCGCGCACTGATGGCGAAAAATTTGCTGCTCAAGGACGGTCGCACGCGCGATGCCGAGATCATTTCCTACGAGGAAATCCTCGCGGAAAACGGCACATTGCTGATGCAAACGCGGGCTCGGCTGGTGGCAGAACTTTCGCCACTGGCGGCGGCTGCACAACATGCGGTGAGCGGAAAAAACGAGCCGCTCGAACTGCAATACCTGCCTGCCAGCGGGCCAGATTTGCGCGAATCGATGCTGCAAGCCCGCGAGCGTGAAACTCGGCTGCGCCAAGCCGTGGTCGGCCCACACCGCGATGAACTCCAACTGCGACTGCACGGCATGCCCGCTGCGGACTTTGCCAGCGAAGGCCAGCAACGCACCATCGCGCTCACGCTCAAGCTCGCCCAAGGCGAACTGCTCGCCGCCCGTGGTGACAGGAAGCCCGTTTATTTGTTGGACGATATTTTCGGCGAACTCGATCCCAGCCGCCGCAATGCGCTGATGTCCCGACTGCCAAATGATGCGCAAAAATGGATCACCACCACGCATCTCGGCTGGCTGGAACCGGGTAAAAACCTTCTGGAAATTCAGTTGTTGCGAAACAGTTGAGCGACGTGAAGTCGCGACTTTCAGCCCAGAATTTTGTGCCAGTGGACCAGCGCTGCGGTGAGCAAGACCACTGCAAGCAAAAGGGTGGCCGCGATGGACCAGCGCCGAAACATGTAATCTGCTCGGGCGGAAAATTTCGCGATCCAATCCGTCACCCCGCCGATTCCTGAGAAGGCATGGATCATGTCACCGGCTGGCAGCGTGGGCAATTTGACCCGCAAGAAGATGAAAAACATCACCCCGCCCGCAGCGATGGGGATCAAAGAATCGACGATGGCTTTCGCGCTGAACGGATCGTCAAATTGACCGAAACCCGCTACTTGGTACACCGCCCAGCGGACAAAGGTGCCCACAAGCGTCAGCGCCCAAAACGCGGTCATTAGTTCGCGAGCGGAACGTTTTTCGGGTCTCTCCATGCGTTTGAGTTGCCGCAGAAAATGCAGCATCAACAAGGCCGTTCCAGCCGCAGAAACGCTGGCCATGGTCGCCGCCATGCCGCTGCCCAGCACGCTTTTTGAGGCGATTTTTGCCAGCGCACCTCCCGTAAATGGCAGGCCAGCCATGCCCAATGCGAGCAACGCGCACGGCAAAAACACCAACCACCTGCGACACATCCCGCTCGCCGCGACCAAGCCCACTGCGAGAAAAAGCCCGCCCTTCGCAAACAAGTGATGCATCGCATAATACGCTGCGTCCGCGCCCACGCTGGAGTCTCCCGAAGCCAGCGCCATCCCCAGCATCGCCGCCACCACACCCATCTGGCTCACACTGGAATAGGCGAGAATCGTTTTGGCATAACTCTGCGTCATGCCGATCACGACACCATACAGCGCGGTGATCAAACCCGCCCACGCCAGCGCCAATCCCCAATCAGGCATCGGCGTGTCCAGCGGCAGAAACTTGACCAAACCAATCACGCCCGCCTTGATGATCGCACCGCTCAACACCGCCGATCCCGCAGCGGGTGCGGCTGGGTGAGCCAGCGGCAACCAGAAATGCATCGGCACCAAGCCCATCTTCATCGCAAAACCCACGATCAGCAGCGTCAGGGTTAAATTTTTCCACGGCGAATCGGGCAGCGCTCCCACCGCGTCGGAAATCATCAGACTGAGCCCCGGGCTGTTCATCGCCAGCAGCACGAAGCCACTCACCAGCAGCGTTTCACCCAGCAACGAGCACCCCAAATAAGCGGCTCCAGCACGCTTCGCAGTTGGCGAGCCATCGTGCGTGACCAAGCCGTATGCCGGTAAACTCGCCAGCGCATACATCGTCAGAAACCCGATCAAATCCGCCGCCACAAACACCCCCAGACTGCCTGTCATCGTCAGAAACCAGCAGCCGCAAAACCGCCGAAACCCCGCCGTTCCGAGCACATCGCGTGAGACAAAAACACCCGCCGCCATCCACAACACCGCCGCTGCTCCCATCAACATCGCGCCAGACACATCCAGCGTGAACACCCAGTCGCCGATCCGCATCGAACCCGCCCGCGAGCCACTCAAAGCCGTGACGAATGCGGGTAGCGGCGCGACGAGCAGCACGTAACGCAGCATTTTCCCTGACAGACAACCCGCAAAAGCCAAACACGCTAACATCGCGGGCAAGACCAAGCCACTGATGAAAAGCAGCCCGATCATGGCGTCATCACCTCCAATCCTGAGCTTGGTTTTCCAATTTCCAGCAGCGCGACCATTTCCTCAGATAACAATCCGAGCGCGACGGACGCCAGCGCCAGTGCCAGAACGACCAATTCTCGCGACCTCTCCACGGGCACGACCGCCAACCGCGTTACCTCATCCGCCCGAGAAATCATCGGACTGAGAATTTTAAAAATGTAGCCACCAGCCATCAGTCCGCCAGCCGCTGGCACCAGCCACCACAGCCATTGCCCGCTCTCAAATGCCGCCTGAACCAGCAGCCACTTCGCCGCGAAACCACCCGTCGGCGGCACGCCAATCAACGAAGCTCCGGCCAAGCCAAGCGCGGCGACCGTCACCGGCATCCGCGCTCCCAGCCCACGCAGCTCCGCTAGCCGATCATGCCCGCACGCCTCCACGATCAAGCCCGCACCCAGAAACATCGCCGCTTTCGCAAATGCGTGCGCGGACACCTGCATCATGCCCGCCGCAAGCGCGGTCGCACTGCCCCATGCCAGCGGAAAAATCAGGAACAAATAGCCGATTTGCGCGACCGTGGAGTACGCGACGAGCATTTTCAGCCGCTTCTGCCGCAGCGCCATCACTCCGCCTAAAATCACCGCCCCCGTGCCCATCGCCGCTGGCACCGCCGCCACCGCAGAACCAGAAAGCGGCGGCATCATCACAAACCAAATGCGCACCAGAATCAGAAACGAGCCTTTCACCGCCAGCGCCGACAACAAGGCACTCGCCGATGAAGGAGCGCCCGCGTGAGCCGGTGGCAGCCACAGGTGGAACGGAAAAAGCGCCGACTTCGCCGCCAATCCCGCCGTCATCAAGCCCACCGCCAAACCCGTCGTGCCGTCCCATGCCACGACTTCGCGCAGCAACACGATGTCCATGATCCCATATCGTCCGTAAATCAGCACCACTCCCAGCAGATAAAGCAACGAACCGAGCAGCGCGAATTGCAGATAACGCATCGCCGCCGCCAGCGTCCGCGCTCGGCCATCTAGTGCCACCAGCGGCACCGCCGAAAACGTCAACAACTCCACCGCGACATAGAAATTGAACAAGTCGTTGCCTAGCGAAACCGCATTCATTGCCGCCCACAAGCCAGCGACCAGAATCCAAAAAACGAACGACAAACGCGTTTCTTGAGCGTTTTTGCCGACTCGAAATTTCGCTGGCGCATACCACGCCACCGCGCCGGTCACGAGCACGGTCGTCGCTAGCATCATCACGGAAACTCCATCCGCCCGCAGCGCCAGCCCGAGCGGTGGCGACCAACCGCCCATCCAATAGACCAGCGCATTTCCTGATTCCTGAAGCGCTCGCCACAGCGCACCGACTACCAAGACGCCGCAAACCAGCGCACCCAGCACAATCCCACGCGCCCAGCGACCGCCGCAGACGACGGACAGCAACACCGCCGCCAAGGGCAGCAGCATCAAAATCACCAGCAAATAGCCATGCGGAGATTCACTCATCAGGGTCGTTCGTTTGGTGGTCGCGCCTCAATTCGCGCCATCGGTTGAGCAGCGCCACCGCCAGCGCTGTCGCCGCAAATGCCACCACGATGCCCGTGATGATCAATGCCTGTGGCACTGGATCGCCGGCGAAACCCGCCGCCGCACCTCGCCGCGCGATGGCTCCGAAAAATAAAAACACCCCGCCGCCCAGCACATTAAAAGCGACGATCCGCCGCAGCACATCTGGCGAAACGATCACCCCATACAACCCAAGCCCCACCAGCCCCGCCGCGCACAGAGCAATCCATCCGGGACCGCCGAGCAGCGGCTCGGCCAAACTCAAGGCGTTCATTTCCGCCCCTCCTTTCTCCGCGCTGGCCCGGCGACCAGCAGGCACAAAGTCACTGCGATGGAAAACACCAGCGCCACCTCCACCAATACAATCAACGCCTTAGCAAAGGCTTCGGGATACGAGAGGAATCCGCCGGGCAACGCGAAACCATTGATTCCCACCAGCACGAAAATCAAAGTTCCAGCCACCGCCGCCAGTCGAACCGCGCGGCGCGAAAGCAGCGGATAGTCCGCGAGCCCTGCCAGCACCACCAAGATCCCCATCGTCGCCAGAATCGTGCCCGCTTGAAACGCACCACCCGGGTGATCCGCACCCGTCCACAGCAGATAAACCGCGAAAAGCATCGCCGGTGCGGGCAACAAGCGCGCCAATAAAACCAGCGGATCATTTTCACCTCGGAGATTCAGCAATCCCGGACGCCCACCCCACCGCGCATCCGCGCCAAGTGCCCAAATTCCGACAAGCGCCAATCCGAGCACCAGTTTTTCGAGCAAGGTGTCCCAAGCGCGGTAGCCGATCAGCAACGCAGTGACCGGATTTCCCAAGCCAAGACGCGGCATGGCTTCGACGGCCTGCGGGGCCAGCGTCGGTGCTGGGCTCGGCAAGGAAAACCATGCGCCTGCGAGCACGACGGTGACCATGACACAGCACAATGCCGCGAGGTATTTTCCCGCAGTTCCCAGCTCTCGTTTGCGAGCAGCGGTATTTTTTCGCGAGCGCTCCGCCTTTGCCGCACCGATCAAAAGAGCGCCGGTCACCCCACCACCGATCGCCGCTTCGGTGAGCGCCACATCGACCGCACCCAGTGCCACCCAAGCCACCGCCGCGGTCAGGCCAAAAACCACAAAAGCCACCACCGCCGCAAATGCATCTCGCGCGAAAACGGCTCGCGCCGCCAAACTCAAAAGAATGATCGCCAGCACGATCCTGAAGAACATATCCAGCATCACCGTGCGCCCTCCTTTTTCGCAGTCATTTCTTCGCGCCGAACTTTCCCAGCAATCAATTGCCCGAGAGTGGCGGAAGTCATCAGCAGCAACAACCAGACTGCGCCTAATTTCATCGCGTCCAGCGGTCCGTTTGAGCGAGCCATCAAGCCCAAAACCACCAGCCCCAACCCGAGATTGTCCGCTTTGGTCAGCGCGTGCAGACGCGTCAGGCGATCCGGAAACCGCAGCAATCCCAGCGTGCCAGCCACGAAAAACACCACCCCCACCGAGACGGTCACCACCACAAAACCATCAATGAGCACACTCACGGATCGCTCCTTTCGTCTGAATCCGCAGTGCTGCGCACAAATGCAATGCCCGCAAATCCGGAAACCAGCGCCAAAACCAGCGCCACATCCACCACCGCTGGAACCTGTGACGCACTCGCCAGCAGCAACATCCCCGCAATCCCTCCAGTTCCCAACAATTGCGCCGACATCATGCGGTCGGCAGCAGTCGGCCCACGCAGCACCCGCACCAAGCCCACAGCTACCGTGAGAAAGATCAAACATGCGGCGCTCATCAAAAACGCGCTCATGACCGACTCTCGCTGCTCATTTTCAAAAAATCAGCCTGCGCCCGGATCAAAGCCCCCTCCCCTTCGTCAGTTGCGTCCAAACAATGAAACAACAAATGCCCTTCCTCATCCACGCCGCACGCCAATGAACCCGGTTGCAAGCTCGCCAGCGCGCAGAACAACGAGCGTCGAGTGCCAGCAGGAATTTGCGGAACCAATCGCACGATGCCCGGTCGCAACGGCATCTTCGGATGAAACACCCGCCACGCCACATCGACCCCGGCGACCGCAGTTTGCCACAAAAAAACCACCGCATAACGCGCCACTCGCAGCAGCGAGAAACTCTGCGGAGTCGCTGGGATAAGAATGACACTCGCCCAAGTCGTTAGAACCGCCGCTGGAATGCCGACGACCGCATTCGCAAATGACCAGCCTGCGAAAACCAACCACACCCCATACCAGAGAAAAAAGCGGACAACGCGCCTCTTGAACTGGTTGCCGGACGCATCGCGCATGCGGGTTGATCGCGGATGGCTCTTTCATTGGAAAGGAAAAATCCGTGCCTCAACTGCTGGCGACTCTTCGTTTTCGCGGCCAGATCCATGGAGAGTTGGCGCTTGAATGTTACTCGGGGCGGCCCTAGTCCGAGTGCCGCATGGATCCAATGCACCCTTACGAACAACTGTCACTTTTCACGGTCGGTCTGGTTTTAGCCGCTTGGTTAATCGGCTGCCACACCCTGATGTTGCTCAAACCGACATCTGTTCAGGCGTTTCTGAAAAAATTCCCTCGGAATCAAATGATCGGGCAAATCCTGCTGGGCATCGGACTGGCGTGGTTCTGGCTTTTGATCGCACCGGAAAACAAAGGTTTGATCAGCTCCTTGGTGATGGATCTCGGGGAATTCAATGCCGCCAAACCAATCCTGCGCATTTTGGTGCCAGTGTCGTTGTTTCTGGTGGCCACCAGCGTGCGGGATTTCTTGGCAGTGCGAGCTCTCGGCGTGGTTGGCTTAATGGCGGCCTCACCGATGTTGGAAGCCGCGTTCTTGAAAGATCCGGGATCACGATTGTTGGTGCCGATTTTTGCTTACGCTTTGCTGACCGCTTCGATGTTTTGTGTCGGAATGCCCTATTTGTTCCGAGATGCCGTGAATTGGGTGTGCGCTTATCCTCGGCGCTGGCAGATCGCATCACTCGCTGGCTTGGGCTACGGCGCTGCCACCCTCATCTGCGCATTCGCCTTCTGGCGGGAATTTTAAAGTCGCCCTGACCAGACTGGTGAATCCCACAATATAGGTGTGTGAGGCTCAATAGATTGGCGCGCCAGAAACGTCTCCATCTGAACCGCCACCACCTCCGCTGGCTTTATTGGCGGTTTTTTCCATGCCTTCCCCCGCGATCCGCATGTCACGGCCAAGTCCGATGAATGTGTTGCAGGAACTCGAAAAAACTGCGGCTGCGGCCAAAATGATAAGAAGAATGCTTTTCATAACGAACCCTAGATACCGAAAAAAAGACGCCCCGCAAGTGGATATTCTAAGGATTTCTTAATAAAAAAACGCCTCAATCGGGATTCATTCAAACCGTCCGATTTTGCAGCGCATGGAAAACACAGATCGCCGCGTAGGCATCATTCGCTGCATAGATCAGTTGTTTTTCGCTCAGCTCTGTCGCGGCCCAGTTGGAGGTGGTGATGAATTTCGCTTTGTGGAGCCTGCGCTTGAAAAGCATGGCCACCGCAGAAGTCGCGCCGATGGTATTGCGGTATCCGAGTTGTCTGAATGCACGTCCCAGATCGGAAGTTGATGCGGGTGTGACATTGAATTTTTGGCTAATCTGCCGCAGGTCACCCCGAAGATCGAAGCCGATTTTGGTCAATTGGGCGTTTGCCAAAAGTTCGAGAATGACGTCCCGGCTCGCTTCTACGTGCGTTTGAAAAATGAAGGCACGTTCCAGCGTGGCAAACTGGAAAACATGCGGCCCTTCAGATTGCTCGCCTTTACGGAACGTCGGTTTGGACTCGGTATCAAAGCCCACTGAGCCTGCTGCCATCAGTATTTCAAAGGCACTTTCCGCCTGTTCCCGATCCATAACCCGCGTGATCGCATCCAAACCAAGACCTGCAAATGGCTCCATGGCAGCAATTTCGGTTCTTGGCGGTGGCGGATTGAGGGCAGGATTCATGAAGTTTTTAGCGTAAAAGACCTAAAATTCTCAGCCGGATGCAGCCTTATGGCAATGTCCGTATGCAAGGCGCAATCATGATGCCGCTGCTTGCAAAAAAAGCCGGACGGAAAAACATCCGCCCGGCTTGTTTTAGAGATCGGCGCTTAGAGATCGCCTTCTTTGATGTCGATTGAGGCGTAATCCCCGTCTTTCCGACGATAAATCACGGTCAAGCAACCGCGACGAGCGCTCTTGTACAGCACGAATGGACGGTCTGAAAGTTCGAGCTGCATGATGGCATCCTCTTTGAACATCGTTCGGATCGCGTAGTTGTCTGGGTGGATCAAATAAGGAACCGGATCGTGCTCGGATTCTGCCGGGTGGTCCATGGCTTCCTCGGTGAAGAAGCGCTCTTCCAGATGCCGGATGGACTCATTGCGGTGTGGTCTGTTTTTCTTGAGCAGCCGCGTTTTGTGTTTGCGCATGCGACGAGCGATTTTGTCGATCGTTTCATCGAGTGCGACATACATGTCCTTGCCTTCCGTGTGGGCCTCAATGGTGATGTGGTTGGCGCAAAATAGAATGATTTCCGCGATGTGTCGGTTTTTCTGAACGTCGAGTATGGCTTTGGCTTCGATGATTCTCGGGTAATCGAGGTGAAGGCTTTCGATTTTCCGGTGCGCGTGGTCGCGCAGTGCATCGGTCACTTGTTCATGTCTTACAGTGACAGTGATCGGCAGGTTGACGTTGGCAGTTTGCATGGTTCTGTAGTTAGTTTAGGTAAATGGACGGCAGCTTATTCTGCTCGATCCATCGGATACCCTGAACGATTCAGAACCAGAACGCCACCACGTTCTTCAAAAAACTGCATCTAAATGCAGCAGATTATTCCGGCGCGATTAACTCTTCAAATGAGGGCACGCCGTCAGTTTTCTCTGGCTCCGGCACCGTCTTCATCTTTGCGTTTTCCAGTAATTCAAGGAAATCGTCGCTCGGGTTTTTCACATGCCCGCCGATTTTCAAAGTGAGCCATCGATAACCTTCCTCCTCTGGCCGAGTCATGGCATCGACTCGTCGGTTGAACGCAGCACGCACCATGGCTTCCGCGATGCCGACTTCAAGCTGTCCACTGAGCCTTTTGTCGGCTGCGACACTGATGTTTCCGCGAAGAAGCATGCGATCCTTGCTCTCTAAGTTGAGGTTTTCCAAGAATACGGTTTGGCCATTACGCCGCAAAGTCCCAGCAGCCTCGATGTCGAAAACAGGGCGCTCGAACCAATCGTCGTCAAGAAGGCGCGCGAGACTTGCCAGAAAAGGAAATCCACCTACTTCGATGGTGTGACTCGGCGAACTGGTGAACGACGCATCCAGCTTGAGTGGTGAGTCCGAGTTCGGCGAGTATGTGAGTTGATTCGAGTTTGGTGACTCGACCGTCTGGACTCTCCCTGAGATGATTTCTCCAAGCTCTGGGCCGACTATTCCACTTAGTAGGAAGTTGTTCAGTCGCAGAGCTAAACTGGACGTTTTACCAGAATGATTCGGGAAAATTGTTCCATTGAGATCCAACGAACCGCGAATATCGGATTCATGCAACAAGCGCATGCTGATCACGTCGATCTCGCTGCCGCGAAATTCGATTAGCGAGCGGTCGAGTTTCATATTTTGCCAACCGCGCATCGAAACATTTCCATGATTGAGTAGTAATTGTGGGCGGCTGGTTTCTGATGACGTCCTAAACATCGCCTCGCTCTCTTTCAAGTGGATGAGTGGCTGTGCCGCATCCCCAATGATCAATTGCAGCCGCGCAATTGCATAACGATCAAAATGAAATGACTTAAAGCTCGGAGCTGATGGCGTTGATTCCGGCGCTTGATCGCTTTGTAAAATCGGAAGCTTGAGCGTCGCATCCGTCACGGCGATTTCCTCGCCAGTGAAGGATTTTCCAAAATATGACGAAGGATTGATGGCGGCTGTGGCCCCCAGCATGGAGAGTTCTTGGATTGAATTACCCTCGGGCCACGTGAGGGTAACCCGTCCGGCATTCGCACGCGTTAGACTGACTCGAAATTGTTCGAGCGCGACTTTTGCCTCACTGCTCTCAGTGATCATCTGGACCACTCGTAGCCGGAATGGTGCGCTGTTGGTGTAGATCAAGATAGAACCGATCATGCTGCCAATCAGTAGAAACAAAAACAAAGCCGCCGAGACCTGAATCACTCGGATGCGCCGCTGCAAGCGCTCTTGCTCTTTGTGCGGCTGGTGCGAACGTCGCTTTCGCTTGCGCACGCGTAGCGCTTGGCTGCCGTCGGCACGAGTCACCAGTTCACCCTCCTCAAGGGGTTCTTCAGACGAGTGATTCTTCAGGCGATCCATCATTTCATCGATGGAGTATTTTTCAGGTTCAGCAGGCACTTTTATTAGAAGAGAAATTCAAAAAAGATGAAATCGTGGCAAAACAGCCAATTTATCGATTCCGATATGGCTGACCTGTTGGATCAATTACCTCAACATGCACCAGAAAAATGATCGCAGTAGAAGAATTTTCCCGAACATTCGAGCTGAACAAGCGACCCACCCACGGCAGATCACCGAGAATTGGCACCTTATCTTCAACGATTTGACTGCTGCTGCTAAGAAGTCCGCCAAAAGCGATCGTCGAACCATCGACAACACTGAGCTGAGTGTTTGCCTGTTGAGTGTTAAACACCGGCATCAAAATGGCATTGTCTGTTAACTCAATTTCGGTCCCGGAAATAGTGAAATCTAAAAAGCCGAAACTAAATGCAGGTGCGACCACACTGATCGGGCTGCCATAATTGATGAAACCGTCAAACTCGACGAAAGACGGGTTGATGGTGACGTCCACGTATTTTTTGTCGGGACTGACGAGTGGCAGTACTTCAAGTGTGATGCCAGTGTCCCGCGTTTCAAATGCAGTGGGAGTAGCGGGTGTGACTGTAAGGGCTGCTAGGGAAAAAGTGCCAGACGGCAATTCGGGGGGCTCATACTCGGTGGGGTAGATAAATTCTCTGACAATAGAGATCGTGGATGCCTGACCACTACGGGTGACGGTCGAAGGCTGAGCCATGATATCCACTCCCTTTTTCTGGTCCAGACCGCGCATGATCGTCTGCACTTCACCATCGGTGAAGAGACCCGTGAGTGATAAAATCCCAGGGGCCACAGAAGTTGTTTGAGCGGCGCGTTGTATATTTCCTGTTAGTGCGTCAATTGAGTTGCCTGAGATTGCCTGATCGCCGGAACGCAACCCATTGGTGACGATGCCCGAATCAACGATTGCGTCAGGCTGTAAGGGAATCCCAGGTATCGGCTGGGTGCTAAAGTCAGCTGCGGTGCGCCCGCCGCTGTTACCCACAGTGCCACCGCCTGCAAACCAGGTGCCTTCTGTCTTCGGATTGAGCAACCAGTCGAACCCGAGTTCCTCAAGATTGGTTTTTTCCGTGCGAATCATGGTCACGCGCACGACCACTTGCACTGGCTCAGTCTGAGTGACGGCTTCCACGACTTGCGCAATGAAGTCGATGTTCGTGGAGGTATTATAGACATTGAGAGAATTAGTGGCGGCATTGTAGTTCGCGTAAGCACCTTGCGGGAAGGTGATGCCTTGTCTGGCCAGAGCTTCTTGTGCGCTGAGACGTGTGGTGAGGAGTGAGCCGCCCGAGGACTGCTCCGCAAATGGATCACCCTCAGCGCCTGCACTTTCACCGCCTGCAGTTATGTTAGTCAGGAAGTCCGGTGGCACCCGAAAGGTGCGTGCTATCAGTTCATCGGTGGTGGCTCCGAATGGACGGATAATTACCGAAAAGTCATCAGTGGTGTAGGAGGTCTTGGTCAGATCGGTGATGTATTTCAGGACTGTGCTTAGTGGCACGTTGGAGAGGCGGAGTTCAAAACGCGTATCGCTGATGCGTTTCGCGATTTCGGATTCTTCAGGTCCCAAATTAATTGTAAAATTCACTCCATCTCCATTCTCGCCAGTGATCGCTCTTAGGTAATCGATTGCTTCGAACAAGGTCGCTTGATCGAGTGCAATCTGTGGAATGATAGTGTTTTTCAACTTCGCTGAAACCGTCGCTTGAGAAAGATTTCCATATTGACCGCCCGGATCTTCGAAACCGGGAACGACCTCCGGCGGCGGGATTGTCATTTCCCATCCGGCGTCCACTTGGCCGAGCATTTCAGCGCGGGTTTGATCGAAAGCGGATGCGTAATAATCGCTTTTCGCAGCGGCGATTTGCTCCATCCCGCGACGTGCCGCGCTGTTGGTGGGATCGGCAAGTAGCACTTTCTCGTATTGTTCAATCGCCTCATCAAACTTCCCGAGGTTGTAAGCGCCTTCAGCCGTGTAAAGAAGGCGACGAACGGAATCGACGTCTTTCGCATGCTCAGCGGTGAGAGCTGGGTTGTTGCGGATTGGGTCGTCGAGCTGTGCGCGGAAATTCAGAGCTCCGGGGTCATTTGGTGCCACCTCGGGATCAAGAACTCTGTCCATCACAAGCTTCGCCGCTGCCAAGTCGCCCTTGCGTGAAAGCTCCCGAGCATGCTCGACGCTTGCTTGTGCGAAACGCTGGGTTGCGGCTTGGTGGAGTTCTGTGGTGGCTGGGACGTTTGGAATCATTTCCCGTGCGCCTGCAAACGCTTGCACCGCATCCGCGTAACGGCCCGCTTCATAAGAATCATCGCCCATTCGCAGGAGTTCTTGAGCTTCCTCAATGGAAGCAGTGGAACGCGCGCTCGCCTGCACTGCCGTTTCAGACGCATCGGGTCCGGCCGACGTTGGGAGCGAGAGAAGCGCCCAACATGCGCTCAGGATGACGGTGCGACAGTGGATGGAAAAAATATTTGGGTTGGTTTCCATGTGAATGCTTGAGCGATCTATAAGGAGCTGATTCCGACAGCGTAAGCGGAAAATACACAAAATTTAACTTTTCCATCTCCAAGGAAACTCGAGTTGGATCTCGATTTTGCGCGGTCTCGTTCGTCGTCTTGGAAAACGATTGGGAAAATGTTCTGCAAGCAAAGGTAGTATCCTCTCGAAAATGGGCGTGAATATGTTCATTAGAAAACTGTTTTCATGAACACTACAAGGTGTCAAGCCAGAGATTCACGCGCGCTCTGAGCATCGAGAATGATCTGAGCTTTTAATGCGTCCAGCGATGGAAATTTCATTTCTTCGCGCAGGTGTTTTTCGAAATTAACTTCCAGGTTTTCGCCATAAATTTCCTGAGAAAACTCGAAGAGATGCACTTCCAAGAGCCTCTGAGAACCGCCAACAGTCGGGCGCATTCCAAGGTTGGCCACACCGTCCCATCGGTGGTTTGCAGCATCAATCACGCGCACCGCCCAAACGCCATTCGGCGGCAGTTGCAGATTGCCTGTGGCGATGTTCGCCGTGGGAAACCCGAGCTGACGACCGAGCTGCTTGCCTTTCACAACTTTCCCGCTCACCGAGTATCGGCGACCAAGCATGCGCTCCGCTTCGTCGAGGTTGCCGTCGCGGATCGCTTGGCGGATGCGCGTGCTGCTAATGCGGTCACCCTCAAACATCACCGGAGCCAGCGCATCGAGCTGGAAACCTCGCGTTTCCGCCTCTTTTCGCAGCAGATTCACATCGCCAGCGCGCCGACTGCCGAAGCGCCAATCCTCACCCACCGCAACAGTCTGCAATGGTGCAGCACTTAAACGGGCGATAAATTCCGTCGCTTCCATTGCGGCCATTTCAATGTCGAAATGCAGTGGAATGAGGAGATTCACTCCCAATTCACCGACCACCCGTGCTTTATGATCGAGAGTCTCCAGCAGCGAAGACGGTGCTTTTCCCGGCGCAATCACGCGGATCGGATGCGGGTCAAACGTGAGCAAGCCCGCCAAGCCGCCGTGCTTTTGGGCGGCCTGCACTGCCGCCGAAATCACCGCTTGATGGCCGAGATGCACCCCATCGAATACTCCCATCGCAAGATGGAGCTTCTCTCCGAGAACGGGCAAATCTTCGAGCCGTCGGCAAATTAACACGCGCGTGCCTAGCCACTCGCGCCGAGCGGATCAAGTCCCGCAGTTTTAATTGCAAGGACGCATACATCGCTTTCGTAGGAGGCGGCTGGCACATTTGCATTGAGTCCACATTTCCATGTCTGCACCACCGTTTATCCGCCGAATTTCAAGCACCGCGCTATTGTGCTTCGCATGGTTTTGTGCGGTCTCTTACGCCCACGCAGAGTCCGAGGAAAAAAATTACTCCACCGCCATTCTGCCGCTTCTTGAGCGCTACTGCTACGACTGCCACGCAGATGGATTGAAAAAAGGCGGCGTCACTCTCGACGACCACCGCGACGCCGCAAGTTTGCTGGCCGATCGCGACTTGTGGCAGCGCATCCGCGAACAGATCGACTTCCGCCTGATGCCACCGCCCGACGAGGACGCGCCAGACGATTCCGAGCGCCAAAAACTGCTTTCATGGATCGACGACGCCATTTTTCCCGTCGATCCCAACAATCCCGACCCCGGCCATGTGACGCTGCGGCGGCTCAATCGAAACGAATATCGCAATACCATCCGCGATCTTTTGGGCGTCACGGTCAACGTCGATGACATCCTTCCGCCCGACGATAGCGGATTCGGATTTGATAACATCGGCGACGCGCTTTCTCTCTCCCCTGCGCATCTTGAGCGCTATTTCGACGCCGCAGAAACGGCGCTCGACCTCGCAATTCAGATCGGTCCGATGCCACGCGAGCGGCAGAATGCCATTGGCGAGCGACTTCTCGGTGATGGTCAGCCACGCGATACCGGTCGGTTTCTCTCCAGCAATGGCATGGTCACCACGGATTTCAAGGTGCCGCGCAGCGGACTTTACCGCTTGGAAGTCACTGCTTCTGGCACACTCGGTGGCGATGCAGGCCCCAGCATGGAACTGCATATCGGCGATCAAGTGCTTCAAACCTGGGAAGTCACCGCCAAGCAATCCTCGCCAGTCGTTCACGCGCATGAATGGAAGATCGAGCAGGATGGGAAACTCGACCTCAGCATTTCATTCACCAACGACTTCTATGATGAAACCATTCCAGATCCCACCCGGAGAGACCGCAACCTGTGGGTTCAACGCATCGAACTGGTCGGCCCGCTAGACGGTCCACCACCGCCGAAACCTGAAACACACCACCGCATCTTCGGCAAAAGCCGGATCGCATCATCGAAAGATCCCGATGCCAATTACGCCGCTCGCATCATCACGGCATTCGCCAAACGCGCTTTCAGACGACCAGTGACCAAGGACGAATTGCGCCGTTTCCATGATTTGGCGATGAAAATGGCCGACGGCGACATCGAGCGCGGCATTCGCGGCGCGATGGTGGCCATTCTCGTTTCGCCTTCGTTTATCTATCGCGAGGAAAGTGGCCCAGTGGCCGGCAGTCCTGGCAGCCGCTCGCTCATCTCCGAGTTCGCACTTGCCTCGCGGCTTTCGTATTTCCTCTGGGGCAGCATGCCAGACGAGCGATTGCTGGATCTGGCGGCCAAAGGGCAACTGAGGAAAAACCTTCGCTCCGAGACCTCACGCATGCTCGCATCCGAGAAGTCATCCTCGCTCGTCACAGATTTTGTCGGGCAATGGCTCCAAACTCGCGATCTGGATGTCATCACCCCAGACCTCAAGCTGTTCCCGCAGTTTGACCGTTCGCTTGCCGAAGACATGCGTGCAGAAACCGAGCATCTGGTGGCGCATGTGATCCGGAAAAATCTGCCGCTCGATACGCTGCTCGATGCAGATTATACCTTTCTCAACGAACGCTTGGCCAAGCACTACGGCTACCCAGACATCAGTGGAGAGGAGTTTCGCAAAGTGCCTGTCGCCAGCCCGAGACGCGGCATTCTCGGCCATGCATCCATCCTCACGCTCACTTCCTACCCCACTCGCACTTCACCCGTGATCCGTGGGAAATACATCCTCGACAACATCCTCAACACGCCGCCACCGCCACCGACGCAAAACGTGCCGCCGCTGGAAGCAAACAAGGAGCAGGCGAAAAACATGCCGCTGCGACAGCAACTGGAACAACATCGCTCGGATCCTGCTTGCTCATCATGCCACGCGCTGATGGACCCACTAGGATTCGGCCTGGAAAACTTCGATGCCATCGGACGCTGGCGAGATTCGGAAAACAACCACCCCATCGATCCCGCTGGCACTCTCGCTGACGGCACTTCATTTGCCGGACCCGATGAACTGCTCAAAATTCTGCGCGAAGATAAAAACGACCGCTTTTTGCGTTCCGCCACCTCCAAAATGCTGACCTACGCTCTAGGCCGCGGTTTGGAATATTATGACCGCACCGCCATCGATCAGATCGTATCCTCCGCGAAAAAAGACGAGCGCCGCGTGCAAACTCTCATCCACTCTGTTATCGATTCTGTTCCATTCCAATACCGCCGCAACACACCATGAATGACTCACGCCGCCGCTTCATCAGGGGAATCGCCGCCACTCTGGCGCTTCCACATTTGCCCAGCCTGCACGCTGCCGCACCACGCGCCGCCGCCGCTGCTGCGGGCACTCCGCCGCTGCGCATGGCCTTTGTTTACGCACCGAACGGCGTCAACGTCGCGCATTGGTTGCCGACCGATCAAAGCAACACCTCGCGCACGCTCGCGCCTCTCGCGGATCTTCGCGACCATTACTCGCTCATCCGCGGCCTAGACCACAAGAACGCGCGGGCAGATGGCGATGGACCCGGCGACCACGCTCGCGCCAACGCCACTTTTCTCACGGGTGCCAAGGCTCGGAAAACTCAAGGCTCGGACATTCGTTTGGGCGTCTCCGTCGATCAAATCGCCGCCCGAAAAATCGGCCATCTCACTCGCCTGCCGTCGCTCGAACTCTCGACCGATCCGCCACGCCGCAGCGGCAAGTGCGATTCCGGCTACTCATGCGCCTATCAATTCAATCTCTCATGGCGCGCAGAATCCACCCCCGCACCTGCCGAACGCGATCCGCGCCTCGTATTTGAAAAACTCTTCGGCGGCGGCGATTCCAAACGCGATGCCGAACGCTTGGCTCTTAAAAAAAGCGTGCTCGATTCCGTCATGGACGGCGCGAAACGCATGCACGGACGCCTCGATGGCACGGACCGCGCGAAAATGGACGAATACCTCACCGCCGTCCGCGATGTGGAGCAGCGCATTGAGAACGCGGAAAAGTTTCGCAGCGAGGTTCCCGAGGAACTCCGTCCCAATGGCGTGCCCGAGAACTACAGCGAGCACATCCGCGCCATGTATGACCTCATGACGCTGGCTTTCAAAACCGACTCCACTCGCATCTCCACCTTCCTCTTGGCGCACGATGGCTCGAACCGCACCTTTCCCGAAATTGGTGTCAACGACGCGCACCACCAAATTTCTCACCACCAGAAAAACCCCGAGAAACTCGATAAAATCGCGCTCATCGATCAATTCTACATCCAACAATTCGCCCATTTCCTCAAGTCCCTGCGCGATACTCGTGAGGCCGATGGCTCATCACTGCTCGATCACACACTTATCGTCTATGGCAGCGGCATCGCCGATGGCGACCGCCACAATCACGACGATTTGCCAGTGCTAATCGCCGGCCACGGCGCAGCGTCCATCCGCCAAGGCAGACTGATCCAAGCCCCCACAGGCACGCCAATGTCCAATCTCTATCTCTCTCTGCTAGACCGCATGCAAGTTCCCGTCCCACGCCTCGGCGACTCCACTGGCAGGCTAGAAGTGCTCTGAGCAAACCGCCCAGAGACTCAAGACGGCAAGATTCAAGACTCAAGATAAGAAGCTGCGAAAGGGCCTTCGGCTTCTGTCCTCACGCCAAACGCTCTGCGTCGTTTGTCATGTGTCTTCTGTCTTCAAGTCTTCTGTCTCCGCCTCAGGCCGCATCCCTGATCCATGCTCCGTATTTCCTCTCGCCATCCGTCTCCCAATCTTCTAGTTCCAACACATTGATCTAACCATTCTCGCCGCATGCTCTGTTCCGCCTCATTGCGTCCGAATCTCCGATCCGCCGGATCGCGGGCGTCTCGCCCGCATCTTCCTCTTCGAATCGAAAATCAAAAATCGGCAATCGGAAACCTCTTCTGCGATCCCAAATTTCCCCACTGCGCCACCGGCCACTCTTTCTGGAATCCCAAAAACCTCTTCTGCGGTCCCGAATTTCTCTTCTGTGGCCCCAAAAACACACGCTGCGATGCCGATTTCACTCGCACATGGCACGAAATCGCTCGCTGCCCCCCCAAATATCTCTTCTACGGTCCAGATTTTCCTTTCTGCACTGCCGATTTTCTTTTCTGCGGCTTCCAAATTCTCCGCAATATCCTGCTTTTCAACGATTTACGCACTTTCCACTTAAACCAAACACAAAACTAGCAATCCATGACACCCGAAGACCCCACCACTACATCCGTTCCGGCTCCCAGCGTACCCAGTGAACCCACCACACCCGGCTCCACCCCATCGCCGCTGAACGAGGGCCAGCTCGCCTCCCTCACCAAGACCGAGGAAATCTGCCGCACCGCCCTCAAAGCGGATTACCTGCTCGCACTCGTCACCCTCGAAGACGGTGAGGAACCCGGCGAGGACGACGTTTCCGAAGCCGCCATCCAGGCCGTGCTCGCTCTCTGCGAA
>JBGSLX010000277.1:0-16752 GCA_041740475.1 Akkermansiaceae bacterium | reverse complement strand
GGCGGTTTCCTCGCGCCTTGGTGGCCCTGCGCTGGCGTTTGGGGCGTTTTCGGAATGTGGAATCGCGGCCATCAGCAAGCGCATCTCCCGGATAAACCAGCGGCTGAGATCGTAGCGGCGGAGCGAATCCAACGGCACGCAGCCGTGAAATTCCGTCCCACCTTCTTCTCCGGATGGAAGCACGCTGCGGGAAACCAGCCCAGAAAGCGTGCCCCCGAGCAAGGTGGATGGAATCAAATAATCCTGCGAGTTGGCCGCGAATTTGGCCGCTCCGCAAACATCCAGCGGCACCCACAAACCCGCATCGAGAGCCGACGGCGCATCGGGCCATGTGGCAATCGAGCGCGTCAATTCGTCTGCGATGGTGCCTTTTCCGGTCCAGCCATCGACAAAACGCAGGCTGGCTGGCGAGTGGCGCTCCATGATCCAGCGCAGTGCCGCGAAGTCCACGCCACGGTCACGAATGACTGAGATCGAGTAATGTTTTAAGCGCAGTTGGGGAGCGATTTCCCGCAGGCGATGCCACAACAAGACGCCGACGGGCGTGCCAGCACGGGCGATGGAAACGACGGTCAGTTCGTCATCCACGGCAGATGCAGCCATGGCGGCCGCGAGCAAGGAAACATCCTTGGCCATGCGTTGACCGTTCGATGCGAGAGATTCGCGGAAAAGCTTCATCCGCGCACGGCTGGGCGCGTCTTCCGGGCCGATCATCTCGCTGTAATGACACTGGCCGCTCTGGATCAACTTCTCGCGCTGCTCCAGTGCCGTGGTTTTCATCTCCATCCGGCGCATCAGAAACGACACCTCCTCGGGTGCATAACTGCCAGAAAATGGCTCATTGGGAATCACCATGCCTGGTCGAGTGTGGAGCCCAGAGGTGTAGCGAGCAAGCCACCCAAGCGCATGAATTCCAAGTCCAGCGGCATGTCGCCGATGCAGAGCAGCGGCGCTCGCCCGCCGAACCAGCGGCTTTGCACTTCGAGAGTCGCATCGCGTTTGCCCACGCCCGGCGGCAGCACTTGCAGCTCCAAACCGAGAATTTCCACGCGGCAGCCTAGCCAATCCATTTCCAAAAGAATTTCTTGGCCAGCCGGCGAACGCCACCAGCCGGGCTCCGCTTTCGCCACCAGATAAGCAGGCAAATCACCCGGCCCAGGAATCAACCGGGGCCGCGCGTAACCTGCACTTTTCTCGATCAGCCAGACGCAGAAATCATCGAGGATTTTTTTCCACGGCTGCAATTTCGCAACCATGAACTCCTGCCATGCCGGATCCGGCTCACCATCCCAACCCAAGATGATCGCCCCGTTCGCAATGATCGCCGGGCCGCGAAGATTCAGATTCTGAATCGCGACTCGCGAGAAGGAATCGTGATCTCGAGCGGTCACCGGAATCAGCGCGAATGATTGTCCCAGCACCTCAAGCAAACGGTGGGTGCCTGCGCGCATCCAGCTCGATGGGCTGCGCGATGCATCCGCCTCGATGTTCCAAGTCGCCGGGATCGCATCGTCCGCAAACCAAGCCCGCGCGAACAAAGTGCTGTCCAAATCCGTAGCGATCCAATCGTTCATGACAAAAAGGACTGTGGCGGCGGATTGCATCCGCCATGCCCATGATTCCAAAAATTGCCCCGCTTGCTGGTTCCAATGGTTGCTTGCGAATTAGGGCATGGCGGATGCAATCCGCCGCCACGATTCCGTCCCGAAAGTTTCCAGTGAGTCGGGAGCTTCACGACCTCACCTCCAGCCTTGGAATTGCAAAAATCGGATGTCCGGCGGCGGGAGGAGAATCTTCTAGGCACAGAATCACGCGGTCGTATCCGTGAACATCGGGCACGTTGTAAAGAAACTCGATGTGCCCTTCGCCCGAAAGCGCATCGAATGAACGGATGTGCTGGATCGCCCCGCCCTGAAGAATAGGCGAGCGAGTGGTGGCTTGAACCCAGGCTTGTGCGCCCTGTTTTTCAAATGCCTCGGCCAGCAACAAGGGCTGAAACCCGAACTCTCCGTTGCCCACCACCAAGATTTTCTCACCGGGCTGTGCTGAAATGTCCCAGTCGCCGGGCAAAGTCTGCGGTGCCAGTGTGCCGTGGCGTACTCCTCGACGCGCGGTCACTCGGGTATCCACCCGGTGGTTTGCCGCAGGCGCAGCGGGCAGATCGGACTCGGCCTCGAACGCGAAATTTCCTTCCGCCAGCGCTTCGATTCCCTCGAAGCAGGAGTCATCGTCCTCGCCTTGTTTCCAGCGCAGAATGACCGCCAGCCACGCATCAAAATCGGCTCCGTCATCACCGCACCAAGCTCTCAAAGCACGGATCAATCCCGCCGCCGTTCTCGCAGTGGTCGCCTCGTCATCGACCACGACCACTTGGCTCGCAGTTCTAAGCAGGTTCGCGGGGTCGTCTGCGCGGGACGGAAGATGAATCACGTGGGCAGTCGCGTGTGAGTGGCTTTCCGCAAAACCAAACGCCACCGCGTCGCCTGTCGTCCGGCGGGTGCTCTCGATGTAAAATCCGCTGCCGCCCTGCGCGAGGAACTCGCGGAACACCGCTTGGCCGAGTGTGGTTGCCGTTTCTGCCATCCCGAAAATGACCACCGGGCCGGGCTTGAGCCGCTGCCTCAGCTTGCGTGCAAGTTCCGCCGCCACCGTGCGGAGCGTTTCCGGGCGCACTGGGCAGTGACGTCCCAGCACCCGGCTAACGAAAAGGAAGCGCCGCAGCGCGTTGTTCCGGATCGCCAGATCGCAGAGTTCCCGGAACGGAATGTCTTCGCGCTCAATCGTCAACGTGAAGCGGCCACCCGGCAGACGCGCCTGATGAACACCCGGTTCTTTCAACGACCACACCGTGCCATGAGCGGACGGGCCTTGCTCTGGCATGATGAAAACGTCCGCACGATCTTGCACCCGCAGCGGCAGATTCGGCACGGGAATTTCCGGATACGGGTCGTTTTCGCCGCGCATCGCGAGCTGGATGGCGAGCAGAGGAAGATTCAGCCCCGAGAGCGCGACGTAGGGAAGGCCGCCGGACATCCGCCCGTTGATTTCCAGCAAACACGGCATCTCCGGGCGCACAGCCCGACTGCGGAACTGGACGTTGAACAAGCCGCCCAGCTTGAAATGACGCGCCAGTAGCCGGACCATTTCCTCAATTTCCGGCTCCCGCGCCAGCAACTGCGATAAGCCATCCTCGACCCGCAGAGTGTGCGAGGTGCCTGAAAGGCGGACTCGCCCGTTCATCGGCTTCCGTCGGCAAACCATCGCCACGACCGATCCGGCATCCGCCAGCACATCCACGCTGAACTCGCTGCCGTCCAAATATTCCATCACCAGCAGCTCGGGAAATGTCTCGGACGCCGCGAGCACAGCCTGCAATTCCGCTTTCGAAATCCGGTGCGCCTCGCTGCGAAGAAGCCGCTTCAAGGGCGTCATCGCCTCGTCGAGAATGTAAAATCCGAGCCCGAATGTGCCCGTCGCAGGTTTGAAACAAACACGCAGGCCTTCATTTTCAAGCTTCTCGCAAGCCGCCGAAAATTCCTCCCAAGTGCGCACGCGGTGGAAACGATGCGCGTTCACGCCCGGCGGCAGCTCCGAGAGAAACCGCCCTTTATCTTCCAGCAACTTCAGCGTCGCGCCATCGCCCGCGACGATCAATTTGGTCCCTTTTGCAAGAAACTCCGCGCGCCGGTCTGAGATCGACTCGCGCATTCTCCCGGGCACAAAAACGTCGATTCGCTCGCGCTCGCAAAACGCCAAACACCAATCCACGTAGTCAGTTTCTGACAAGCCGACTGGCTCCACCACCGCGAGATCGCAGGAAGCCAATGGCCCGAAATCACGCTCCGTGTGGCTGCCGATCAAAAACAAATGGCTTTCCCGAGCGTCCCGGAGCTGCCGGAGCACTCCATGGACGCTGGAAAAGCACTTGTTGAACCAGACGCGGGTGGGTCGCTTGGGTGCGGAATCGGCGATCATCAGAGAGCAGCCTGCATCGCGGACATCATGTCCTGAAACGTTTTACCCGAGGTGTTCTCGCCGATCGCATGCATTTTCCACTCGCCGTTGTGGAGATAGACTTTCGCCATGATCATCGCGGTGTGGGAACCGGTGCAGCTCAGGTCATACTTCGCGATTTCCTGATTGTTCGAGCCATTCACAACGCGGCAAAAAGCATTCTCAATCTGTCCGAAGTTCTGACCGGTGAAGCTGTTCACCAGGAACACGATGGATTTCACCTCCGCTGGTACCCGCGACAAGTCCACCATGATCTGCTCATCGTCGCCATCACCCGCGCCAGTGCGGTTATCGCCGGTGTGCTTGATGCTGCCGTCCTTGCTGACGAGTTGGCCGAAGTAAATCGAGTCGAGCGGCTGTTTGGCTTCGTTGAAAAGCACGCAGGAAGCATCGAGATCGATTTCCTGATCCTTCGCTCCCATGCCGAAGAAGCCCTTGGTTTTCTTCGCGTCCCAGCCAAGACCCATGACGATCTTGGTGAGGGTGGCGCCGCCAGCTTCCTTGCTGAGGGAAATTTTCTGCCCCTTCTGTAGATTGATAGCCATGATCTTGGTTCTGGTTGGAGACGGGAATTAAACGTTGACGCCGTAGTTCTTGGCCATCGCGCCGAGACCGCCTTGGAAGCCTTGGCCCACTGCGCGGAATTTCCATTCGCCCGCATTGCGGTAAACCTCGCCGAAGATGAGCGCGGTCTCGATGCTGAAATCCTCGCTCAAGTCGTAGCGCACGATTTCCGAATTGTCCGCTGCGTTGACAACGCGGACGAACGCTTGGCTGACCATGCCGAAGGATTGCTTGCGCGCTTCGGCCTCGTGGATGGTCACCGCGATGGCGAGCTTGTCCACATCGGCGGGAACTTTGGTGAGATCGACGGTGATTTGCTCGTCGTCGCCATCACCTGCGCCAGTGGTGTTGTCGCCCAGATGCTTGACGGAGCCGTCAGCGGATGCGGGTTGGTTGAAGAAGATGAAATCCGCGTCGCTGCGGACTTTTCCTGCTGTGGTGAGCATGAAGCCGCTGGCGTCGAGGTCAAACCCGGCACCGTCGGTGGCGCGGGCATCCCAGCCGAGGCCGATGAGGATATTGGTGAGTCCAGGTGCGGACTTGGTCAGTGATACGTTGCCGCCTTTGCTTAGTGAGATAGCCATGATGTTGGTTTCGTTTGTGGTTGGTTGGTTCTGTAGGTTCTGGTGGAGAGTTTTTGCGAGTGAATTATTTCGCGCCAGCGGTCCAGTTGAAGCCGAAGCCATAGTGGCGGTCGGCATCGCGGTGCCCCTGAAAGTAACGAGCTTCTTTGGTGACATCCACGCCGGTGGCGGTGCGGGTGATCAGGCAAATCGCACAGAAAGTGGCCCCCGACTTCGGAGCATCCAGCCGGACTAGTGTCTCGCTACCATCTTTTTCGTGGAGAATCAAACGAGCGTTCACCGTGCCGAAATTCGCTGCGCCCTCGTAGATGAATGCGAAAACGAGCACTTTCTCGATCAGGTCCGGGCGGCAAACGTACAGATTTTCGCCATCAGAGGCGGCTCCGCTGCGGTCGTCTTTGTCGAGCAGGATGAAGGGTTCGCGGTCGCGTGCGCCGAAATTTTTCCCCAACGCCTGCACCACTCCTTTTTTGCCGTCGCGCGAGAGATACATGCACCCGAGGTCCAGATCGGCATCGTTTCCGCCGCCACCAAAGAAACTTTTTTTCGCGCCGCGATCCCAGTTGAGGTTGATGTGGATCGAGTTCTGGGTGGAACCCTTCTCGAGGCTGATCGACTTGCGCTCGCCGGGCTTGTCGAGAGTGAGCTTAGACAATGAAACCTTGGGTTGCGGCGGTGGTGGTGGTGCGGCAGCGGCTTTGGGTGGCACGACTGTTTCCTCGGCGACTTCTCCGCCAAAATGCTTGAGCAATCCCGGCAAACCCGAAGCGAAGCCCTGTCCGGTGGCGGCAAATCTCCAGCCGTCCTTCCAATAAATTTCCGCCAGCATCAGCGCCTTCTCATCGGCATAATCTCCGCCCTGAAGCTGGAATTCGGCAATCTCGGTGCTTTTTGCGGATAATTTCACGACGCCGCGCGTGATTTGGCGCATCGCGGCGCTGCCTTCCACGGTGGCGCTGAATACCAGCCTCTTGATCGTCGCGGGCAGCTTGGAGAGATCGATCTGAAACGTCTGCCGCGCTCCGTTGGAAGCGCCCTGCGCCGCGATCGCTCCGCACGGGGATTGCGGCTGATTGTAAAAAACGAAATAGCGCTCGTCCGACAGCTTCCCGTGTTCATCCAGACCGAAACAACAGACATCAATCTCTGGCGCACCCGAAAGCTCCAAGGTGACCGAGAGCGCAACGGCGGGTGCTGAGCCATCGATCCCGAGACTCGCTAAAGTGGATTTCTGTCCCCGGGTGACGACTTTCATGCTCGCGGATTGCTGGAATGAAGTGTGGTGGGGACTCGCCGCCTCGCGTGACTTCGCAAGTTACAGGTCGAACTCAGAGGGGCTGATTCCGACCGCGTTGCAGGCTTCTTTGACAGCGCGCTTTTCGTCTTCATCGAAGTTTCCATCCGAACCGCCGATGATGATTCCGATCTGGATCACCGCGCGAGCTTGGTCAGGTTTGCTCTTGAGTTTGGAGATCGCTTGGATCGCCTCGATTTTCCCGAAATCGTAATCGGCGGCCATTTTGTCGCAGAAGTGGTCGAATTTCTGTTTCAACTCTGCGGCTGGGAAAATTTTCAGCATTTCGTTCTGCGTGATCAAGGTCGCGATTTTGCCCTTTTCTTGACCGCTGACACTGCCATCGGCGGCGGCGATCATTCCGCACATCGCCATCGTGGCACTTGCGAATTCGGCGTTCTTAAATTTGGCCACATTCGTCTGGAGAGACGAATTCATGGTGTTGATATTATCCTTTAACTTGTCCCAAAAGCTCATAAAGCGATTCATGGAGAGCATGAGAGTTTGGGTCAAGGTAGAACTCTTCTGGATGCCGATTTGATAGAAGACGAAACGCGAAATAACTGACTCTTTACGAAGTGGAGCGCGTCATTTCCAGCACTTGAAACACCCCGCCGAGGTGGGCGGGATGGGTGAGAGTTTGAAATTGGCGCAAGGCGGCGGGAACCGGCGCGTCCTCCATTTCTAGCAGCCAATCCCGAGCATTGCGGGTGAGCCACATGCCTTGGTTACAAAGGCTCACCGGCTGCCAATCGAGCTTTTGCGCGGAAGCGGCGAGCGCGGTGAAATCGACGTGCGCGGTCACGTCCACCTCGCCGGGCAACTCCAACGGATCCTCGCCTGCACGGTGATTGGAAAACGTGCGCAAGGTCCCGTCGCTGCGGCCCGGATGATAGTATTCCGCGCGCTCAAAGCCGTAATCTAACCACACCATCAAGCCAGAACTCAGCGCCGCAGCCAGTGGCGCGAGAAATTTCGTGTAACCAGTGCGAATTTCGCTGCGGTATCCTTCCGGGAACAATCCGCCCAGCTCGGCCAGCATTTCCGACAGCTCTGCCGAATCGATTTCATGGCACTCAAAAACGAAGCGGTCTGCATGATCCAGCGCCACGCGCCTTTCGCGCCACCTGCCATCGCGCCATTCGATGAGATGGCACGGCAATGCATCGAGCACCTCATTTCCGAAGGCGATGCCCGGCAGCGGATCGCTCGCCAGCTCTGCGGCGTCATGGAGAAAACGAACTCGCTGAGAAACATCGCGCAAGGTCTCGCGCTGGGCAGCTTGCAATACAGGCAGCGGCTCGGCGATGGCGTATTCGAGAGCGGCAAACGCGCGGGCATCGAGTTTTTCCAAGCTGCTCAGCACATCCATTGCCAGTGTGCCATCGTGAGCACCGCACTCGATGATGCGCCAGCGTGCGGGCATTCCAGACTCCCGCCACTCGCGCAGAAAACGCCGCGCCAATATTTCACCGAAGACTGGTCCCACGCTCACGCTGGTGAAAAAGTCACCGCCGCGCCCCACTTGGCGCGTCTGGCGTGCGTAGTAACCGTGGCTGAAATCATACAGCGCCGCCGCCATAAACTGAGGAAATGGCAGCGGTCCCTCTTGCGCGATGCGCGAGCGCAGAATCGCTGCCAACGAAGGGGTTGCGGACGCTGGCGGGATGAGGTAATCAGCGCGGCACCCAATCGTTCCAGAGGACGGTGTTGATTCGGAATCCAGCATGGCAAAAGAGCACAAAAGCAACGGCAGAAACGCCCGCAAGCCGCGTTTCTACAAGCGCAAAGGTTTTTGGATCACCCTTCTTTTGCTCGCCATCGTGGTCGGCGCAGTCGGCTGGACCGTGCTGGATAAGGAGTCGCGCATCTACCGCGAGCGCGCCGCGAAATACGATCTGGAACGCATCAATGATCTCGAAATTCCCAGCCTAATCCTCGACCGCAACGGCAAGGAAATCGGCCGCATCTTTGTGCAAAATCGCAGCGTCGTTCCGATCACCGAAGTGCCGAAAATATTCATCGACGCGCTGCGAGCTGGCGAGGATCAACGTTTCCTAGAGCACGATGGCGTGGACTACATTGGGGTCGTTCGCGCGGCTTATCTGAACTGGAAAGCCGGCGAGACGACCCAAGGCGCAAGCACGATCACCCAGCAGCTCGCGCGCAATGCCTACGATTTGGAAAGCGAGCGCCGGAAGAACAAAGAAAGCGGCATCCAGCGCAAAGTCGTCGAGGCGTTTCTCGCCCAGCGCATCGAGAAACGTTATTCCAAACCGGAAATTTTGGAATTTTACCTCAACCGCATCTACTTCGGCAGCGGTTATTACGGCATCCGTTCCGCCTCGCTTGGCTACTTCGGCAAGGAGCCACGCAACCTCGATGCTCTGGAAAGCGCGGCCATCGTCGGCGCGATCAAAAATCCCACCAATCTCTCCCCGATCAACGATCCCGCTGCGAACCGCTCCTCACGCAACTTGGTGCTTGGTCGGATGGTCGATCTGAAAGCCATCAGCCCAAAAGAAGCGAAGCGCTTGATGGCGACCAGCTTGGTTCTCAATCCGAAACCACTCCAACGCGGGACCACGCACCTTTACGAACGCATCGCGGATGCCGTCAACGCCACGCTCGGCGAGGATGCTCTGGCGAGCGGCGGTTTCACCATCCACACCACGATCCTCGCAGAAGCCCAACAAGCGGCTGAGAAAGCCTTGCAGGAAAGTCTCACCCGCGCCGAATCCCAGCCTGGATACAAGCGGCAAAAATACCGCGATTATCAAAAAGACAGCAATCAAGCCGCAGATTACCTCCAAGGCGCGGTGTTGATGGTGGAGCACGAAACCGGTGAAGTGCTCGCCCACGTCGGTGGAAGAGACTATGCGCAAGTGCCTTATGACTTTATCGAGCTCGGCAAACGGCCACTCGGCACCGCATTTTTCCCGTTCATCTACGCGGCGGGCTTGGAGCAGGGATTGACGCCCGCCACCATCGTGGAAGACGAGCCGATGGACAACCGCTCGGTGATGGTCGGTGGCCGCGAGGGCATCCTTGGCGAGTGGGGCATGGAAGTGGAGTCGCCCGTTTATCAAGGGAAAATCCTCGTCCGCAACGCACTGGAGCAGTCGAAAATCGCCGCCACCGTGCGCTTTGCAGACCAAATCGGACTGGATCAAATCATCGATAAAGCCGTCGATTTTGGATTTCCATTCCAAGACGCCGAGCGACTGCGGCGCGTGGCAGTCGGCTTCGAGGAAGTCTCGATGAAACAGACCGTCCGTGCGATCAGCGCGTTTTCCTCCGGCGGAAAGCTTGGCTCCGAGAAACTCGCGTATTTGGACCGAGTCGAAAATCCCTCTGGATCGGTGATTTATCGTCGCGAGCGCGAGGTGCCGAAACGCCCACAAGTGATCGACCCGGCGACCGCTTGGCAAGTTCACAGCATGCTCGCGGGCTCGCTTTACCGCGGCAGCTCGAAGGGTGCGCTGGATGATTTGCTGGAAAAACCCTTTCACGGCGCGGGAAAAGGCGGCTCCACTCATGATTTCGGAGATTGCTGGTTCCTCGGTTACAACAAGCGCGTGACCTGCGGTGTCTGGACCGGCTTCCTTCTTTCCAACAACGACGCCATTTACCCGGGCGCATTCAGTCGGGATTTGGCCTTGCCCGTGTGGCAGGCGGCGATGAATGCAGCGGCACCATCATTCGGTGGCAGCGGCATTTCAGCACCCAAAAATGTCGTGCAAGTGCCCGTCTGCACGCACTCCGGCCAACGCTCGACCCAGTTCTGCCAAGAATATCTGGAAGATCCTGTAACTGGCGTCGTCCGCTCCCGCACCGCTTCCATCAACGAATATTTCCGCGCTGGCACCGAGCGCCTTGCCTTCTGCAACTTGCACTCTGGAACCACGATGGACGTCGCCAATCCCGAAATGGCCATCCTGAATCTGCCCGCGCTCGATACCGCGCCTGTCCGCCCGACCTCACCCGTGCTTTTGGGAAATGACCCGTATCATACCGAGTTGCCGAGTTTCGTCACTACCACTGGCCAACCAGGTCTCGTACGCCAACGAACCAACGTGCTCGATAGTCTCGATCTCAAAGAAATCGAGGACTCAATTCCGCTGCGGCGTCCCCAGCGGCTGGAAATTTCCGACGATTGATCACCCCATCAATCCACGTGTCGCGAAGATCTCCGATCTGATGCGGGCGCTACCTGTATGTCAGTTTAAGCATTGCCCGCCAGGCGGTGATTTAAAGCCACCGAAAGCCGCAAGGCGCGCATCACTTCGACCATCCCGTTGTGCTCGGAAGCTGCTGCGGCACACGCTGGATCTTGGCGTGTGTTCCGGCTCACATGTCGCCCAATCTCGGCGTATAGCTGGCGCATCTGAGTTTCAACAAGAGCACTCTCCGCACGCAGGATGGAAATTTCTTTATTGCCCTCTCCAATGGCTGCGAAAGAACCGGAAGCATGTTCGCGGCGCTGTTTTCTCTCCTCTTTCAACAAGTTATCGACTTCGTCCACTTTGCCGTCCAATTCCTCGATCAAGCCCGCAATGCGGATCCGCTCTTCCTTCAATTGATCAAATTGGACCTTTAGTTCGATGAGGCTATTTTTGACTTGCTCGATTTCCGCTGCGGCGTTCGCTAGGCCGGTCGGTTCACTGGTGAGCACTTCGAGCTTGGTTTTTTGACCGACGAATGACCGACGGATTTCACGCGCGTTGGAAACGATCTGATCTCGCTCATGGGTGAGTTTTTCCAGCTCGCTGAGCAGATCCGCACGCTTTTGGAGCAGCTCTTGATTCGCTTCCGGCACGTTGTTCAAAATTTCGGCACGCTGTTCATGAGCTTTATCCAGCTTTTCCTGACACTCTTTCAGTCGAGCA
This sequence comes from Akkermansiaceae bacterium, assembly GCA_041740475.1. GTDB lineage: Bacteria > Verrucomicrobiota > Verrucomicrobiia > Verrucomicrobiales > Akkermansiaceae > Luteolibacter. Next base: position 5,407 of record JBGSLX010000277.1, on the reverse strand, counting down.
GTATGTAGATCTCGCTCTTTTACCAACTTGCGCAGGTTCCAATACTCGACGGATAGCGATTCAATGTTTTGAACTTTTTCCCAAATTGTCGCCCCAAATTGAGTTTCTGCTTCGCGCAGCAAGTGCATTTCACTCGCGGCATCGGTCATGCGCTGCGCTCTGCGCACATATCCGAAGGCCATAGCGACGCGGGCGACGATGTAGCGTGATTTGGTCATTTTCGGGGGATTTGTTTAGAGATTTGTTGCTGGAGTGTCTCGATTACCGAGAAATCTTCGAGTGTGGTGATATTGCCAGAAATCGCCCCGTGAGTGACGAGTTCCTTCAAAAGTCGACGCATAATCTTTCCCGAACGCGTCTTCGGCAAGCCTGGAGCGAAGTAAAGATCGTCCGGCTTGGCAATCGCGCCGATGACCTTACCGACATGGCCGCGCAGCTCGGCGCGGAGTTCCTCGCTTTCAGAAAAATCTCCCTTGAGCGTTACGAATGCCGCCACCGCTTGGCCTTTCATGTCGTCTGGACGACCGATCACCGCCGCCTCTGCGACTGCCGGATGAGAAACGAGCGCGCTCTCGATTTCCGCCGTCCCAAGCCGGTGACCCGAAACATTCAGCACGTCATCAAGCCGACCGATGATCCAGAAATAGCCTTTTTTATCACGCCGTGCGCCATCGCCAGCGGTGTAAAGGCCGGGATAATCAGACCAGTACGTTTTTGCGTAGCGTTCGTCGTCGCCGTAGATCGTGCGCAGCATGGACGGCCACGGCTTGCGAATGACCAAACGTCCGTCCTGATCGTCTTGGCAGACGTTTCCTGCCTCGTCGAGGATTGCGGCATCGATTCCGAAGAACGGCAAAGTCGCGGTGCCGGCCTTGAGTGGAGTGGCCCCGGGCATCGGTGAAATGAGGATCGCTCCGGTCTCAGTCTGCCACCAAGTATCGACGATCGGGCATTTTCCGCCGCCGATGTGCTTGTGATACCAGTTCCACGCTTCCGGGTTGATCGGCTCACCCACCGATCCGAGCAAGCGAAGCGATGTGAGATCGCAAGCTGCCGGAAAATGGTCGCCTGCCTTGATAAAGGCTCGGATGGCGGTGGGCGCGGTGTAGAAAATGCTGACGCCGTATTCCTCGATCATTCGCCAAAAACGACCGAAGTCCGGGTGATTCGGCGCACCTTCATACATCACCTGCGTCACTCCATTGGCCAGCGGGCCGTAAACGATGTAGGAATGCCCGGTGATCCAGCCGACGTCTGCCGTGCACCAGAAAACATCCTCCTCCCGCATGTCGAAAATGTATTTGCAGGTGGCATAGGTGCCAGTGAGGTAACCGCCAGAAGTGTGCAGAATGCCTTTCGGCTTGCCGGTCGAGCCTGAGGTATAAAGCACGAACAATGGATGCTCGGAGTCGAAAGCCTTGGCCTCATGTTTCCCGCTCACCGTAGCGACTTCGTCATGCCACCAAAGATCGCGGTTTTCCTGCATGCTCACCTCGTTGCCACAGCGTTTCACAACGATCACTCGCTGCACGCCGTCGAATTTTCCCAGCGCTTCATCGACCACTGGCTTGAGCGCGACCACCTTGCCGCGCCGCCAACCGCCGTCCGCTGTGATCACCGTGTTGGCACCCGAATCTTGCAGGCGATCCACAATCGCCTCGGCTGCAAAGCCGCCAAAAACCACGTTGTGCACCGCGCCGATCCGCGCACAGGCGAGCATCGCAATCGCAGCCTCGGGAATCATCGGCATGTAAATGAGGACTCGCTCACCCGCTTGCACACCCTGCTTTTCCAGAACGTTGGCGAAACGGCAGACCTCGCGATGTAGTTGGCCGTAGGTGATCACTCGTTTGTCGCCGGGCTCGCCTTCCCAAATGATCGCGGCTTTGTTGCGGCGCGGTCCCTCGGCATGGCGGTCCACGCAGTTTTCGCAGACGTTGAGTTTTCCACCGACAAACCACTTGGCAAACGGAGCCTCCCATTCGAGCACGCTTTTCCATTTCTTGCGCCACGTGAGTTCCTTCGCCTCCGCCGCCCAGAATTTCTCGGGCTTCTCGATCGATTGTTTGTAGAGCTTTTTGTAGGCAGCCATCGATGGGATGCGCGCCTTTGCGGAAAATTGCTTCGCGGGTTTATGCACCTCGTCTTGATCGTGTCCGTGACTGAGGTTGGTGTCGTTTGAGCTCATGGGGTTTTTTAAAATTCGTGCTTCGTGAAATTTAATATTGGATCGGACGGAAAGTAAGAAGAGTTCGGACCAGCGGCAAGCCACAAGAAGCCTAAGCTCAACGAGATGAAACAGCCGCTCCCTCGCAAGAAGTGCCATAGCGCGTGACTTGCTCCCGCCACCAGATGCCGCCAGATTGCCGCAGTGAATCCCCTAAACCCTCAACAAGCGCACCCGACTGGACATGTGTTCTGGCCAGCGGCAGCCATCAGCGGCTTGTCGCTCGCACTCGCTGCAGGACTTGATCTGACCGGATTGCTTGCAATTTTGAATGATGCCATCACACGCATCGTCTCGCGGGGTGGCGCAGAACCATTCCCCAATCCACTGCCTGTTTGGTCCACATGGCTGGCAGCCGCATGTTTCTCATTGGCTCTCGCACTCGCCATTCTAGCGAGCCACGGCACAGTTCAGCGATTGATCCTGTGGCTCAGTGCCACCGTCTTAGTGGCGGCATGGGCACCCGTTCTCAGCCTAGCAGCACACCGCCCCGAAATCGCCGGGCCATGGATCGCCACCTTCTGGTCTGGCATTTGCTCGTTGGTTTACGCAGCGAACCACTGCATGCCATCGGATCAATCCACCCTATCAAAATCATGACAAAAGCCGATTTTCCGGAAGCGGTTCGCGAACTGATCGGCGAGCTCAAACGCCTGCCAAGCATCGGCCCACGCAGTGCCGAGCGCATCGCCGTCTGGTTGTTGCAAAACCCGAAAGCCAGTCCTCTCACACTCGCTGCCGCCTTGCAGACGGCTCAGGAAACCATTTATCCATGCCCAATTTGTGGATTTTTCGCGACAGATTCCGGCTGCGGCATTTGCGATGATTCGCAGCGCGACAAGCTAATGCTATGCGTCGTCGAACAAGCGACCGATGTCTTGCCACTGGAGCGTTCCGGCGCGTTTCGTGGTAGATATCACTGTCTTGGCGGCAAGCTGTCACCGCTCGACCGCGTCTCACCAGACGACTTGCGCATCCCGCAACTGCTACGGCGTGTCGAGGCTGCCGAAGATGAAACTGAGGTCATCCTTGCGCTCGGGTCCGATGTCGAAGGCGAAGCCACCGCCAACTATCTCGCTGACCTATTGCGCGGAAAAAACTGCCGTCTCACCCGCATCGCTCAGGGGCTGCCCGCTGGAGGCGGCCTCGAACACGCAGACGAACTCACCCTCATGCGCGCGATGCAAGGCCGACGTGGAATTTGATGTCATGGCTGATTCATCGGAGAACCTGATCGATTCTAGTGGCACACATAAAGCGGTCCCGATGACTCAAGCCCGTGGACACACAACATGAGTGACTGAAGGGTGGTTGAATTTTTGACTTGCGGCTCTGGCACGCAACTTCAAATTGTTTATCGCTAATTCGGAACATCACGTTCCATACAAAGCGATTTCTAAAAAATCCAAACAAGATGAAAATACTGGCATTACTGGTGATATCACTCGTTCTAATACACCCTCTTGAAGCAAAGAATAATAAGAACAAAGAAAGAGAAGAAGAGAAACAAAGGAAGCGTGAAGAAAATGAGAAGAGACGGGACGCATTGAATGATTTCATCAAACCTCGTGATATAAACAAAGATGGCTCATTGACACTTGATGAATTTCTCAACGGAGAAACTGACAAGGAAGAGGCCAAAAAGAAATTTGATCGGTATAATGAAAACGGCGACCGCACACTTAGCAAAAGTGAAGTTGCTGAAATGTTAGGTGTATGAACTGCGCAATCATTCTCAATCCTTCATGAGAAGGTCGTAGCAACAATTCTTATCACGAATGAAATGAGTGGTCAGAACATATTTACATATTTGGGTAGGCGAAATTGATTATCATACTTCACTGCTACCGACCTTGAATCGATGATGAGCCGAATCAGAATCATATTCATAGTTCTATGGTGTTTTTCAAATTTCACTTTTGCTTTAGAACCATACCAGAGTTTGTTTAACGGGAAGGATTTATCTGGATGGACGGTGAAATGCCGTCCGGAGGACTCTGCGAAATCCTTTTGGAGTGTTCAGGATGAGGCTATTATATGTGATTCACTTGGAAATAAAGATCATGATTATGTATGGTTAGTCTCGGACGAGGAGTTCTCTGACTTCACGCTCCGGCTTAAGTTTCAGATTCAAAAAGATCACAAAGGCAACTCGGGCGTGCAAATCCGCAGTCGTTACGACGACCCATCATATTGGATGAATGGCCCGCAAGTGGACATCCATCCACCGAACGCAATGCGTGCGGGTTTGATATATGATGAAACAAAAGGAGTGCAACGTTGGATCTATCCATCACTGGAACCCGGTGACCACAAAATCCCCCGCTCAGCCACAAACCCGGCGGTCCGATTGAACTATGGCATTGAAGCATGGAACGAACTCGTGATTGAGGCCTCTGGACCCAACATCAAAACATTCGTAAATGGTGAATTGGCTTCTGATTTTCAAGGCGAAGACATTCTCAACGATGTGGCTCACAAAGCGCGAAACGTGGGAATGTCAGGACATATTGCACTCCAATTGCATGCCAAAGATGAGTTGAACATCCGTTTCAAAGACATCGAGATCCTACCGCTTGCTTCTCGACCTACAGACCAAGCGGGGACGAAAGATTTCGTCCCATTTTTCAATGGGAAAAATTTCGATGGCTTCGATCTTCATCTACGAAGCAAAAATGCCGAGGAATTTCCCAAAGTGTTCACCATCGCAGATGACGGCGTCTTGCACATTTTCCGTGATCTACCTGCCGACTATGGAAACAAAACGAATGTCAACTCCACCCACGGCATCATGGTGACCCAACGCGATTACTCGCGATATCACCTGAAGTTTGATTACAAGTGGGGACCCAAGCTCGTGAACAATCACCACGAGTGGCAGTATGACGCTGGCATGTTTTATCATATTACCAAGATCAAGGTGTTCCCTGACGGACTGCAATATCAGGTGCGTTACGACCACACCAAGAACATGAACCACTCCGGCGATATTCTCGGACCGATCACCCGTCAGGCATATACCAGCCAAGACGGGAAATTTTTTGTCTCGCCGTCCAATGGCGGAATCCCCGCGCCATTGCAGAAAGGGATCTTCGCCGCGTGTCCCAAAGCGACATTCCATGGGCTGGACGATCAGTGGAACCACTGCGAACTGATCGTGATGGGCGACGAATACGCGAT
>JBGSLX010000276.1:0-4317 GCA_041740475.1 Akkermansiaceae bacterium | reverse complement strand
CGTCGAACAAGCGACAGACGTGCTTCCGCTCGAGCGTTCCGGCGCATTTCGTGGTCGCTATCATTGCCTCGGCGGCAAGCTCTCGCCGCTTGATCGCGTCTCGCCGGAAGACCTGCGGATTCCCTCGCTCGTCCGGCGCTTAGATGCGGCCAGCCAGGAAATCGAAGTCATCCTCGCGCTCGGCTCGGATGTGGAGGGCGAGGCGACGGCGAACTACCTGGCCGACCTCCTGCGAGGGCGGAATTGCAGGCTCACCCGCATCGCCCAAGGGCTTCCTGCGGGCGGTGGTTTGGAACATGCCGACGACCTCACGCTGATGCGCGCCATGCAAGGACGCCGGAGCTTGTAGCGGCAGTCGTTTGAACCGACAAACAGGGTTGTCATCCGGGTTTTACTTGTTACAAATTCCTCAAAACCGTGCTGCCCGCATTCCTTGAAAAATTTCCTGTGCTTCCCGCTGCCAAACTGCGGAGTGGGATGGTATTTCTGGCGTGCATCGCTGTTTCTGTTGTTTCCTTAAAGTCCGCCACGCCGGCTGCCGGCTGGGACACCGCGAAGATTGATGGGCGCGAATACGTTTCTGTCGAAAGCGTGAAGAGGTTTTATAATTTCACCAAACTCTCCCGCTCGGGTGGTTCCGTCGTGTTGGAAAATCCGAAGGTGAAGATGCAGCTCAAGGTCGGCGGCTATGACTGCCTGATGAACAACGTCAAGTTCGTTTTCAGCCATCCGATAGAAGTGCAGGGCGAGAAGATCTATGTCTCGCGTGTCGATCTCGGTAAACTCATCGATCCGGTGTTGCGTCCCAACTTCATCCCAAATGCCGGGGATTTCCGCACCGTCATCATCGATCCCGGACACGGCGGGAAAGATCCGGGTGCGACGAATCCCTTTGGCACCGAGGCGAGATACAACCTCAAGGTTTCGGGTATGATCAAGAAGCGGTTAGAAGAGAAGGGCTACAAGGTCGTGATGACTCGCAGCTCGGATGTGTTTCTATCACTTCAGGAGAGGGTCGAGTTCGCCAATGCCATCAGAGAGGAAGCCGTCTATGTGAGCGTGCATTTCAACTCTGGCGGTAATTCTTCCGCGCGCGGTATTGAAACATTCACGCTTTCTCCGCCCGGCGTGTCGCACTATGGCAGCGATTTCAAAGCTTCGGACAATCAAACCCGCAACGGCAACGAGCACGACTCGGCAAACATTGCTCTCGCTACTTCCGTCCACGGCTCTCTGCTCATGGAACTCGGAAAAAACACCTTGGACCGTGGAATCAAGCGGGCTCGCTTCAGCGTGCTCTCCGGCGTCCGCCATCCGGCCATCCTACTCGAAGGCGGGTTCCTCAGCCATCCGTATGAGGCTAGGCTGATAGAAAACGAGGCCTACCAGACGGCCCTCGTCAACGGTGTGGTCAAGGCCATCGGCAAATACCGTTTCGCCGTCGGCGGCAAGCCTGCGACTGCGCCGAGAAACTGATTTGCGGCCAGGGCGTCACGCACCGCAAATCGCCTCGATCATCCGCAGTGCTTGGACGTTGGGTTTCACATCATGCACGCGGTGAAGCATCACTCCGAGTTCGCGAGCGTTTGAGGTGATCGCCACTGTCGGCCAATCCCGTGCCTGCGGGTCTGGCGTTGCTAGCAGGCTTGCGATGAAGGATTTTCGCGACACTCCCAACAAGATCGGGCGACCTGCGACTGAAATTTTTCCCAACGCGCGAAGCAGCGCTAAGTTGTGCTCAAGTTTCTTTCCGAATCCGATTCCGGGATCAAAACAGATCGCTTGCGCCGCGATGCCGGCTGCGGTGAGCGTGGTAAATCGCTCTTGAAAAAACTCTCTCACCTCCGCCACCACGTCCTGATAGGTCGGAGCGAGTTGCATCGTCTGCGGGCTGCCTTGCATGTGCATCACCACCACGCCGACGCCGCTTTCCGCGCACACTTTAGCCATCGCTAGATCAGCGGTTAGGCCGCTCACGTCGTTCACCACATCGGCTCCGGCGGCCATGGCTGCCTTTGCGACTGCGGCTTTTGAGGTATCGATCGAGATCGCTCCGTCCCACTCATTTCGCAGCGCGGAAATGACTGGGATGGTGCGAGCGATTTCCTCGTCTTCCGAGACCGGAGCCGAACCGGGTCGTGTCGATTCCCCGCCGATGTCGATGATTTCTGCTCCTTCCGCGATCATGCGGCGGGCGTGGCTCAACGCAGAATGGATTTCAAAATGTGCGCCGCCATCCGAGAACGAATCCGGCGTCACGTTGAGGATTCCCATCACTCGGGCATGGCGCGTGAGGTCAATGGTGCCTCGTCGGTTTTTCCAAATCATCGTGAAAAATGGCGGCTTGCAGCGTCCGCGTCGTAGTCGTAGTTTGCCCGCCATGAACTTCCTGACAACTTGGAAAAACCTGTGGATCGTCGCACTTCTGCTTCTCGCTCCAGTATGCGGCGCGAGTGAAATGGAAGGCGTCGATGGCCCGAACGTCCGCTATATGCGCCACGAAGACGGCTCGCGCTCGGTTTTCATCCGCAGCCCCGACAACAAGACGCTCACAAAGAAAACCTTCTCAGCTAACGGAGTCCGCACGATGACCACGACTTACAAGATGGATGCAAATGGAAATCCGTTAGGCTGTAAAATACGCGACGGCCTCAACCAAGAACTCTTCAAAGTCAGCTACGGCTACCATCGCGTCACCGGCCTACTCGTCGAGGAACTCATGTTCGACTCCCGCGTTAAGCGCATCAATCCTAACAGCGGCAAAGAAATGCCCGTACAGAAGCTGGCTTATATTTACGATGCAGAAGGCAAGCGCAGTGCTCCCATCGCCTACAACTACTTGCCGGGAAAAACCTTCGAGCAAGTTTTTGGCGTGAAATCCTCTGCTTTGGAAACGAATCCTTTCAAAAATGGCGAGCAGTGATTTCCCGAGGATCGCCAAGCGCGTGATCTTCGAAGGCCGCGTCCAAGGTGTGGGTTTCCGCTATACGGTGAAAGATCTTTCACGCGGTTTCGAGGTCTGCGGCTGGGTGAAAAATTTGCCCGAGGGCAGTGTCGAACTCCAAGTCATGGGTGAAGAAAATGAGGTGGAATCTTTCATCAAGGAAATCGCCGAGGAATCGAACGTCTCCCACCACATCAAAAACCTAACGGCGGAAAAAATTCCGCTGCTAGAGAACTGCACGGGATTTTCCATCGCGCGGTGAGAATCACACCTGCTCGGTCTCTGGCGTCATTTCCGGCAAAGCTTCTTTCTCCTGCTTTTCCACGCTGCGAATGATCCCGAGGTAGGATGTCGTGCCGAGCAGATACAAGGCCGCAGTCATCAGGAAAATTTGCCAATAAGGAATATCGTGAGTGCGTAGAATTTCAAAAACCTTAGCTGCCACCCACCACGCGCCGCTCCAGATCGCGCCGCTGCAGGCACTCATCAACTCGCGGTTGCGCTCGCCGACGTAGATCATCGAAAGCTCGCTGGTGGACGGGCCAGCCATGTTCATCAAGGGCTGGCGGAAAATGAAACACACGAGGGCGACTGGCAGCGCCCAAGCGGTGTGCTTCCACAGCTCTGTTAGCCCCATCACCGCGAGGATCACGACCGCGACGCTCTGCACGCCGATGATCGCGCCGCGCCAGCCGAGCCGACGTTTCACTTCCGGGACGATGAGACCAAAGATAAACACCAACACGTAGCTCACCGAGCCGAAGCCCGAGTAAGCTGCCGAGCTGATTTGATAGACGTTGCTGAAAAACAGATTGAGAAACTGGATGCTCAATCCCGCGCCCGTGGCGATGCAAAGACAGGGCACAATGTTGCGTGCGAGAATCGGTAAGTCTTCACGATGGACGTGCAGCCAGTGGCGTTTCGTTGTCGCTGCCGGCACCGGATCTGGAATGCGGTAGTAAAAAAATGGCGCGCCAAGTCCCGCGAGTGTTAGGACCAGCAGCGTCGAGTATTCGTCGAAAATGAAATCATGATTTCCGATTTCAAAATGGCCGATGCCCTGCAACACGCTCGACAGCACGCCGCCGCAGATACTTGCTGCGCCCCACATCGCGAACAGCAAGCTCAATGCCTCGCTGGCTTGCTTCGGTGGAGCCATCCGCATCATCAGCGGCATACTGACGACGCTGAGAACTAAGTTAGAAAATCCCATTGCCATGAAACACGCGGACGCCGCCGTCATGTGGCCTTGGCGCACGACTTCTAACGACGCCAACGCTGTCAGCGGAAACAGGATGGAGCCGATGAGCAGCGGCTTACGCAGCGGTTTTCCGCGCAGCCATAGCCCTGCCGGGATCGCCAAGAAAAACGTC
>JBGSLX010000275.1:0-3169 GCA_041740475.1 Akkermansiaceae bacterium | reverse complement strand
AGACTTCTCAAATGCACCGCTGTAAGTCCCCTTGAAAGTCTTGATTGAGTATCCAAAATCTTCGGGAGATACATCCGGAATCTTAACCTTTTGATTGTCTGTATCTAACGCATCTAACCCCGCGTTATATCCCTTCCCACGAGGTTCATCGGAATCACGACGGAAATTCTTGTCTTTGCGATTAATATAAAGTCGTGTATTACGCCATCGATCAAGAAAGGCTTCGCAATATCCATCGATGAAAGAATATCGGGCTTGCCTATCTTTCGGGAATACGGCTTGGGCTTCCAAAACTGCAGGCTCCGCTAAATGCAGCGGAACAATCTTAGCTGGCCAAATTTGGGCGTGCACAAGGCCAGAGAGAAAAAGGGTAAGCATCAAGTGTAGTTTCATTTCTTTGCCTAACGTCAAAGAGCACGCACCCCTATCAGCGAGGGCGAGTGTCGATCACGGGGTTGAGGTTGAAACTACGGCAACGCATGAAAACAGGGCGGCTGATAGGGGTTGCTGTGTCTCGTCTTGTTAGGCTTCTTGATTTTCTTTGCGTTGCCTGCGGAATACGGCTGCCAGTATCCCCGCAGCCATCAGTAATGCTGTTGATGACTCTGGCACAATCTGAACCCCAACTCCTGCTTGAGTCTCCCAACCCCATCCATAGATTCTGGCTGTAGGTGAAAACCCTAAAACGCCCACATCAACCCATCCGTAGTGTAAGCCCGTGGAATTGGTGAACTCTACTGCCAAATAGCCACTCTCTGGAAAGATGGTCAAAAAACCTGTATTCGGATCAGTGGCTACAAAATTCCCGCTAGGCCAGTTACCCACGCAGAACAAATCAGTGCAAACTCGCATTCCTGCTCCGATAGGCTCATTCCTCCAAACCGCGGGACTCTCTGGACTAGCACCAATCATAGAACCTAGACGCAGTGACCAACCTTCTGAACCAGTATCTGGTGGAGCTTCAGGGAGTGTCTGAATTCGGACATGATTGTTTGACATAGCTGACACTTGAACACCTGAGTTAGAATCAATGGCAACTTCGTAGATGCCGTCAGCATCTATATCTATTTCGTAACGGAAAATCCCTGTCGTGCCAGTAGGCAATAACGAAACACCGTAATCAGGAAAACGAGTCACTATCACGACTGCGTTAGCCGCCGTGATAGTGACTCCCATCATAAACCAAATCCATAGCTTCTTCATATTGCGAAGGCTTACGGGTTGGTGGTGTATCTCCAAAATCGCTTGGGCTCGGTAGGATTCCGTGTCACGCCCGTGAAAGCAGGAGTGAGGCTGAAAGTCTGGTTACTCTGCAACGTCGTCCACGTAGATAAATCAGTGCTGGTCTCAAAATCGTAGCTCACTCCGGGTAGAGGTGCCCAATTCAGGTCGTAGGTAGTAGCACCTGTAGGTGTGAGTAGAATCGGAATCGATGCGGTGGCATGTTCGACCTTGATACCGGAAATCAAAATCGAATACGGCTGCGTAGCAGCCGCTCCGGTCTCATCTACCAGATTCTCACCCACGCTTGGCGCGACTGTGATCGTATAAGTCGCTCCAGCCGTCGGGGCGGCAACTACGACCTGCTCTACATTATCGCTGGCATTGTCGCCAGTGGTAGCTGCATTCGCGGGGTTGGCTGGGTCGAGAGTGTAAGGAAATGTCACTACGGCTCCCGGCCCTGTGACCCGCACGTCTAGGTCATTGGTGAGTCTCTGAGTAGTATTATCGAGTGCTGCTGCTCCGACCACTCCCGCTGGATCCGTCCAAACCACCGTCACCTTGATGGGCTGTCCCCCGATCGCCGTAACCGTCCGAGTGTTTGTCACGCCAGTGGTGGCCTGTGCCTGCTGGATGAGTGGCGACCCCAACGCCTCTTTGTTGGCTCTGATAAACGATGCGGCACGCATCGTGTTCATCAAACCCCAGCCACCTCGGTAATCTGGTCCAGCCGCAGCACCGATCTCGTCTGCGGTATGAATAATCCAAGCCTTAACGGTGGAAGCCCACGGGAGAATGGCTGTCTGATAAAGCTGGTGATGATACTGTAAAAGCAGATTGATCGAGCCTGTCACATTGGGTGAAGCTTGACTGGTGCCGTTGTAGGCAAAGTAGTTCTGGGTAGTATTGAATGGCGAAGTAGTCGGATCATCCGCTGAAAATACACCGACACCGTTGGCTGTAATATCGGGCTTGATGCGCCCGTCATCTGTCGGCCCCGCCGAGCTAAAATTCGCAAACGTCACTCCGGCTGCGCTCGTCCAGCCCCCAACAACGTCATTCGCCGCAGCAACAGTAAGGACGTTCTTAGCAACGCCATAGCTCGTCATCGAATCAAATCCTGCAGGCACACCATCGGGAGCTGGATAAGGCCCGTTGATGAAGACTGGCGGCACCGCGCCAACTTCTCCAACGTAGCCAACATAAAATGTGCCTGCGGTGACCGCATTGGCCTGCAAGCGATCATTCCCTGCCGACCACACGGGCAAATAGGTCTCCTGTAGATAAGTAATCTGATCAAGTTGTCTTGCGTTAGGATCATAAAACCCAAAACGATAATCCTCAACGGTGCTGATCGCGGCATTCCCACTCCAAACAGGGTAAGTAACGCCGTTAGTGTGTAAATAAGTGGTCCACCACCCGGCCACACGCCCATATGAATGATTAGAAACAGGAATGTCGTCTGTGGTATCCACATTCGAGAATGCGCCAGTAATATCCGTGAATTGATTCAACACATCGTAAGCGTTCAGGGTCGCTTGCGGCGACATGCCAGTCGCTAACGCATTGGCACCTCGCGCCACCATGGTTCCAGCAACATGAGTTGCGTGCCAACGATCCGAGATTGGATTCGTCCCAGCCGAGTTCGGGCCATCACGGTCGATCACACGCACAGTGGCAGCACCGTTGGTGAATTCGGGATGTGTCAGGAGTGGATCACTCACCTCCCACATGCCAAACGTCGTGCCTGCGCCTGTCAAACCCAAGCGAAGTGCGCCTGTGGCGCGAACCTCATCGGTCGAAATAGTATCCGCTGCCACCGAGTTGTGAGACTCGATGAAGAAAGCTCCGTCACCGTCGGAACCACCAAGGGTAATTGAACCATCAAATTGCGTGTAATCCAACGCCTCCGGCTGGATTCCAGAATCTTGGAGCATCTGTTGTGCAT
>JBGSLX010000274.1:0-11851 GCA_041740475.1 Akkermansiaceae bacterium | reverse complement strand
CCCCCCCCCCCCCCCCCCCGCCACTCCGCTCGATTTTGTCAGGAGATCTCCGATTCGGGATCGAGTTCCGGGGCTTTTGGCAGTTTGTCCACTTCTTCGAGCAGGTTGACGATTTCCACGCCGCGGACTGCGGAGGCATCGTGATGGAAGCGAAGGACTGGGGTGGATTTTAAAACCACGCGCTTCATCACCTTACTTTGGATTGAGCCGTGTTCACGGTTGAGTTTCTCGATCACCGGAGTGCCTTGGCCGCCAAGCACACCGATCCACACTTTGCCTTCTTTCAAATCTTGAGTGACCTCCACACCGCTGACGGTCACGAGTTTTCCATGCCATTCGTAATCCTTCTGGATCACATTGCCGATTTCGCGGCGAAGCAGTTCGTTGACTCGATCAAGGCGGCGGGACATGGGAAGCAAGAATCAAGACTTGAAGACGCAAGACACAAGAGAAGAGTCAGAAATTAGAGAGAACATAGCTCTGTAGAATCCGTAAGTCTTGCGTCTTGAGTCTTCAAGTCTTCTGTCTAGTTAGAGCGTTTGTGGAACTTTATCGAGTTTGTAGCACTCGATGATATCGCCTTCTTTGTACTCGTTGAATTCCCCGAGGCGGATGCCGCATTCGAAGTTCTGGCGGACTTCTTCCACTTCGTCTTGGAAGCGGCGGAGTGTGGACATGCGACCATCGAAGACAGGGATGCCGCCGCGAATGACCCGGGCGTGCGCCTTGCGGTGGATGCGTCCATCGGTGACAAATGAGCCAGCCGCGCGACCGCGTGAAAGTTTGAACACTTGGCGGACTTCGGCATGGCCGATCACCGTTTCGCGGGTGAGCGGTTCCAACAAGCCGAGCATTGCCTCGCGCACCTGATCGATGAGCTCGTAAACTACAGAGTACAGCTTGATTTCAACGCCGGATGCTTTGGCGGCTTTAACGGCCTTGGCCTCCACTTTGACGTTGAAGCCGATGATGATGGCGTCGGTTGAGTCCGCGTAGGTGACATCGGACTCGGTGATGGGGCCAGCAGCGGCGGTGATGAACTGGCTCTCGACCTTTGCCGATTCGATGGCCAGCACCGCCTTTTTGATCGCCTCCACGGAACCTTGCACATCGCATTTGAGGATGAGCTTGAGGATCGATTTTCCGCCGCCTTCGTTGACCATGTTGTAGAGGTCTTCGAGGCGATTGCGGTGCTGGGGTTTCAGGCGTTCGATGCGTAGAACATCTTGGCGTTCGCCAGCGAGAGTTTTGGCCTCGCGCTCGGATTTCATCTCCGTGAGATGATCGCCGACGTTTGGCAGCTCCTCAAAACCGATGACCTCGACGGGCATTCCGGGGTGCGCAGATTTCACCGTCTCGCCACGGTCGTTGACGAGCGAACGGACCTTGCCGGAGAATGGTCCGCAAATAAAGGGAGTACCAGTTTTCAGAGTGCCGGACTCGACAATGACTGTCGCGGTGGTGCCACGCCCTGGAACGACGCGGGCCTCAATGACGGCCGCGCGGGTGGTGGCTTTCGGGTTGGCTTTGAGTTCCAGCACCTCCGCCTGAAGCGCGATCAGCTCTAACAAATTCTCCATGCCTTGGCCGTTGAGCGCGGAAACTTCGGCAAACTCAGTATCGCCGCCGTAGTCGGTGGTTTGGAGTCCGTTTTCAGCGAGCTGGCTTTTCACGCGGTCCACATTCGCGGATGGCAGATCGCATTTGTTGATGGCCACGATGATGGTCTTGGCCGCTTTTTTCGCGTGGTTGATGGCTTCGAGCGTCTGCGGCATGATGCCGTCATTGGCGGCGACGACAATGATGACGATGTCTGTGATGTCTGCGCCGCGAGCGCGCATGTCGGAGAAAATCGCGTGACCTGGGGTGTCGAGGAAAGTGATTTCCTGTTCGTTGTGAATGACTTGGTAGGCACCGATGTGCTGAGTGATGCCACCTGCCTCGGCGGCGACCACTTTGGACTTGCGGAAGAAGTCCAGGATTGAGGTTTTGCCGTGGTCCACGTGGCCCATGATCGTGACGATGGGCGGACGGTTCTTGAGTTGATCCTCAGGTTCTTCGACCGGGATTTCAGGCTCGGTGATGATTTCCTCAACCTTGTGGAAGCCTTTTTCTTTGTCGCGTTTCTCGCGTTCGAAAGTGAAGCCGTGAATTTCGCAGATTCTGGCTGCGATGTCGGGTTCGAGCGGTTGGTTCGGTGCGGGAAAAACGCCGATTTTGATCAGGTCCGCAGTGATGTTGAACGGCTTGAGGCCGAGGCGGGCGGCCAGTTCGGGAATCAAGATGGGGGGCTTGATGACGATCAACTTGGGATCCGAAGGTTCGGATTCTTCCTCTGGAGTTTGTGGCTGGGGAACTGGGGCTGCTGTTGCAGGTTGCGCAATCGGTGCGGGTGCCGCCTTGACGGCGGCTGGTTCTTCGCGCTCGAGGATTTTGGAAATGCTACCCAGAACGGAGTTCGGAGTCGCTGCGGCCTTGCGGACTCTCGGTTTTTTTTCTTCGGAGAAGAGATCAAGGGCTTCGCTTTTGGCGATATCAAGCTTGCTGGGGGCGGCGGGGATCACTTCGGTTTCCTTCCGCTGACGCTCACGGCGCGATGGTTTTTTGGTCGTGTCGAGTAGATCGAGAACCTTGTCGTCTTTAGAGGAGCTATCGCTTTTTTCGGGCATCAGGCGGGTCTGGGAGTTCGTAGAAATGATGAGAGTGTGTGAGTAGGTTTCGTCTGCGGTGACGTCGGATTACGCCTCGCCGACAATTTCTTGAGCGCGGGCGAGAATCGGGGCGGCTTCCTCGATAGAGATTTCCAAAGCTTCGGCGATGTCGTCCTCGGACATGCCGATGATGTATTCTGGGGCGATGCCGCCTGCGAGAGTGAGTTTTTCGGCGAGAGCATCTGAGATGCCGAGCAATTCACCGAGCGTGTGGGCTGCGCCACCGATTTTTTCTTTAAACTGTTCTTCTTTCGACTCATCGCGGCGGACTTGGACGTCCCAGCCCATCAGGCGTGAGGAAAGGCGGGCGTTTTGGCCCTTGCGGCCGATGGCCTTGCTGAGGTCCGCTTCATCGACGGTGACGTGTACGACTTTCCCCTGTTCGTCGACGGTGATGGAGCGGAGTTCGGCGGGCTTGAGGGCTTCACGGACGAATTCCCGAGGGTCTTCACTCCAGCGGATGATGTCCACTTTCTCGTTGTTGAGCTCGCGGACGATGTTTTTCACGCGTGCTCCGCGCATGCCGACGCAGGCACCAACGGGGTCCACTTTCGGATCGCTGCTCCAGACGGCCACTTTGGTGCGAAAACCGGCTTCACGTGCGATTCCACGGATTTCCACCGTGCGGTCGGAGATTTCATTCACCTCGGCTTCGAACAAGCGGCGGACAAAATTCGGGTGGCTGCGTGAGAGGATGATTTCTGGGCCGCGGCCTTCGTTTTCAACTGCGAGAACGTAACAACGGATGCGGTCACCGATGTTGTAGTCCTCGCCTTGCACGCGTTCTTTGTTGGGCATGATGCCTTCGAACTTGCCCAGATCGATCATCACGTCATTGCGCTCGAAGCGGCGCACGCTGCCAGAAACGACATCACCGGCGCGGTCTTTAAACTCCTCGTAGATCATTTCCTTCTCCGCTTGGCGGAGACGCTGCATCATCGTTTGTTTGGCAGTCTGGACGGCGATCCGGCCGAAGTCCTTAGGCGTGACATTGAACTCTTGTATGTCGCCCGGCTGCGCCTCGGGATTCTTCTTGAGAGCGGTGGTCAGCGGGACTTGGTTGAATTTATCGCTGTAATCCTCGTCGGCGACGACGGCGAGCGAGGCGAAAATGCGGGTTTCGCCTTTGCGAGTATTGACATCGGCGCGGAGGATTTCGATGGAATCGGCTCCCGGGACCATTTTGCGGTACGCAGAAATGAACGCGAATTCTAAAGCAGCAACGACCTTCTCGCGGTCGATACCTTTCTCTTTTTCGTAATACTCGATGAGGGCGACAATATCGTTGGTCATAGCGGGCGGTGTCTGCGATCGCCGCTTCTGATATCCAGAGACGCGAAAGAGTGGGTGCGAGACCCACTCCATACTTTCGTCAGAAGCCGTGCGGCAAGTCTTCTATGAACTGGAATATGCCCTTGCAAGTGCAAACTCGGTCGATTCCCGGGACTGCGAATTGGCTGTGATCGGGAAAAAATCAGTAAAATGCGGACTTTTTGTCGGTTGCGAATTGCTAGGTCGGGTGTCAATCTTGGCGCGTGAAGATACGTCATTTGTTTCTGCTGAGTCTGTTAGCCACATTCTGTTTGCCGCATGCGATGGCGGAGGAGCCTGCACCAAACAAGATCGAGCATGATGGGGAGGTGAATCCAGCCAAAGCGATTCCCGCAGACTTGCTCGATGATCCGCACGTGAGAGAGGAGCTGGCTGTGAATGAATTCACCGCGCCGTCGATTGAGAAGTTGTTTGAGACGCTGGAGTTTTTGTGGCCACTGCCGCTTTTGGATACTGAGCTCAAGCTGCAGGAGAGAATGCCGCTCGACCGCGCGGATCTCGCGATGGAGTTGGGATTTCTGATCGCGGATGGTTTCCTAATCGTTCAAGCGGAGCAGTTGGAAAAAGTGGAGGATCTTGCGACGAAGTTGACCAAATACGGCAAAGCACTCGGTGCAGGGGACCGCGTGAACCGGCATGCGGCCGGTCTTCTGGAAAGTGCGAAGGAAAAGGATGTGGCTCAGTTGAAAAAAGAACTCTCATCCACGCAACGCGACGTGGAAACCGAACTGGTCATCTTGAAAGACGCGGACTTAGCTCACCTGATATCGCTCGGCGGCTGGATTCGTGCGCTGCAAGTCTCGACCGTCGCCGTCGACAAGCAATTCACGGTAGAGCGAGCGCGCAAGGTGATGCGGGAGGACATCGCAGACTACTACACCGAGTCCATTGCGGGCCTTGAGCCACGCATTTCCGAGCGGGCCAATTATTTGGCCATGCGCGATTTGCTTTCCGGCCTGCGCAACGAAATGGCCATCAACGAGGGCGAGGAACCCGCACCTGCCACGATGAAAGAAATCCGTGAGCAAGCCGCGAAGTTGGTCACTCTGGCGATGGAGCGGAAACAATGAGTGCCGTCATTTCAGAAAAACTCGGCACCGCCGCCGTGCTCGGGCTGGGCATCATCGGCTCCCGCGCTCGCCAACACCTCGAAACCCATGCGTGGGACGTGCGCTGCTGGAATCGCACGCCCAAAGGCATTCCGGGTGAGACAGTGACGTTAGAAGCGGCGGTTCAAGATGCGGAAATCATTTCGATCTATCTCAAAGACGCGCCAGCCGTGCGTGAGGTGATGGCTCAGATCGGGCCAGCACTCCAGCCAGGGCAAACGTTGCTAAATCACGCGACGGTCGATTTGGAAACGACGCATTGGCTGAATCAGCAATGTCTTGAGCGAAGTTGCCGATTTCTGGATGCGCCATTCACTGGTAGCAAAGCGGCGGCTGAGAGTGGGAGTTTGATATATTATATCGGTGGCGATGCTGAACTCGCGGCTGAGCTGGATGTTTATTTATCGGCAACCAGTAAGTCCCGCCTGCCATGCGGTCCAGTCGGTGCGGCGACGGTAGTGAAACTCGCGACCAATCTGATCTCCGCCTGCACCGTGCAAGCGATGTCAGAAGCTCTCGCCATCGCCACGCATCACGGAGTGCCGCCAGAATGTTTGGTGCATGCAGTGTCACAAAATGTCAGCAGCTCGGTGCTCAGTTCGGTGAAATTTCAGGCGATGCTCACGGCAAATTACGAGACGAATTTCTCGCTCTCAAACATGGCCAAAGACAGCCGCTACATGCTCGATCTCGCGGCTGACTCGCAGTTGGAAACTCCGGCGATTGCTGCGGTATCGCGTCGCATGAGGGAGTTAGAAAACATCGGACTGGGAGATTTCGATTTCTCCGTGTTGGCAAAACCTTACCTCGAAGAATCGTGAGCGCCCACCAAGCGATCACCATCGAATCGCCTACGTTGCTGGAATTTCGCGGCCCGGATGCCCAGCGATTTCTCAACGGGCAAGTCACCCAAGACGTCAGAAAACTCGCAGGCGGGAAAATCGCGCTGCCAGCGTGCGTGACCGATGCGAAAGGAAAACTGCAGTTCCGCGTCTGGATCACCGAGTCGCCCGATGGCGCTTTATGGGTCGAGGGTCCGGCGGGCAGCGCGGAAGCGCTCGAAGCACGCCTGACCCGCTACCTGATTGCAGACGACGTCGATGTCACGAATCTAACGGGAAATTATAAACTCGTCCATTTGATCGGGCAGGAGACAACACCGCCGCCTGATGTGATGGCTCGCGAAAGCAGTCGTTTCGGAAAAGTCGGTGCCGATTGGTGGAGTCTTGCCGATGTGGAGGTTGAACTGCCGCTCGGAACGACGCTCTTGTTTGGAGAATTTGGAGAAGAATTTGAGGCGTTCCGCATCGCCAACAAGATACCGCAATGGGGCAGCGAGTTGATTGAAGGTATTTTACCACCGGAAGCGGGACTGGATCAGACTGATATATCTTACCAAAAAGGCTGCTATGTCGGTCAGGAAGTCATTTCTCGCATCAAGTCTGCCGGAAAGGTCAATCAACGCTTGGTTCAACTGCGATTTGATGCGGCGATTCCCATATCGAATTTGTCGTTAGTCGATGAGAGTGGCTCCGTTGTCGGCAGATTGACGAGCATTTCACCGATACCGGAAGGCAGCCACCGTTTGGCACTCGGATATTTGAAACGTGGTGTTCAAGCGGCCTACGTTCAGCCCTCAGGAGGTAAGATCTATCCGGCCGCATATCTTTGAGTAACAGCCAAGCCAACTCAACAAACGTCGATTTTTCGTAGGTTTGTTGAAGTTACATGCTCCGCAACCGCGCTTGCTCGGGATAATCGCCCAGAATTCTGAATCGTGGCATTTGGATTGCTCTTTAGTGGAATTGAAATGCACGATTTTTTCATGAGCGACCGCAAAACCAAGACAATCTCCGAAGCGGGTTCCGCCGAGCAAATGATCCGACCGCGACACGTTTGAGAGCATGTTGTGAAGTTAAATGAACGCATGAAACCCGTCCTGCTGGAACAATTGCCGTGGCCGGAAGTCGCTGCGGTCCGCGATCGAAACCACGGCCTTTTGCTACTTCCGCTTGGCGCGACGGAACAACACGGGCCGCATTTGCCGGTGGCGATGGACAGTTTGCTGGCGGAGGCGCTCTGCCACGCGGCGTCTTCCGCGACTGGCGTGCCTGTGCTGCCGGCGCTGCGCTACACCACCTCCCAAGGCCACACCACCAAGTGGCCGGGCACCTTTTCACTGCGCCATGAAACGTTCATCTCGACCCTGCGCGACATCGCCGCATGGGCGGTGGCTTCCGGTTGGACGCGGCTTTTGCTGATCAACACTCACTTTGGAAACGACGCCCCGGCGCGTGTGGCGGTGGACCAACTGCGATTGTCGTACTTGGGAAATCTGCAAGTGGGCCTGCTGAATGCCTTTCAGCTCGATGCCGCGATCTGGGCCACCTACAGCGCTGACGCTGCGGACCTCCACGCGAATCAGGCGGAGACGGCGTTGATGCTGCATCTTCACCCAGAACTCGTGCGCATGGATCGGCTCGCCACCGCCGACGACCCGGATCGCACGGTGGACACGGTGTTTTCCCATCCAGTGGCGCAGACCAGCCTGAACGGCGTGACTGGCTACCCATCCCGCGCGACTGCACAACAAGGCGGGGCTTTGTTTGATCAAATGACATCCGCGTTGGTGAAAAAAATCGGCATCGCCCTGACCGAACAGCCGCCCCTCGCGCCGGAACACTGGAACGCTCTACCCACCGTGCCGCATGTCTGAAGAAACCCACACCGGCGGCTGCCTTTGCGGAGCGGTGCGTTATGAAATCCGCGCCCGCTTTCTGCAAACCACGCTTTGCCACTGCGAGGACTGCCGCAAAGCCAGCGGCGCACCCGTCGTCGCATGGTCGTTCTTCCCGACGGGCTCGCTCATCTGGACCAAGGGGCACCCAAAAGTGATCCGCCACGCCGAGCGCGAACGACGTTTCTGCGGCGATTGCGGCAGTCCATTGACGTTTTTCGATCCATCGATTCCCGAGCTTTTCGAGGCCAACACCAACACGCTCGATGATCCCGCGAGCTATTCACCTGTCGATCAATGCTGGGTCTGCGATGAGCTGCCATGGACAGCCCAGATGCACGAACTTCCGCGTTTCACCCACATCGCACCGCTGCCCAGCATCGAGTGAATCCATGGTAACGGCTGGATCCATCTACTTCCGAATTATCCCCGCCGGTCGCTTTCTGATGGGCGGAATCGCTGAGGATAAATTCGTCGGAGCGGTGGAGCTGCCGCAGCACACCGTGGAGGTCGCGGCGTTTGAAATGAGCGTGCACCCGGTCTCGATCGCGCAATGGCAGGCGGTGATGGGTGGCGACGCGATCGGCCCCACCGATCCACCCGTCACTCGGATCGACTTCCAGCAAGCATGCGACTTCGCGGCGAAACTTTCCGCCCGCCTGCCAACAGAGGCCGAGTGGGAATACGCCTGCCGCGCCGGTGAAACGGCGATTTTCTATGGTCGATCCGCGCTCACCTTTGACGATGCGAATTTTCTCTACGATGAGACCGGCGAAGCCATCGGTCCGGCTGCGCCCTCGCCCATCGGCAGTTATCCGGCCAATGCCTTCGGCCTGCACGACATGCTCGGCAATGTCTGCGAATGGACGGCGGATCGCTGGCATCCCAGCTACCGTGACGCGCCAGCCGATGGCTCGGCATGGACTGAGGGCGGGAAAATCGGCTGCCGGGTGATACGCGGCGGCGCGTGGGATCACATGCCGCGCTTGCTGCGGAGTTCTTGGCGCGATTGGGCTCCGGAATCCGCACGCTGGGACAATCTCGGATTCCGCCTCGCACGCGACATCTCTCCATGAAACTCGAACTCTTCAAAACTCTCTGGGGCCACGTCGGCGATGTTTCATCGGCCATCGAGCTCGCGCGCGAGTCCGGGTTTCACGGCATCGAAGGCCCCGCGCCATTGGACGAAGCCCCGCGTGCGGAGTTCTTCCAAGCGCTCGGTGAAACGCCGTGGATCGCAGAAATCACCACCTGCACCGCTCCCGGCGAATATCTGCCGCTGCCGCATCTCGCGGTGGATCATCACCTAACATCGTTGCGCGATGGTCTGCGCCGCAGTCTGCCGGGCAAGCCGCGTTTCATCACCACCATGGCCGGCTCGGACGAGTGGAGTTTCGATGAAATCGTCCGCTTCCATCGCGCGGTGCTCGATCTCGAACAAGAACATGGCATCGCCATTTCTATCGAGACCCATCGCGGTCGCCCGACTTTCCATCCATGGCAAACGAAGCGACTTTTGGCGCAACTTCCGAGTTTGAAACTGACCTGTGATTTCTCCCACTGGTGCGTCGTCTGTGAGCGCCTGCTGCTCGATCGAGAGCCGGAGTTGCTCGAAATCTGCGCGCGAAATGTGCATCACATCCACGGACGCGTCGGCTATGCGCAAGGGCCGCAAGTGCCTGACCCGCGCGCTCCAGAATACGCCGCCGAGCTCGCCGCCCACGAACGCTGGTGGGACACGTTGCTTCAAAACATGCGCACTCGCGGTCACTCTGCCGCCACCTTCACGCCAGAATCCGGCCCCGACGGCTACCTCCATCTCATGCCCTACACCCAAAGTCCCGTCGCCGACCTCTGGGAAATCAATCGCTGGCTCGGCCGCCGCCAACTCGAACGTTACTCCACGTCATGAATGCACTATTTGATGAAATTTCCGCCACGGCATCGCTCCCACGCGAGCGCTCGGAATCGCTGCCTGCCGCCGCGTATCGCGATCCAGATTTCGCCGACTTCGAGAAACGCGAAATTTTCCGCAAGGAGTGGATTTCTCTCTGCCATGTCAGCCAACTCGCGAATCCCGGCGACTTCGTCCGCGTCGATCTAGCAGAGGAACCACTACTCGTCATTCGCGGCAAGGACGATGCGATCCGCGTGCTGTCACGCACCTGCCGCCACCGTGGCATGGACGTGATGCCGAGCGGATTCGGTCACCCGGACGAGGGCAACCGCCGCGTGATCCTCTGCCCCTATCACCTCTGGAGCTACGAACTAACAGGCAAGCTCGTCGGCGCACCGGAAATGCAGCTCGCCGAGGGATTCGACCGCTCGGAAGTCTGCCTGCATGCGTTTCGCTCGGAAATCTGGGAGGGTTTCGTGTTTGTGGACCTCTCGGGAAATGCGCCGCCGCTGGCTGAGAAGCTCACTGCGTTGAAGCAGAAATTTCTCGGAAAATGGGACATGACCTCTGCGGAATTGGTCTGGTCCGCGCATTGGGAATGCCCGTTCAACTGGAAGGTGTTAGTGGAAAATTTTATGGAATGCTACCACCACCTCGGCGCTCACCGGAAAACGCTGGAACCATTCCTACCCGCAAAAGGCTGCTGGACGGAGCCGGAAAACCCGGACTTTTCCTCGATGCACCTGCCGCTCAAGCCATCGATGCAAGACGTAATCCGCGAGGCCGGCCATGCCGATACTGCGTTCCCGGTTTTCCCCGCGCTCACGCTCGACGATTGCCTGGAGTGGTCGATCCACCTCGCCTATCCAAACTGCTTATTTTTCCACGCGCCGGACCGCTTCTACTGGTATCGCATCCTCCCCAGCGGACCCGATACCAGTCGCTTGTTGACCACGATGTTCATCCACCCAAGCGCCAAGGATCAGCCCGACTATCAGGAAACGCTGCAACGCGAGATCCAGGCCGGGATCGACTTTCACATGGAAGATATGGAAATGTGCACCGCCACCCAGCGCGGAATCGCCTCCGCCGGCTACGCCCCCGGTCGCCTCAGCCATCTGGAAGAAACCATCTGGCAGCTCCAGCGCTACCTCGCACGATTCATTTCAAGAAGCTCTGGCGTCTCGCCCACTCATCTTGCGAAGAGCTCTTCGCTTCCATTTTCAAAGCTTCCCATTTGATCTGCAGGAGCTAAGTTTCACCTAATGAAACAGGTTTGCGTTATCAATCTCGACGATCCCGCCAGCAAGACGGTCGGTCGCCGCCGCCCACCGAATCCACTCTGCACCAAGATATTCACCATTCAGCGATCCCAAGAATGGCAGAAGGCTCTCCCGGTGAGACTCATGCCCAAAGGAATATTCCGTTTTAGCAGCCACGAAGAAGCCAATCTATGGATGAGGGAGAATACCCGGGTGAGGAAGAACTAGTCTCCCGAGCTCCCACCCCACAGGACTTGGCGGACCTCTGCAGGATTCTCAATGACTCAGGGGCGCGCTATATCGTGGTCGGCGGTTTTGCGATCCGTGGAGCGGGATATGGAAGGGAGACCATGGATCTCGATTTCATCGTCGCGACCGATCCCGAAAACGAGGCCAAGGTTTACAAAGCTCTCGAATCCCTGCCCGACAAGGCCGTTCTCGCGCTAGAACCCGGAGAGATCGCAAAATTCACAGTCATCCGTATCGGCGACGAAATCTGTGTGGACCTGATGGCGTCCGCCAGTGGTATTGCTTACGATGAAGCCTCAAAAGACCAAGTGATCCGGATAGTCGATGGCGTCCCGATTCCCTTCGCTTCACCTCGCTTGCTCTACCGCATGAAGGAGAAGACCCATCGCGAAAAAGACCGCGCCGATCTGCAATTCCTCCTCGAAAACTACTACGAGGAAATTTTCCGGTAGGGCATCGCAGGGTGAAGCCGAAATGTCCCATGGTCCGCGAGATCCATGCTGGGATCGACTTTCACTTGTAAGATATGGAAATCGGTGCAGCCACCTAGCACT
>JBGSLX010000273.1:0-12628 GCA_041740475.1 Akkermansiaceae bacterium | reverse complement strand
GGTGTCTCGACGAACAGCGAGTAAACCCAGACCACGATCTGGTCCTTGGGCTGCTGCTTGAAGTGCGGCTGTCGGTTTACCGTCCAACTGAGCAACCACGATGAGTCCTTCGCGGTCACAATGCCGCCGGTCACCACCTTGCCGCTGAACGGATCTCGCTTGGCGATCTTCTCGATGAACTTCGGAATGCGCGGATCGAGCGTGGTGACGGTGGCCGATTCCCATTTGGTCTCGGGGATGTGCGAACCGAACACGTCCGGGTGCCCGAACGCCGGGTCCTTAGCGGCGATGCGTCGCCAGAAATCCCATGCCGGTGCAGGCCCTGCATCGAGCTTGGCGGGTGTGTGGTGGTCACCGTTGTCGGAGTTCTCGGTGAGCGAGCCGATGGTCATGAAAATCAGGTCGTCGGGTCCAAGATCGGCACTGCCTTCGACACCATCCCTGCGCCAGTGGATCCGGGTAGCCTGTTTGCGGCTGGGTGCGATGTCGAAATCCACATCGGTCACTTCGGTGCCGTATTGAAACACCACGCCTTGATCTAGCAGCCACTTGACCAGCGGCAGCACCAGCGATTCGTACTGGTTATATTGGGTGAATTTCAGCGTGGAGAAGTCCGGCATCCCACGGATTTGGTGGATGAAACGGTGCAGATATAATTTCATCTCCAGCGCCGAGTGCCACTGCTCGAAGGCAAACATCGTGCGCCAGTATAACCAGAAATTGCTGCTCAGGAATTCGTCTCCGAAAACCTCGCTGATGCGCTTGTTCTCCATCTCCTCGCGGGTGGCGAGGAAGAGTTTGACGATCTCTTTCTGTGCCTGCTCGGTGAGTGTGAAGAGGCCGTCGGTATGCGCGTCTTCGCCGCGATTCACCGTGGCGCGCTGCAATGAGGAATTCGGATCGTCCTTGTCGAGCCAGTAAAATTCGTCGAGCACGCTGGCACCTTTGATCTCTAGCGACGGAATCGAACGGTATAGATCCCACAGGCATTCGAAGTGGTCTTCCATCTCGCGCCCGCCCCGAATCACGAAACCTTTTTCCGGCACCTCGATGCCATCCAAAGCACCACCGGGCAGGTGTTGCTGCTCGTAGATCGTGATATGCTTGCCCGGCATCTGACCGTCGCGGATCAGGAAAGCCGCGCCCGCCAGCGAAGCCAGACCCGAGCCGACAAAGCAGGCGGTCTTCTTGTCCACGCCCTCGGGTTTTCGGGGACGGGCGAAAGCTTCGTAGTTGCCGCTGCTATGATACATAACGTCCTCCTTTTGAGATGATGCTTGCGAGTGCGCCGTCGAGGCAGCCCGATTTGTATCCGATGAGATTGTTTGCTTTGAGTAACATGGTGAAGGGTCGTTGTTCGTGGATGGCGGTGTTTTATAATATATAAATAAAAATGTTAGGCGGGTCAGTGGATTCTCATTTCAACGTGATGCGTCTGTCCGTCGGCCACCAACGGAACCGTTTGCCCGGTGAGTTCATTGCCGTCCAAACTGAGCTGCTGAGGTTCGGCCGAATCGGTGCCGCTGCGTGTGATGGTGATGTGGTAAAAGGTGTCGCGGTAGCGGTAGTGCATTTTGAATGAACCCCAGGCGCGCGGCAGCTTTGGGTTCAAATGCAACTGATCCACTTCTAACTCCAGGCCGAGCAGCGTCTCGACGATCAGCCGGTACATCCAACCTGCTGAGCCCGTGTACCAAGTCCAGCCTCCCCGGCCTATGTGGGGGGCCATGCCATAGACATCGGCAGCGACGACGTATGGCTCGACCTTGTAGCCGCTGGCGTCCTCTGAGTTCGTCGCGTGCCGGATCGGGTTGAGCAGCGAGAAAAGTTCCCACGCGCGTTCGGTTTCGCCCATTTCCGCGAATGCCATGACCGTCCAGATGGCACCGTGAGTGTATTGCCCGCCGTTCTCGCGGACGCCGGGCGGGTAGCCTTTGATGTAGCCAGGTTCGAGCTCGGATTTGACGAACGGCGGATCGAAGAGCTGGATCAACTGCGCGTCCCGCCGGACCAGCCGCTGGTCCACATTTTCCATGGCCGAGCGCGCCCTGGCTGGATCGGCCGCGCCGGATAACACCGCCCAACTCTGGGCGATGGAGTCAATCTGGCATTCCTCGTTCGTAGCCGATCCGAGCGGAGTTCCGTCGTCGAAATAAGCGCGCCGATACCAGTCGCCATCCCATCCGTGCTTTTCGATATTCTGCTGCAATAGCGCCGCCTGGCTGAGGCACTCGTCGGCGAACGCGGAATCGTTCCTGCGCCGTGCCAGTTCGGCGAAACGCTGCAACACCTGATAGAGGAAAAACGCCAGCCAAACGCTCTCGCCCTTGCCGTTTTCCCCGATGAGATTCATCCCGTCGTTCCAGTCGCCGGAGCCGATCAATGGCAGGCCGTGCTCACCGAAGCGGAAGCCGTTTTTGACCGCGCGCACGCAGTGCTCGTAAAGCGTGCCATCCTCGCCCGCCCGTTGGGGCAGATCGTAATACGACTCCTCGCCGGCATTGACCGGGCGGCCATCGAGAAACGGCGCACGCTCATCGAGCACACCGGAATCCCCAGTCATTTTCACATAGCGGCAGGTCGCATAGGGCAGCCAGAGATATTCGTCGGAACAATGCGTGCGCACGCCGCGACCGGTCGGCGGATGCCACCAATGTTGCACATCGCCTTCCCGGAACTGGCGTCCGGCGCAGCGCAACAGGTGCTCGCGGGTTGCCCATGGCGCGGCGTGCAGCAGTGCCGCCGTGTCCTGAAGTTGGTCACGAAAGCCGTAAGCACCGCCGGATTGGTAGTATCCGCTTCGTCCCCAATAACGGCAGGCCAAGGTCTGGTATTCCAGCCAGCCGTTGACCAAAATGTTCAAGGCCGGATCCGGGGTTTCCACATGGACGACGCCCAAAGTTTTTTTCCAGAAATCCCAGACGCTCTCCAAAGTCAGCCGGGCACTCGCCGGGCCGCTGAAATTCCGAACGAGTTGTTGCGCCTCCTCGGTGTTGTTTCCGGCACCGAGCACGAATACCAGATCGCGCTCCTCACCGTCGGCGAGGTCGAACGGCACTTGCAGCGCGGTGCAGGGGTCCAGACCTGCGCCTGTCTGTCCGGACAGATGAGAGCGCCGCATCGCAGCCGGGCTCGCTAGCGTTCCGTTGCGCCCGATAAATTCCGCACGGCTGCAAGTGAGGCTGCGTGCGGCTTCGCTGACGCTGACAAACACCGTCTTGTCGGAAAACTCGCGGTTGTACACGTTGCGGGTGAAAAGGGCGCGCGTGGTCGGATCGATTTCGGTCACCACATGCATCAGATTCGAGTGCCGCCATTGACCGAGCACCCACTCCCAGTAGCCAGTGACCGATAATCGCCGCGTCCGGCCCGAACGGTTGCGCACCTTCACCACCACCAGTTTCACCGGCGAGTCCAGCGCCACGTAAACCCACTGCTCCGAGCTGATTCCCATCTGCGTATGTTCAAACACGCTGTAGCCGAATCCGTGTCGGCAAACATAAGTGCCAGCCCCGCGCGCAGGCAGCGGTGTCGGCGACCAGAACTGCCCCGTTTCCTCGTCGCGGATGTAAAATGCCTCGCCGCTCGGATCGCAGACCGGATCGTTGTGCCACGGAGTGAGGCGGAATTCATGGGCGTTATCCACCCACGTGTAGGCACCGCCGCTTTCCGAAATGACGGTGCCGATTTGGGCGTTGGCCAGCACGTTCGACCACGGAGCGGGCGTAGTTTCTCCCGGCGCGAGGGAAATCACATACTCGCGACCATCCGGCGTGAACCCGCCAAGTCCGTTGAAGAAGCTGCGCTCGCGGTGAGGCGGCTCGGGTGAGCTGAGAGGCATAGGCGCACGGGTCGGCACAAACTGCGGAACCTTGCGTGCCAGTGGAAACAGCCGCCCGACCTGCTCGGCGAGGGTGTCGGCGCTGTCGGTTAGAATCGCCCGCGCGACGGTCAGTAACAGCACCCGCTCTTCCTCCGGCAGCTCCTCGCTGCGCCGCGGAAAAATCCCGCCTGGCTTGTCCACCCGGTGCGCTTCCGTGCCAGCGGCGATCAAGCCCAGAATGCGATCTTGCAGGATCTGACGGTAGCCGGAGAAATCCTCGTTGAGGATCACCAGATCGACTTGCAGGCCTTTCTCGTGCCAGTAGGCGTGCGCTTGGAGAGCCTGCCGGACCAGATCGATCCGATGCTCGTCGGAAATCCTCAGCAAAAGGATGGGCAGGTCGCCCGAGATTCCGAATGTCCACAATCCAGACTGACCGAGCCGATTGCGGTGGAGAATATCGGCACTCGCGCGGTGCAGCGGATTCGCGTGGATGATCGAGCTGGCCAACTGCCCGTACACCTGCGCCTGGGCCTCGGTCATCTTCAATTGCAACGCCACGAGCTGGCTTTGCGACCACGCCATCTCGAAAGCACGCACCGCGAAGCTGGGGTCGCGATATTTATCAATCAACACGAGAGCCGCCTCGCGCGTTTCCGCCATGCCGGAGACGATGTGCCAATTGGCTGAGGTATCGGGCTCGATGATGACGCCGCAGCGGATGGCGACAATCGGATCGAGCACCGATCCATCCGTGCCGGAAAGCGGACCCGCATCATCGAACGCGAGGGGGTTGGCGGCTGTGCGACAGCGACCAATGAATTTCGCACGGTCGGTCTCGTAAGACGCGCCGTTGGCCAGTGCTCCTTGGGCGGTCATGAGATGGAACATCCACGGCGGCTTTTCGCCGGGCGCACGTGGTTGGCGTGAACACAGGATGGCCTGCGAGTCGCGGAGAATCTCGGTCTGCACAAACAGATTGCTAAAAGCCGAGTGCGCGAGATCGGCGTTTAACGGCGCGAGAACCACTTCCGCGTAACTGGTGAGATCAATGGTGCGGTTGCGGGACGAGAGGTTCGTCAGCGTGATGCGCCGGACTTCGACATCGTCTTCGGGCGAAACAGCGATTTCGGTATGCGCTTCCATCTCATCGTCGAGGCGGCGGTATTCGGCGCGACCCGGCACAAAGATCGCCTCGTAATTTTTCGGCAATCGCCGTGTGGGTTGATAGGCCGATGACCAGAACTCGCCTGTAGCTGCGTCGCGCAGATAACAGAACGTGCCCAAGCCGTCACCCATGGCATCCTCGCGCCAACGCGTGACTGCCAAGTCTTTCCATCGGCTGTAGCCGCCACCCGCATTGGTCGCCATGACGTGATAGCGACCGTTCGACATCAAATGCACCTCGGGAATGCCGGTGTGCGGCGACGAAAATACACGCATGTATGAGGCGGCTTTGGCGGGCGGACGTCTCGCGGCCCGGACTTCCTCCGCGTGCGGATGCTGCGGAGTGGAAACCTTGGGAATGCGCTCATGCAAAAGCAGCTCCGACGCCTTGAAGTGCAAGTCCGACAAAAATCGACGCTGCATCGGTCGGTCTAACAGTAGATAAGTCAGCGCCAGTAAGCTCATGCCCTGATGGTGCGCCATGAAGCTGCGAAGCGGCGCGCAGACTTTGCCCCGGGGCAAGCGGGTGGGCGTGAAATCGATCGCTTCATAAAGCCCGTAAACACCCTGATAGCCGGCGGCGGCGAGTCTCTCCAGATTTTGGCAGGCCTCTTGCGGCGCGACCATCAAGGCCATCACCGACGCGTAAGGTGCGACGACCAGATCATCGGCCAAGCCGCGCTTGAGCCCCAGGCCCGGCACTCCGAAAGCGCTGTATTGGTAAATCCCCTGAGCGTCGGTGACATTGAAGCACGACTCGGAAACGCCCCACGGCACCCCGCGCTGGCAACCGTATTCGATCTGCCTGGCAACGACGGCCCGGTATGTTTCATCGAGCAAGGTGTGCTCATAAGTGGGCATCACCAGCAACGGCATGAGATACTCAAACATCGAGCCGCTCCACGACAACAGCGCCACCGAGCCATCCTGAGTCGTCAATTGCCGCCCGAGAGCAAACCAATGGTCCTGCGGCACCTGATCCTTAGCCACGAGAATGAAGCTCGCCAGCCGAGCCTCCGAGGCCAGCAGATCGTAGAAAGCAGGATCGAGTCGATGATCGGCGACGTTGTATCCGATGGATAGCAAATCGCAGGTGGAATCATACAGGAAGGTGAAGTCCATCGCCGCCAGCTCGGCGCAACGCTGGGCGAGCTGGTCGATTTCCTGAATCCGCGCCGCAGAGTGTCCACCCGTGGTCGCCGCATCCGCCAACTCTTGCAAGGTCGGCATGTGATCAAACGCAGGAGCCTCACGAATCAGAAGCTCAAGATCATCGCGCGCCGCACAGCACTGCCGGACTAAGGCGTCCTTCCACCATTGCTCTTCCACGTCCCCGGTGGCAGGGAGCTGGGCGGCTTCATCGCAGAGTCCCTGAAGCCATGCCACAGCGGCCGTCGGCTCGGATGGCGGGATCGCTTTCAGCTTTTCCCGCAGGCGATCCACCGCTGGGGACGATAGCATTTCCAAGGTATCACCCAGCCCGGCGAAAATGCGTGGTTGTAGAATCGGTTGGTATTTCAGCTCCAGAATGCCCGCCCGCAATGTGTGCAAGGCACCGGCGAGATTTCCGCTATCGACACTTGAAACATAGAACGGGCGCAGTGTTTCGAGCGTGCGCGTGTCGTACCAGTTGAAGAAATGCCCCCGGTGGCGTTCGAGTTTCTCCATCGTGGTGAAAGTCTTGTCCGTGCGATCCAGAAATTGGCCGATGGAAAGATAGCCGAAGTCGCTCGCCGCCAGATTGGCCAGCAAGGCCATGCCCATGTTGGTGGGAGAGGTGCGTGCGGCGGCTACCGGGGTCGGGATTTCTTGGAAATTATCAGGCGGCAACCAATTTTCCTCCGCGTTCACCAGCACTTCAAAATAGCGCCAAGTCTGGCGCGACAAACCGTGCAGGAACGTTCGCTGCTCCTCGGATAAAACCGGCTTGCGGACCACGATCGGCTGGCTGATCCACCATCCGACCACGGGCGACAGCAGCCACAGCAGCAGCAAGGCACCGCTGATGGCGAGTTCTCCGGGCTGGATCCATATCAAACCCACCATCACTACGATGGCCATGACCGGCGCGATCCACATCTCATTGAAGTAATCGGCGAGTGTGGTGCATCCGTTGCGCCTCGTGTAACGCGGTGTGTGCCAGAGCAGCAACCCGTGGCGAGTGAATAGCATGCGCCCGCCGGATACAGCAATGGCATCCAGATGGACGACGGCTCGATAAGGCAAGGTGGACAACGCAAGACCGACCTCCGCCAACTGCCGACCCAAGGATTTCAAGACGGTAGTCAAATGAACGGCCAACGTCTGTTCGCGAGGCTTGCGACACAGCTCCGCCAGTGTCGCCGCCAGCACGGGAATCAAAAACAACGAGAGGACGAATAGCGTCCACAGACCGGTCCGTTCCGGCGCGATCAACCAGCCGCAGAACAATAGAATCAGCAGCGCGGGTGCGACGAGGCTGCGGCGCAGGTTGTCGAAAATTTTCCACCAGCCAAGGACCGTGAGCGCGTTGGGTTGTCGCTTGTCGCCGTGTCCGAGCACATGCGGCAAGAGCCAGCCAGCGATCTGCCAGTCGCCCCGGATCCAGCGATGGCGGCGGCTCATTTCCGCAGCGAAACTTGCGGGGTGATCCTCGTGCAATTCCACATCCGAGACGAGAGCCGAGCGGGCAAATCCACTTTCCAACAAGTCGTGACTCAAAATGAGATTCTCCGGGAAACGCCCGGCCGTGGCCTGCCGGAACGCGTCCACGTCATAGATCCCCTTGCCGACGTAGGAGCCTTCGGCAAACAAATCCTGATACACATCAGACACCTCGCGGGTGTAGGGATCGATCCCCACTTCGCCGGCACTGAGCTGTGCGAATCGCGAGCGGTTGGCCGAGAGCAGGCTGATGGGCGTGCGCGGTTGCAGGATGGCGTAGCCCTCGACCACGCGCCCTGCCGCCGGGTCAAATCGCGGTCGGTTCAGCGGGTGTGCGAGCGTGCCGATGAGTTTGCGCGCGGCATCGCGGGGCAGCCCGGTATCGGTATCCAGTGTGAGCACGTAGCGGATGCTCGGGAGAATTTTCAGATCGCCAATGATCTCGCTAAACGGATCCTGCGGGCCGCCGCGCAGCAGTGCGTTGAATTGCTCCAGCTTGCCACGTTTGCGCTCATAGCCCATCCACAAGTGCGCTTCCGGATTCCAAATCCGCGGCCGATGAAACAGATTGAAGACAGTCGCGCCCTCGGGACTGTATCGTGCATTCAAAGAGTGGATGCCCTCGCACACCAGCCGCAGAAGATTCGCGTCTTCGGGTTGCCGCTCCTCAGAAGCATCGCCAAAATCAGTGAGCAGGGCGAAGGATAGGTTCGGATCGCGATTCCCCAAAAAGCGGATCTCCAGGCTTTCCACCAGATCGGCAACGGCCTGCTCACTCGTCAGGAGCGTGGGGATGACCACCATCGTCCTATCACGATCCGGGATGCCCCCCGAGAAATCCATGCGCGGAAGCTGACGCGGACCCAGCAAGATGCTGGTGAGCAAATTCACCAGCGAAACGGCCATCTGCGAGGCGGCCACATATCCCGGGACCAAAAATAACCAAAACCGCCAATCCAGCAGACCTTTAGGGAAAATGGTCTCCAATCCCACAAAAGCCACGACCGACGTGATCAGCAAAATTGCACCGAGATAACAGCAGAGCGGAAGACCGCTCGACGTCTGCCGCAGGCTTCGCCGGAGTGACCAGCGGTCGTGGACAACGTGTTCTAACTGCGGCCGACCCTTATCGATCAGATAGAATCCCACATGCGCGGTTCTTGCCGTCAGGCCATCGTGGGTGGTCGCTTCCGCTGCGAGTTTGATTGCTGCGCGAGCGACCGACTCCTCGGAGAGTCCTGACCGCCGCGACATTCCCTCCACAGATTGGCGATAACGGTCGCGAGTGACGAAATCCATATCGGCATACACGCCGGCGGGATCCGTGCGCAAGGTCTGCTCGACGATGCTCTTGTTCTCGACGAATTTCCGCCAGTCCGTCGAGCTCAGGAAACGGAGACTGCCAATGCTGTTGCCGATGGATACCTGATCGGCGGCCATGGTTTGATTATCGGCCCGCTGCAATTGCTCACGGGTCAGTCCTTGCTCGGCAAGATGGTGTTGGACCCAGCTCTGGACCGTCGCTAACTGCGGGTGCTGCCCATGCAGACGGCCACAAAACTCCTCCACAAACTGATGGCTAAACGGCGGGTCCGAGCGGGCCATATCTGCCAGTAAGCTGAGCACAGTGGCCGGCTTTTCTTCCGCCGCCACCAACAAGCGGTCCGCCCATGAAGTCGCCAAATTTCGATCCCGTCGCCGTTGGGCGATGTGCGCCGAGACGCGCCGCATATTCTCGATCAGCCCCAGTCGCAGCATGATCGGCACGGCCCACAATTCGCCCAAAGTCAGCGGCATGACCGCTTGGTAAGCGCGAACAAAGTGGCTGACACTTTCTGCATCCACACGCCCGTCCGCGTGGGAAATCAACTCAAGGGCGATGTCATAGACACGGGGAAATCCCGCTGCAGGCCCTGTCAATAAACGCGGTAACTCGCGGCTGTAATTCTGCGGCAAATGCACGCGCGAAAGCCGGATTTGTTGTTCGATCAGGTAGAAGTTGTCCAGCAGCCATTCGCTCGCTGGACCCACTCTGCGCCCCTCGGTCTCGCTGCTTACCACCAGATCGTAGGCTTCAAGAAGAACCCTTTCGTTGTCCGCCAAACGCAGTAGCAACCGGTTCGATCCGCGATTCGGGTTGATCTGGTGTCCTTCTGCCAGCGCCACAGCATGCCTCTGCAACTGCTCGGCGCTGAACAACTCGGCTCGCAACGGCGGATCCACAGCCCGCCGACCCTTCCGCATCATGGATCGTAGTTGGGTCATCATTCTGGTGCTGTGGCTTTCTCTTTCGCTTCGTTGATGGCCCCGATCATGTAGAGCGCACGTTCCGGATGATCCTTGAATTCGTCGTTGAGGATGCGCTCGCAGCCGTCCAGCGAGTCGGCGAGACTGACCAGTTTTCCCTTGAGTCCAGTGAACTGCTCGGTGGTGAAAAACGGCTGAGTGAGAAATCTTTCCAAGCGACGAGCGCGTGCGACGACCTTTCGATCTTCTGGCGAAAGCTGCTCCATCCCGAGCATGGCGATAATGTCCTTGAGTTCGGAATACTGCGCGAGCGTGCGCCGGACTTCGCGCGCCAATTCGTAATGCCGTTCGCCAACGACACCCGGCGTGGCCATCTTGGAACTGGATTGTAGCGGATCGATGGCCGGGTAAAGCCCCTCGCTCGCTCTCTTGCGCGAGAGCACGATGGACGCGGAGAGATGCGAAAACGTATGCACCGCCGCCGGATCGGTGAAATCGTCCGCCGGCACATACACCGTCTGGATCGAGGTGATCGCGCCGGTGTCGGTATTGGCGATGCGCTCTTCCAGCGAGGACAACTCAGTTCCCATCGTCGGTTGATAGCCGAGCCGTGAAGGCATCTGTCCCATCAGGCCGGAGACTTCCGAACCAGCTTGGATGAAGCGGAAAATATTATCGATCAGCAGCAACACATCGCGGTGTTCATCATCGCGAAAATACTCGGCCATTGTCAGTGCCGCGTGGCCCACGCGGAAACGCGCGCCAGGAGGCTCGTTCATCTGGCCGAAGAGCATCACCATGTTCGGCAGCACGCCCGCTTCTTTCATCTCGCGGTAAAGCTCTTCACCTTCGCGACAACGTTCGCCGATGCCGCAGAAAATGCTCACGCCCTCCTGATGCCCGATCATGTTGTGGATCATTTCGGTGAGCAGCACGGTTTTACCGACACCCGCCCCGCCGAACAGCCCCGCCTTACCCCCTTTCTCTAACGGCACGAGCACATCAATCACCTTGATCCCTGTTTCAAAAATCTCGGACTTAGTGGATCGGCGCGCCAGCGGCGGCGGCGCACGATGCACAGAGCGCCACTCGACATCATCCAGCGCTGGCTCGCGGTCGATGGTATTGCCAAACACATCGAACATCCGCGAAAGAATGCCCTCACCGACCGGTGCCTGCAGCGGCCTGCCGGAATCCGCCACCGCCATCCCACGCGCCAGACCTTGGGTGGGCGTCAATGCGATCCCGCGCACATGTCGCGCATCACGCTGCGCCAGCACCTCAATGACGATCTGCTTTTCTTCTCCCGCGTGCAGCACCGAGTAAATCGGCGGCAATCGCCCGTCGAACCGCACATCCACCACGCTGCCGCGCACGGAAACAACCGTCCCGGGTCGCGATGGAGCGATGGCCCCGATCATCGTGGTTCTATTCCATAAACGGTTTTGCGGTGTTGGCGCAGAGCACTCGTAATCGCCCAGCCGCCGATCAGCCCCGCCGCCAGCGCGACGAAGATGACTAACGCCAGCGAGGTGGGGAATGTCCAGACGAGGAGCTTCACATCCACCGCGTTCGCATTTTGCACACTAAAGATCAGCGCCGCAACTAACAGAATAGCTCCTAATATCAGTTTGAAGTTCATAAAGTCGTGAATGTTTCCATCCACACATGACGATACGACGAGCCGTTTGAATCTTCCATGGGGTGAAGACCCCCTTGCTGCTTCTGGATATCACAGTTGCTTGCGGATGGCCTTCAATTCCTTGAGCCGTGCCTTGTCTGGCTGCGGGTAGCTCATCTTGAGTCCGTTCAGAGTATCGAGAATCGTCTGTGAAATGATCAATCGCGCGTTCTCCTTGTCATCGGCCGGAACGATATGCCAAGGCGCGGTTTCCGTGCTGGTGGCGCTCAGGCAAGCTTCATACGCCTTCATGTAGTCGTCCCACTTTTCACGCTCTTTGACGTCGGCCAGGCTGAACTTCCAATTCTTGTCCGGTTCATCAATGCGATCTCGAAAACGCTTGGCTTGCTCATCCTTTGATAGATGAAGGAAAAACTTAAGGATGCGTGTGCCATTGCGATGCAGATGTGCCTCCAGATCGACGATGGAACGGTAGCGCTCGTCCCAGATCGCGTTTTTTACGATGAGTTCCTCGGGAATCCGCTGTTTCCGCAAGAGTTCCGGGTGCACGCGAACGATGAGCACTTCCTCATAATAGGAGCGGTTGAAGATGCCAATTCGCCCGCGTTCCGGCAGGCGGCGCGTGGTGCGCCAGAGAAAATCATGATCCAGTTCTTCGGCGCTCGGTTGTTGGAAACTGAACACCTGACAGCCCTGCGGATTGATGCCCGACATGACGTGCCGAATCGCACTGTCCTTGCCCGCCGCGTCCATTGCCTGAAATATCAATAACAGCGAGTAACGATCGGACGCATAGTGCAGGCGTTGCAGCTCGCTCATCTCCTCCACTTGGTCATTCAGGAGCTTCTTATATTGTTTCTTTGACTCGCAAAAGGGCTTCACCTTCGTCGGCCACTTCTCCAAGTGGACCTTTTCTCCGGGGGGTGCTCGGAAATCCTCTGAACTGATTTTATGTTTCATGGGCTGATGGGGTTCTTTGGCTGTGGATCAAAGGGCTTCGTATCAAGCGCTTCGCACACCTGCGCCAGACCGTTTTCAAACTGAGCCCGTTCGTGCGGGGACTCGATGGTTCGATCCGCCATCTCGGCGATATACTCCACTTGCTC
>JBGSLX010000272.1:0-7459 GCA_041740475.1 Akkermansiaceae bacterium | reverse complement strand
CGCAGCGAACGCGGGGCCCAGATGTTTTGCACGATCCGCAGCTACCTCTCTACCACTCGCAAGCACGGCCTCAACCTGATGGACTCCATTAAATCCGCATTCGCTGGCCAGCCGCTGGACTTCGCACCTGAATAGTTACCGCAAGATAACAAGATGTGCCGATTAGATTTCGATAATGAGGCTCCTGAGCGATCATCGTTCAGGCATTTTCCGCCTGCTCTTTGCGTGATGAAAGACCGAGCGCAAGCTGTCCTGCGCCGTTGAGAAGCAGGTTGATCCCAAAGAATACTCCTAACACCGAGAAGCTGGATGATGGCCAACGCAGGTAAACCAGAACGCCCAGAGCCAAGGCCATCACGCCGTTCATCAGCTTCCAATTCCACCCCGGAGTCGGACGAAGTTTGAGCGAAGCGACGACCACAAACAAACCTTCCACCACCAAGTAAATGGCAAATGCCATCGTGAAAATGAGCGCACTGGACTTCAAACAGGACATCAACACGATGCCTGCTGCGATGCGGATGATGCCGGAGATGATCTCTAGCAGGCGGTAGTTTTTGTGTTTGCCCACCAGCGCCATCCCCAGCGTGACCACGCCGCTCGCCAGAATGAAAATCGCAAGCGCCTTGACGATCACCGCCGTGAAAAGAACCGGCAGCGACATCGCGGCGAAGCCTACTAGGATGAAGATGATGCCGCTAGTGATCAGCCAGAAGCGGCTGGTTTGCTTGTCGTTCTGTGATGACTTCAACATATTTTTTGGAGGTGTGCTTCCGATTAAGGACGCAGCCACGACATAGCGAGGAGAAAAAAGTCGGCTGTCCGCGACCGAGTAAATCCAGTGTGATGTTAGGTTACGCGACCAGAGATTTTGGACGAATCCGTGATTTGCCTTTGCAGAGATTTACTCCCACGCGAAGACTCCGGCCATGGATTACAGGTTGCTGATCGCTGCCACACTGCTCGCAGCAGTCGGCGGGGCGTGGGGCATGCTGTCCGTGCACCGTGGGCATCGCAGCCGATTGACGACTTTGGTGATGCTGTTGGTTTTCCTGTGTCAGCTTGGTTTTTTGTCGTTGCGCGGTGAGGCGCGGGGCGCTTGTCCGCTGGCTGAGCACGGGGAAATTCTGGTTTTTCTGTCTTGGTCGCTCACTTTGTTTTACCTGCTGGTCGGGCCAGCTTACCGGATTTCTCTGCTGGGAGTATTCACCGCGCCGGTGGTGGTTTTGTTCCAGTCCATTGCCTTACTGCCCGGTGTGCTGGACGCAAACCCGCAGAAGCTCGTGGGGGGAAATGCGTGGCACGAGACGCATGCGGCGACTTCTGTTCTGGCATACGGCGCACTCGCGCTAGCCGCCGTCGCTGGGGTGATGTTTCTGGTGCTGGACCGCCAACTCAAGGAACAGCATTTGAAAAGCGGACTCTTCCGCAATCTGCCGCCCGTGCGCGAGTTGCTGATCTCGCTGGTGCGCCTGCTCTGGCTTGGAATTGGCCTTTTGACCATCGGCATCATCGCCGGATTCCTCATGCCACAAAGCGAGTCCGCGCTGGGTCATCTCATCGCCGCGCTCGCCGTCTGGGTAGCCTACGCCGCGCTGCTGGGCATCAAAACCGTGCGCGGCCTCACCGGCCGAAAATTGTCACTGGTTGCAGTGGTGCTGTTCATCCTTTCACTCGGAGTTTTTGCATTTGTCTAATGGAGCTTCTCTGTCTCGGCCTCAATCACAAGACCGCGCCTGTGGAAGTGCGCGAGCGCTTCGCTATCGGCCAGACAAAGCTCGGTGAAGCCGCGACCGAACTGCGCTCGCTCAGCGGAGTGGCCGAAGCAGTGGTGATTTCTACCTGCAATCGCACGGAGTTTTACCTCGCAGCCCACACGGCTGGGGAGGCTCTGGAACTGCTAGAAAATCACCTCGCGGCAAAAACCGAGCTGCACGACATCGCCGCGCAACATTTTTACCACATGGAGAAACTCGCCGCCGCTCGCCACCTGTGCCGCGTCGTCAGCGGTCTGGACTCGATGATGCTCGGCGAGACGGAAATTTTCGGCCAAGTGAAACAATCGTATCACGCTGCGCTTGAGGCTGGCACCACCGCCGGCGTGCTCAATCGTTTGTTCCAGCGCGCCTTCGGAATCGGCAAAAAAGTCCGCACCGATACCGCAATTCAAGAAGGCTCCACATCCGTCGGCAACGTCGCGGTCAGTCTCGCCGAGAAAATTTTTGGCCACCTCAAAAACAGCGAAGTGATGATCCTCGGCGCTGGGGAAATGAGCCGCATCACCGCGCAAAGCCTGGTTTCACGCGGTGCTCGCTCGATTTTTGTCAGCAACCGCTCATTTGACCGCGCGGAAGAATTGGCCGCAGAAATGGGCGGCAGCGCGGTTCGTTTCGATGATTGGCAACGCGTGCTTGCGCGCGTGGACATCGTCATTTCATCCACCGGTTCACCGCATGCGATTGTCCACCGCGAGGACGTCGAAAAAGCGCGCCGCGCCCGCAAGTTTCGCCCGCTGTTCCTCATCGACATCGCCGTCCCGCGCGACATCGATCCCGCCGTCGGCGAAATCGAAGAAGTCTATTTGTACGACATCGACACCCTCGAACAACTCGCCGGAGAAGCCCGCGAGAAGCGACATGAACAAATCGCTCAATGCGAACGCATCATCGATGCCGAACTCGCTCATTTGAATCTGCCGGGCATTTGAGCGGATGTGCTGGTCACCTACCTACATGGGAAAATGGGGACAACGAAAAGCTCGAAAAGACCGAAAAAAGAATGATGAAATGGGTTGGGGAGATTAACCGAAAGGGCGACGCGCCAATCAGCTTCAACTCCTTCTTCTTTCGCTCATTTCGTCGATTTCGTTGTCTCGATTTCTGAATCAGGATCGGACTTCCATGAAGCGGCATCACAACATCGGAGCCTCGGCGGCAGTTTATAAAATCGACCTTGAGCTTGCGCGGTGGAGCGTCCTTGGCCATGGAGGGGAAACCAATCGCTTGGAAAACCCAGATGACTGACCCACTCACCACCCTCCACATCGGCACGCGCGGCAGCGAGTTGGCGCTGGTGCAGGCAAGCGCCACCGAAGCTGCGCTGGCGGCGATGTTTCCCGACTGGCTGCTGGAGCGTGTGATCATCAAGACCACTGGCGACCGCCGCACCGATGTTTCGCTCGCGAATGTCGCAAAAGCTGAGGGCACTTTCGACAAAGGCGTCTTCATCAAGGAGCTGGAAATGGCGCTCAAAGACGGCAGCATCGACATCGCGGTTCACAGTTTGAAGGACTTGCCCACGGTGCTGGAGCCGCAGTTTGCACTGGCGGCAGTGCTGGAGCGTGCACCGATCCGCGACGTCTTGGTCACTCGCGATGGCGCGGATTTCGAGACGCTTGTTGCCGGTTCACGGGTCGGCACCAGCAGCGTGCGGCGGGCGAAACAGGTCGAGCTGCTGCGGCCAGATCTTCAAGTGGTCGATCTGCGCGGCAACGTGCCGACTCGCCTGATGAAACTTTTATCCGGCGAGCAGCACGACGCCATTTTGCTGGCGGAAGCGGGATTGGTGCGGCTCGGCTACTTGCCTGAACATGGCGCGGGCTCGGAGCCGATCATCGGCATCCCGGGACTGTCCGCGCTGCGACTGGATGAGCACTTGTTTTTTCCAGCGGCAGGTCAAGGCGCAGTCGGCCTCGAAATCCGCGCCGGAGATTCGCGCAGTCGGGTGCTTGCGGAATCGATCAACCACGCGGATACATGGCAGCGCGTCACCGCTGAGCGCGAGTTTCTCCGCTTGCTCGATGGCGGCTGTCACACGCCGGTCGGAGTTTTTTCCTCGCTGGAAAACGGCGAACTTCATCTACGAGCGCGCGTTTTTCCCGAAGCGGGCGGCGTGCCGAAATGCGGCGAAGCCCGTGGCACCCAGCCTTACCAAGTCGCAAAATCCCTTTACGAATCACTCACATGAGCAAACGCGGAATCTGTTATCTAGTCGGAGCTGGCCCCGGCGACCTCGGTCTTGTCACCCTGCGTGCGAAGGAATGCATTGAGCTGGCCGATGTCTTGGTTTACGACGCGCTCAGCAATCCCGAGCTGCTCTCGTGGACCAAGACAGGCTGCGAGAAAATCCACGTCGGCAAGCGCGCGAAAGACCACACGCTGCCGCAAGATCAGATCAACGCGCTGATCGTGGAAAAATCGAAGCAGGGAAAAGCCGTGGTCCGACTCAAAGGCGGCGACGTGATGATTTTCGCTCGCGGCGGCGAAGAAGCGGCTGAGCTTGCGGCGGCTGGCGTGCCATTTGAGATCGTGCCCGGAATCAGCTCGACCATCGCCGGTCCCGCGTATGCTGGAATCCCGGTCACCCACCGCGACCACAACACGCAACTGACGATTTTCACCGGCCACGAAGACCCGACCAAGGGCTACAGCTCCATCGACTACGCGCAGCTCGCCAAAACACCGGGCACCAAAGTTTTCGTGATGGGCGTGGCCCGCTTGCGCGAAATCAGCAGCTCGTTTGTCGAACACGGAGCCGCCGCCGATACACCGATTGCTCTGACCCAATGGGCCACCACCGGTGCGCAGAAAACCATCGTCGGCACACTCGCGGACATCGCAGACATCGCCGAGCGCGAAAATTTCGGTTCGCCCGCCGTGGCGGTGATCGGAACCGTCGTCAACGAGCGCAAGAAGATCAATTGGTTTGAAAAACGCCCCTTGTTTGGCAAACGCATCGTCGTCACCCGCACTCGCGAGCAAGCTGGCGAACTCAGCAGAGCGTTGCGCGACCAAGGCGCGGATGTGATCGAGCTGCCGACCATCCGCATCGAGCACCCGGAGGACAAAATCGGTTTTGCCGAAATGGTGACGCACGCTCACGAATATGACTGGCTCATTTTCACCAGCCCGAACGGTGTGGAGCGTTTCTTCGATGCCTTTTACGCCACTTATCCCGACGCGCGGAGCTTGGGGAATCCACGCATCGCCGCGATTGGCGCAGGCACCGCCAGCAAGATCCGCGAGTATCGATTCGCCGTGGATTTGATCCCGGAGAAATTCGTGGCCGAGGGTTTAATCGATGCGTTCAAAAAGGAATCCGTCGAAAATCTGACCATGCTCTGGATCAAGGCGGCGGACTCGCGCGACGTGATTTACGAAGAGCTCACCAAGCTCGGGGCCATCGTCGATGAATGCATCGCCTACCGCACCGTGCCCGAAACCGAAGATCCCACGGGCGCAAAAGCATCACTCGCGGAAAAAGGCGCGGACCTCATCACCTTCACTTCCAGCTCCACCGTGGATCACTTTTTCGCGCTCGGGCTGGATTGGCCGGAAGAATGCGTGGCGGCAAGCATCGGCCCCGTCACCAGCCAGACGCTGCGCAAACACGGCACGCCCCCCGCATTTGAGGCGAATCCCCACGACATCCCCGGCCTCGTTTCCGCCATCATCCGGCGTTTCAAGCGGGCGTGATTTCTGCGCGGTTCCATCACGCTGCCACATGACGTGTCTGACAAGAATTTGATCACTGAAGCGAGAAGGAAATGCTCACCCCTATGAT
This sequence comes from Akkermansiaceae bacterium, assembly GCA_041740475.1. Lineage (GTDB taxonomy): Bacteria > Verrucomicrobiota > Verrucomicrobiia > Verrucomicrobiales > Akkermansiaceae > Luteolibacter. The sequence goes on along the minus strand of JBGSLX010000272.1, from coordinate 1,897 downwards.
CAGTCGGAATCTTTCCGACTATTACAACAGTTCCGTCTCTGAGATGACGAATGGGTGAATGCCGAACAACCGTTGGCCAAAGGCCAACATCCACCTTAGCCCACGGAACGAGCGCATCGGGCGCGTTCCGTGGGGTGAATGTACGGTGGATGATCGCACGCTGAAAGCGTGCTTTAATCGATCGTTGATAAAGGGCTGCCTTGCGAATTGAAGCACGCTGTTAGCGTGCGGAATTTTTTTGGTGATTCGCGAACACAGGGTCGCCGCATCGCGACGGCCCTGTGCTACGGTGGGAATTCGCCGTTGGCGAATACGAGTATGTGGAACTGTGAATTGAAAACAGCATACGATAAATGATCTGTGCCCATGATTTCGGCGATGCTGCGTATGCTCCCGAACGCCGTTCCGACGAAAATCCCATCACGAGCCGACTCTGGGATTGCCAAAAGCGATTCTCTGACTAGACATGCGCCCCCGGCGCGGAAACGCCGCCCCGACAACCCGCAGCAGACCAAACGTCATGAAGGACCTCTCAAAATATCGCAACATCGGCATTTTCGCGCACGTTGACGCCGGAAAAACCACCACCACCGAGCGCATTCTCAAGCTCACAGGCAAGATTCACAAAATCGGCGAGGTCCACGACGGCGCTTCCACCATGGACTTCATGGAACAAGAAGCGGAGCGCGGCATCACCATCCAATCCGCCGCCACCACCTGTTTTTGGAAAGGCCACCAGTTCAACGTGATCGATACTCCAGGCCACGTGGACTTCACCATCGAGGTTTATCGTTCGCTCAAAGTGCTCGATGGCGGCATCGGCGTTTTCTGCGGCTCCGGCGGCGTGGAACCTCAGTCGGAAACCAACTGGCGCTACGCCAACGACTCGAAAGTTTCCCGCGTCATCTACGTCAACAAGCTCGACCGCATCGGCGCTGACTTCTACCGCGTGATCGCCCAAGTCAAAAAAATCCTCGGCGCTCACCCGCTCGTGATGGTTCTGCCCATCGGCACCGAGTCCGATTTCGTCGGCGTCGTCGATCTCCTCACGATGAAGGCGCACATCTGGGACGAGTCCGGCCAGCCGGAAAATTTCAAGATCGAAGAAGTACCCGCCGACATGCTGGATAAAGCGCAAGAATTCCGCGCCGCTCTCATCGAAACCGCTGTCGAACAAGACGATGCGGTGATGGAAAAATACCTCGAAGGCATCGAGCCAGACATCGAGACCATCAAACGATGCGTCCGCAAAGGCACCATCGACCTCGCGTTTTTCCCGACTTACTGCGGCTCATCCTTCAAAAATAAGGGCCTGCAACTCGTGCTCGACGCGGTCGTCGATTACCTCCCCTCCCCGCTTGAAGTGAAGCCGCTGCCAGAAGTCGATGCCGAGGGCACCGAAACGGGCCTCTTCGCCGAGGCCGATCCGTCGAAGCCGCTCCGCGCTCTGGCCTTCAAGATCATGGATGACAAATTCGGCGCACTCACTTTCACCCGCATCTACTCTGGCACGGTGAAAAAGGGCGACACCATCCTCAACTCGTTCACTGGCAAGACTGAGCGCGTTTCTCGCATGGTCGAAATGCACGCCGACGACCGCAAGGAAATCGACTCCGCCCAAGCCGGTGACATCGTTGCCATCGTCGGACTCAAGAACGTCCAGACCGGTCACACCCTTTGCGATGAGAAAAACCCGGCCACCCTCGAGCCGATGGTGTTCCCGGATCCCGTCATTTCCATCGCTGTCGCACCGAAGGACAAGGCCAACGCTGAAAAGCTGGCCAACGCCATTGGCAAGATGATCCAGGAAGATCCATCGTTCCGCGTCGAGACCGACGAGGAAACCAACGAAATGATCCTCAAAGGCATGGGCGAACTCCACCTCGACATCAAGATC
>JBGSLX010000271.1:0-5287 GCA_041740475.1 Akkermansiaceae bacterium | reverse complement strand
ATTGATCGAAGAAGGTCGCGAACTGTTTGGCCAGTCCAAACAGGTAGGCGGCCAGCACGCTGGGGTAATACTCTTCGATGCTCTGCAGCAAGGCATCTTCGAATTGCAGCAGCTGCAACGCCAAATCGCGCTCGGCAGGTTCATGCAGCAACAAGGCAAAAGCGGCGATGGTCGATGAGTCCACTTGTTCGCCCGAGCGTCGGATAATGGCGTTGGCACGAGCGACCATGTATTGAATGTAGGTCGAGGTGTTGCCTTCGAGCTGCACCATTTTCTCGGTATTGAATTCGTAGTCGCTGGTGCGATTATGAGCCAAGTCCGCGTACTTGATCGCCCCGTGGCCAACGGTGTGCGCGATCGCTCGCAGCTCTTCTTCGGGCATTTCCACCCCAACTTTTTGCAATCGGTCGGGGCTACAGACTGCTTGGTAAGCTCGCTCGACCGCTTCGTCGAGCAGGTATTCCAGTCCGATGACGGTGCCGGAGCGAGTTTTGAACGGCTTGCCATCGGAGCCAAGCACAGTGCCGAAGCTGATGTGCCGGAGTTCGACCTCCGTGTAGCCGATGGCACGCGCGGCGGCGAACAGTTTTGAAAAGTGTTCGCTTTGCCGATGATCGACCACGAACAGGATCGCATCGGGCTTGAAGTGCTCCATGCGATAGTCGATCGTCGCCAAGTCGGTGGTGGCATAGAGGAACGCGCCGTCGCTCTTGCGAATGATCATGGGGGCATCGAAGCCCTCGAGGAAAATGCAGATCGCCCCTTCGCTTTCGACGGCCATGCCGGAGGCGGTCAGTCGCTCGACGACACCGGCCAACAGCGGATGGTAGAAGCTTTCGCCGTAGGTGTGATCGAAGTGCACATCCAAACGTTGGTAAACCGCTTCGATCTCTTGGATCGAGAACGGGACGAAGGTCTCCCACAGCCGAATGTTCTCTGCGTCTCCGGCGTGCAGTTTGACCGTCTCCTGTTGGGCCCGCTGTTCAAGACCCGCATGGGCTTGGGCCTGAGAGAGCAGCTGAGGATCGGCGGCCACCGCGGTCACTTTATCGCGCAGACCGGCGAGCGTCTCGGTGGCGGTGGCCAGTTCCTTTTCGGCCGACTTCAGCTCTTTTTTGGCCTTCGGGTCGCTCGTCGCCGCAAGGTGCAATTGTTGTACTTTTTCGTTTGCCTGCGAGACCGCCTCCTCGACTTTGGCAATCTTGGGTGCAGCCGATTGATAACCGATTAATTGCTGCATGTGGCGATACAAGCGACTCAGCTCGGCGACCGGATTGCTTTCGAAGGCTGCTTCATTCACGAAGTGCTTGTAGCCGTAGATGATCATGCCAAACTGCGTGCCCCAGTCCCCCAAGTGATTGTCCGAAATGACTCGGTGCCCAAGGAATCGCAAGATTCGGGCCAAGGCGTCGCCGATGACCGTCGAGCGGATGTGGCCGACATGCATCGGCTTGGCCACGTTCGGCGCGGAGAAATCCACGACCACTGTTTTTCCTTCGCCGATGGCTGGCACGCCGAGTTTTTCATCGCGGAGAAGCGCCTGCACTTTGGTGGCGTAGGCCTGAGGGAGGATGCGGAACTTGATGAATCCCGGCCCGGCGATGTCTGCGGTGGCGAGGCCCGAGAGATCGATCTGATCGATAATTTCCTGCGCCAGTGCGCGTGGGTTGGCCTTGCGTTGTTTCGCCAGAACCATCGCTGCGTTCGTTTGATAATCGCCGAAGCGCAAGTCTGCGGCAGAAGTAACGGCGGCAGTGATGGGCTCGCCGATGGTCACTGCCAACGCGGCGTTGAGGCGGGATTCTAGGTCTTGCAGCAGGGTCATGGCGGAGTATCTGGCGTGAGGCGTGGCTTGGATTCAAGGATGGTGAGAATTTCCTCCCGGCTCTCAGCTAGGCCGAATTGGCGTAGCACCTCGCTATTGGTGAACATTTTTGCAATCGCAGACAATGTCTTCAAATGCAGGTGGTATTCCTTCCGAGGCACGACAAATAAGATGATGTAGTGAACAGGTGAGTTGTCGAGCGACTGAAAATCGATCCCTATCTTGGAGCGTCCAAAAATGACAATGACCTCATGGATGTTGTCAGAAAACGCATGCGGAATGGCCACGCCAGAGCCGATTCCCGTGCTCACTTGCTCTTCGCGCGCCTTAAGAGCCGTGAGAATTTCCTCCTCAAGCTCGGCATTCAGGTGCTTGGTTTTCACCAAATGTTCCACTAACTCGACGATTGCCGGCCAATGCTGCACCGCTTTCATCTCAAGGATGATTTGGTCCGGGCTGAGGAGTGACGCCAACTTCATAGGGAAAAGAGGGCCGCACGGGTGCTGCGGGGAACGAGTGGCTACCGTCGCGTTCTAATCTTGGCAAGAGGATTTCAGGCGCATGAAGGCCAGAGTCTCTACACTAAGGATAGGAGTCGCTCGAAATATGCTGTGTGGTGGTGCGCACCGTTCTCGTTCAGGAGGCTTTTGCGCTTTTTGCCTGAGTCGGAAATGCGGTTGTGAGCGTTGAGAGCCATGCGCCGAAAGATGGCTTGGTTGGCCGCCGAGGTGCGGTCACGCGTCTGATTGTGGTCCTCGCGGTAGATCACATCCAGCACACTATGACAGCAGTTTTCGATCACTCAGTGGTTGTGGATATTACGACTCCCAGCTATTCAGCGACAGCGGTAGTCTTTGGACGTCACCTCATTCCTCTCCTCGAAAAAAAGGCTAGGTCGTCGCTACCTACCCTTGAAGCCCGATGACCTCCACCATCACTACATCCGCTGGTCTCAATAAAGAGTAAGGGCGGGGAAACCCTTTTCTTCGTAGGCGAAAACGTTCTCCGAGTTTATCTGACCGAGAGGCAAGTGCATAGCCCTCGCAAGCTGTTGGCCCTCGCAATACGGTCTGAACCTACAATTGTAAGACCCTTTGATTAATGGACACGCCTTTAATCAAGCTCTGGACTCGATGTACAGCTCACATCATTCGAAGTACTAATGACAGGCGTTCGACTGAGTGAGCTGCACATTGGATTTTAGCATCAGGCCGCACGCAGTGCTTCTAAGACGACGACGTGGTCAAAAAGCCTCGGCAGAAGTGAATCGCGAATCGAGTCTTTTGCTACTTGCATCACTACTGGATTCGCAAGGGCTTCGTTGTATTCGTCGATGCCATGTTTCTCACCCTCGATCAGCGCTGTAAGAGCTGCGGACTCACCTAACAATTTTGCGGTGCCTTCAACCGCCACCGCAAAGGTGCCCCACGGCCCGGAGTCCGAATCGGGAATTCCACCCATGGCGGAGACATGTTCGCTCAGTTCCTGAACGCTACGTTGGTGCTCACTGCGAAGATCTGCCAGAATTTCTCTTTCGCTAGACCCCGAAAATTTCTCAATGGCTTGGTTATAAGTTTCGACTGCCGACAATTCACCGCGAAGCAGTTTGTTGCAGGAATCAATGCAGGATTGTGTGTTCTCATTCATGTTTTTAATTTATGGTTTCGATGTTTTAAGAACCGATGGCTTTATTGCATCGGTAGTTGGTTGTTACGGAGATGCATGTGCTTAAAATAAAATGTCACGATCGGGCCTGTTGTTAATCATTGGCGAAAGACGACATCAGCAGCAAGATTCCGGCGGTGAAAACCAGCAGGCGGTTTCACAACTGCTGGCTGGCGATTCGCATACGGCGGACATGGTAAATTAGGCAGGGATGTGCATGATATGGCAAATCAGCAGTTTTCCTGAAGTATTATCCATTTAGAAAAGCCGCCGCGCCCAGAATCCGTTGTTAGTCAACCACGTGCGTGCCCGGATCAGTAGTTGCGCGTAGTTGTGGTTTCCGTCGAGCCGTACACAGAAGGGGCAACCTTGGAGGTCGTGGTAGTATGCGAGGACGATTCCGGGGTATCGACAAACGTGCAGCTTGTGAGGAGGCTGAGGGCGCTAAAGGCAAGGAGGCTGATGGTGGTGGATTTCATGGTGGTTTGGTATGATTAGATTGTTTCGTTGGTTATTTCAACAGACGGACACTGTCAGGTAGCGCGTGATACCGCCATAGGGTGTAACCCTAAGAACCCAGAAGCATCTTCACGCTCACTTCTGCGGAGTTTGGCTCTTAAGCAGAGCCACACCCCCATTGCCCCACATGACTCATAACAAATCACTCTTACATCACCCATAGATCTCTAAGGTTTAACCGAATTCAATAGCGACTTTGGGTCTGAGTTAAATCCATGAACTATGGGGTAAACACCCCATGCCAAAGAGTTTGCCATTTGCTTTCTCAGCACAATGGTAAGTTGTATGAATACCAAAGCAATATTTCATGGTTTCCGGAATTCCGCGCTCTGCGCCGCCTCCCTTCTCCTCGCTACGGGGGCTGTGCATGGAAAGCAGGACAAGGGCAAGGGCGGTAAGGACGGCGACAAACCGTCACATTCGGAGAAAAAAAAGGGTGGAGAAAAACATGATAATAAGGACAAAAAGGATCATGGCAGCCACGCCAACAAGGTAGATGGAAAAGACCACAAGAATGATAAAGCGGACAAAGGAAATGCCGAATGGCGAAGAAAAAACTTTCGTGATGATGACCGAACAGGCGTTATCCGCTACTTTTCAGACTACAGCCGCAAAGAGCGCGGGCTGCCTCCGGGGCTCGCTAAGAATTACCTTCGCGGCAAGCCACTGCCGCCCGGATGGCAAAAGAAGGTCTATAGCGGCTATGTGATCGACGACGAGCTAAATGATTATTTCCACCCTTTGGAATACTCGCTGTTCCCACGTCTTGAGGTCGTGCCGGACACGCGTCTATATCTTTACGGAAATCGTGTTGTCAGGGTCTATGAGCCGCTGCGAGAAGTGATTGATCTGATAGAGGTGCCAACGATCCGCCTCGACTGAGAGAACGTTTTTTTCAGCGAAAATCTTGAAACATTGGGTAACTCCAGATCAAGGTCGATTCTCCGTATGAATTTCCCTCAGGGTTGGATGCATCCCTTTGTGATATCATGTTCGCTAGTCATGGTTTAACTCCTTTGAGTCTGTCTTAATAAGACAAAAGTCCTGAATTTTAATCTGTATAAGATTACTCATGGATTGGAGACAATCGGCATGGCCAGTTATCCAAGCAGCTTGACGGACTCCGAATGGGAAATTCTCGAACCTCTATTGCCACTCAAGCCCAACACCCGGTGAGGACGTCCGCAGGAGTAATCACGGCGGTTGATGCAGGATTATGAAGTAAAGATCGAACACGCGGAAGCCATAATCTATCTTTCGATGAGCAGGCGAATGCTC
>JBGSLX010000270.1:0-6396 GCA_041740475.1 Akkermansiaceae bacterium | reverse complement strand
GGTGTCGAATTCGCGGCGCAGCGGAGCGGCGATGGTGGCTTCGTAATCGCTGCGCGAAATGTCTGCGGTGATTGGCATTTTCAGGCCGACGAGATTTTCCGGCGGGATGCCGCGTGCCGCGCTGTAGTATTCTGCGAGTTTCAGCGATTCCGGTAAGGCGGTGTTGTAAAGGACAGCGACTGATTCGGGTCGGGGTGCGGCGATGGCTTGTGGAAAAATTCCCGTTAGCACGCAAAAAACCATCACCAAGTAACGCATGGGCGGAAGTTGGCGGGCTGGCGTGGGGAATGCAAGACTGCGGCATCTTGGTGGAAGCCGAGTTTAGCCCGTGTTTCTAGTTTTGAGATCGGTGCGAGATATCACGAAGTCGCATGTTTCAAATCTAAAGTGCGTTGAGCATCTCGATGGCTTCGGCGAGTTTGGCGCTGGGGGAATCGGATTTCAGGCGTGGGAAACGGCGGCCTTCGAGCAGGATGTAGTCGCCGCCACGGTGCAGCATCAGGCGTTGGCCTTGGATTTCCACGGAGGCGATGCGTTCGGCGGCTGCGAGTGCTTTGATGCGGGCGATGATGAGTAGGTTTTCTGCCGGGGCGGGGAGCCGCCCAAAGCGGTCACGCCATGAAGCATGCAACGCGTCGACGGCTTTTTCCGTGCCTGCTTCGGAAAGTTCGCGGTAAGCGGTGATACGGAGCTTGGTGTCGGAGAGCCAAGAAGTCGGCAGGAAGGCCGAGATTGTGGATCGTGGATCGTGGATCGTGGATGATTTCAGAAATGCGGATTCGGAGGTGATGACGCAGTCGGCCTTGAATGTGCATTCGCCGCGTGGGGCGTCTTTTCGGCCTTTCAGGCGGTCCACCGATTGACGGAGAAGCTGGCAGTAGAGCTCGAAGCCGATTTGCGCGATGTGGCCGGATTGCTTGGTGCCGAGCAGGTTTCCCGAGCCGCGGATTTCGAGGTCGCGCATGGCGATTTTAAAACCGGAGCCCAGCGCGGTGTATTCTTTGATGGCGTGGATGCGCTTTCGGGCGTCACCGGCAGTCATCATGTCGCGCGGCAGCAGCAGGATGGCGTAGGCTTTTTCCCCGGCGCGCCCGACTCGTCCGCGTAGCTGGTAGAGATCGGCGAGGCCGAAACGGTCGGCGCGGTCGATCAGGATGGTATTGGCATTCGGGATGTCGATGCCGGTTTCGATGATGGTGGTGGCGAGCAAAACGTCGGCCTCGCCTTTGACGAACGTGTGCATGACCACTTCCAGATCGTCTTTTTCCATTTGGCCGTGGCCGACGAGGATGCGGGCTTCTGGCACCAGTTCTGAGATGCGGGTGCGCATTTGCTCAATGGATTTGACGCGGTTGTGGAGGAAAAAAACCTGACCTCCGCGCTTCATTTCACGGCGGATGGCATCGCGGATGACGCGCTCATCGTAGGCGCAGACGGTGGTGGAAACTGGCACCCGGTTCGGCGGCGGCGTATCGATGGTGGACATGTCGCGCGCGCCCATCAGCGCCATGTAGAGCGTGCGGGGAATGGGCGTGGCGGAGAGCGTGAGCACGTCCACTTGGCGGAATAGCTGCTTGAACTTCTCCTTGTGAGCGACGCCGAAGCGCTGCTCTTCATCGACGACGACTAGCCCGAGGTTCTTGAATTTCACGTCGCCGGAAATCAGGCGGTGCGTGCCGATCACCAAGTCCACCGAGCCATCGGCGACGCCTTGGATGGTGTTGCGGATTTCGGCGGGAGTGCGGAAGCGATTGAGCAGGTCCACGCGCATCGGGTAGTCCGACATGCGTTCGCGAAAGGTGCGCCAATGTTGTTCTGCGAGCACGGTGGTGGGCACGAGGATGGCCACTTGTTTGCCGCCGGTGATGGCTTTGAAGGCGGCGCGGATCGCGACTTCGGTTTTGCCGAAGCCGACATCGCCGCAGATCAGGCGGTCCATTGGCCGCGATTGTTCGAGATCGCGCTTGGTGTCATCGATGGCGCGGCGTTGGTCGGCAGTTTCGGTGAAATGAAACGAGCGCTCGAATTCCCACATCCACTTCGTATCGGGCGGATGGGCGTAGCCAGCCTCGTGTTGGCGCTCCGCTTGCACGCGCAAGAGCTGCGCCGCGTAGTCCATGATCGATTTCTCGGCGGCTTTGCGCGCATTTTTCCATGCGGTGCCGCCGAGTTTGTTGAGGTCGGGCGTTTTGCCGCCCATGCCGACGTATTTGCCGACGAGGTGTGCTTGTTCGAGCGGCACGCCGAGCAGTGCACCGTCGCGATATTCCAGCACGAGCTCCTCGCCATCGTCGCCTTGTTGGATGCCACGGAATTTCGCGAGTCCGTATTCGTAATGCACCACCAGATCGCCCTCTTCCATTTCATCGACGGTGGCGCGGGCACGGGCGGAGCGGGCTTTTTCCAGCGTGGTGCGGCGGGATGCGCCCGGCGCACGGTATCGGCCGAAGAGCTCGGAGGATGAAAGCACCGCGAGCCGGATGACTGGCAGCGTGAAACCCGCGATCAACTCGCCGCGCACCGGTGTGAGGCCGAGATCGTTGCGCAGACTTTTTCCAGCGAGTTCCTCGAAACGTTCTTGCTCGCCCTTGTTGGAAAAAACGATGGCGATGTCCCAACCATCGCGCTTCCAGTCATTGAGCTGGCGGAAAAAATGCTCACGCCGCAGCTCCTCCAGCACAAAATCGCCCGCCTCAAACGTGCCGAGCGGGCTGCCATAACTGGCGAGCGTGAAATCCTCCTCGCGATTGAACTCCGCCGCTCCTTCCAGAATCCGCACGTCGGGTTTTTCAATCTCAGTGTTGATCGAAATGATCAAGTCATTCGCACGGCGGTAGTCAGCGATGGTCGCGTCGGTCGCGGGCTCGGCCAGAAGCAGCTCGGCTTCAAGCAGCTTGCCGGTGGACGCTTGGGAATCGAGGTCGAACTCACGGATCGATTCGAGTTCGGTATCGAAAAACTCCAGCCGCAGCGGCTTGGCGGCTTGCCACGCGAAGAGGTCGATGATGCCTCCGCGCACGGCAAACTGGCCACGTGTGGTCACACTGGGAACGCGCTCGTATCCGTGATGAGACAGCGATTTTGCCAGTTCTTCGGGATCGAGCCCTGAGCCGGGTTTCAGCGAGGTGCGGCTGGAGCGCAGCGCCGCGGGCGAGGGTGCTTTGGCCGCAAAGGCGTCGCTGCCACAAAGGACCGCGCAATTTTCCGAGCGGGCGAGGATTTCCAAAACGGAAAACCACTCAGCGGCAGACTCTGGATCGGCGATGGTGCCGTCGCCCGTTTCGCTCGGCGGGTCTGGCAGAATCAGCGCGTTGATCCCCCAAAGCTCCATCTCGGCGGCGAGGCGTTCGCGGTGACGCGGCATGTCGCATATCAACCATGCGCGCGGTCTACGGTGGTCCGCCGCCGCTTCGCAGACGATGGATGCCACAAACGCTTGCGCAGCTTCCGCGACATGATCGAGCACGAGTTCACATGCGCCATCGGCCAAACGGGCCAGACGTGGGGCAAAATCCGGGTGCGTCACAGCGCGGCGCAGCCAATTGTGGGCGAGATCGTCCTTTAGGGACACGCCCGACGGCTAAACGCATTCTGAAGTCCGGTCAACGTCGGGAATCTAGCCAATGATGGCGGGACCCGCATCCCAGCGGCTTCATCCATCAAAGCGGCTCGATGACCGCTTGGCGGATTTCAAACGCGCCGCCTTCCGACTGGAGGCCGATGAAGCCGCTGACGAGGTTGGCTTCGGTGGCTTTGTTGACTTCCTTGCCGTTCACCAGAATCGTGACGCTGGCCTGATCACAGACCACGGTGAACGTGTTCCACTCGCCCGCTGGTTTTTCCGCATCGGCTCCAACGCGGGCGATTTTGTAACCCCGAACTTGACCTTCTTTATTCAGCAGCGGGGTCCCTTCTTTGGCGGTTGCGCCAGCCCAGAGGTAGAAATCCCCTTGGTTCTTGTGCATGCCTTGGCACTCGATGCTCTTCGGCCAGATCTTGTCTGGCGGTGTCATGTGGACGACCACCCCGGTGTTTCCCGTTTTGGTGAAGCGCCATTCCACGGTGAATCGGTATTGCGTGTAACTTTTCTCTGTTCTCAAGAAACCATTGGGAGCTCCGGTGCAAATGAGCAGACCATCCTTCACGGACCAAGTTCCTTCGGCAGGGGCACCGTCCTTCAGGTGGGAAACCCAGCCCGCCATGTCTTTGCCATTAAACAGCGAAGTTTTCGCGGTCGGAGTCTCCGGTTCGGCAGCAACGGCGCAAGTGAGCGAGCATACGGCTAACAGAATGGCGGGCAAAATTGCGATACGGGTTTTGTATGACATTTCGCGAAGCTGTCTCATTGCTTCACGGTTTCAAGAATGAATGCCCGAGAAATTGAGAAATCATCCGGCCTGCGTGATTTGTCAGATTGTCCGAAAAATTTCCCGGAAACACGAAGTAAGCCAGAGGTTCGCAATTGGCGCATGCATAGATTCTCCCATCGCTTGGCGCGCGGTTGTAACTCCATAATCCCATGAAAATCGTTAGACATTATTACCCAGGCAAGCTTGGCATGCTCGCTATCTTCTCGCTCCTCACCTCGTTCGCCGCCGCAGAGACAACGGTCGAAGCACCCGCCAAAACCACCGCGCCTCTCTTGGGCTGGAACAGCTACAACTGCTATGGAATCCACATCGACGAAAAGCTCACTTGGGAAAATCTGGAGGCCTTCATCCAGAAGCTAAAACCCCACGGATATGAATACTTCGTGCTCGATGCAGGGTGGTACACGCACTACGATTTGAAGCTCGGCGAAAGATGGCCGACGGATGGAGATCGCTCTCACCGTGCTCTCGACGAATTTGGTCGATTTGTACCTTCGCCAGTGATTTTTCCCAATGGGTTCAAAGCCATCATCGATCACGCCCACAAGCATGGCGTGAAGTTCGGTTTGCATCTCATGCGTGGAATACCCCGTCAGGTAGTGGAGCAAAATTTACCGATCAAGGGCACCAATTACACCGCCCGCGACATCGCCAATCAGAATGACACCTGCAGTTGGAGCGCCCTGAACTACGGGATCGACATGGATAAGCCGGGTGCGCAGGAATATTACGACAGCGTGCTCGAATTGGTCGCAAGCTGGGGCGTCGATTTCATCAAATACGACGACATCGTTCACAAGCCGCGGGAAATCAATGCCGTCGCCGATGCCATCGCGAAAACCGGCAAGCGCATCTTTCTCAGCATTTCTCCCGGAGATGACATCGATCCGGCATATTACGAAACTTATCAAAGAGCCGACATGATCCGCATTTCGCGCGACATCTGGGACTTGAGAGAAGACATCGAAATTTCATTCGGCCAGTGGGACAAGCTGGGGCCGATTGCCGGTAAGGGGTTTTGGTTGGATATGGACATGATCCCCTTCGGCCACCTGCGGGTGAATTACCCCATCAGCAAGAACAAGCTCACCTCCACCCGGGGATACGAACGCATGGACTCTTTCTCCTACGCGCAGAAAAAAAGCTTCATCACTCAGCGCGCGATGGCTGCTTCGCCGCTTTTCATGGGTGGCAGCCTGACGACCTCGGACAAGACCTCATTCGAGCTGATCACCGATCCGGAGATGTTGGCCTGCAATCAAAACGGGATCACCGGCAGTTTGGCGACGAGGATTTCTGATTACGCGGTCAAAGTGGACGTCTGGAAGACCCCGCACAAATCCTCTGCCGACGAGGGATGGATCGGTGTCTTCAACCGCAGTCCTTACATGGAAATTCTCAATTTGAATAAGAGCGAACTGGGCCTCACTGCTGGCACGGTCTATGAACTACACGATGTCTGGGGCAAAAGAACCCTGCCAGACTCCGAGCAGTTCATTTTCGAAATTCCGGCGGACGACGTGCTTTTTATCCGATATCGCAAAGCCCCTTGATCTTCCGGCGCACTTGATCAGTGACCTGCGCGCTTGAAACCACATCTTCGCCCACCTCCACATCGAACGCCGGGACTAACCAGTATTCACTGCGAGCGTCTGGTTGTTCATTACCACGCGGTCGCTTGCAACGTTCGGCAAATCAAACCACACAATCCAGAAATCGTTTCTAACTCAGCATCGGATAAGAAGGATACACAGTGTGCATTGAAACCCATTCATGTCTTACGTTTCACCCTTTTGTGAATCGACGTTTTAAAAGCAGCCCGAAGGGAAAAATGAGTGCGACCAAGGCTAGTTGATCACGATGTTTTGAGGCTGTGGCGGGTGGGCTTTGGCCGCGCTCCCCGGAGGCAGGTGGCACCGTTGCGGTCGATGCCGACCGCTCAGTAAGAAGATTTTGAAGCCCTCATCCATCGTAGTGGACAAACGCAACACACGTGACGCGTGCGCATGCGTCAGCCAATGATCCA
>JBGSLX010000269.1:0-5026 GCA_041740475.1 Akkermansiaceae bacterium | reverse complement strand
TCAATTGTCCAAAAAACCAAAATTCCCAGCATTCTAGTTCTTCGAAAGTTCTGAGCGATTCCCGGTCCATCTTCTTTACTAATAACTTATAACCAATCACTTATAACTAAATAATTACCCATTAATCCTACCCGCAGCCTTGGCCGCTCGCTCGTTGACTAAGAGTGGAATTTGGTAACTGGTTTCGAGGACTTGAGTGCCTTGATGGCCGATTTTAGAAAGCGTCATGCTGCTAAATGCCGGCACGGTTTCTGCCATGGCTTTGAAGACGTCTTCGATGAGGTGTGTTTCGTTTTTTTCGCCGCTTAGAGCGAGGATCAGGTCGCGCAGGATTTCCCAGTCGTCGTGTGCTTGGCCGGGCATTTCGGCAGCGCGGTTGAGGCGTTGGAGACGACCGGAGAGATTGACCATTGAGCCGCGTTTTTCTGCAAATGCTGCCGATGGTAGAACGAGGTGAGCGAATTGTGCAGTCGGATTGGCGAGGATGTGGGACTGGAGGAGAAAATCGAGATTCGCCAAATCAGAAGCGTCAAAACCCGCGTCGGTCATCAAATCTTCGCCGAAGACGAGCAGCGCTTTGATTTGTCCAGAGCGCACGCCTTGGCGGATGGCGTCGAGATTGGCGAATGGATCTTCAGTTTGCAGCACGAGTTTGGCACCGGTGGTGTTCGGATTGCGGTCGTCGGCGACGAGAAGATGGTCAGGCTCGGCGTAGCGCGGGACGAGTGAGAGCTGAGAAGTGCCGATTTCAGCGGCGAGTGCGCGGGTAAGGAAAAGCTCCTCATTGGTCATGCGGCCGGAGGCGATGATCGCAATTTGATGGGCCGGGATCGACTTGATGCGTGTGGAGAACTCGCTGAGCGCGGCAGGCCAAGTGGTGGCTTGATGGGAAGTGGGCGAGATGCCCGCGCTCCTTGAGAGCGGCTCGGTGAACCGTGCTTCGCTCTCGATGTAGTGGAAATTCAGGCGGTGGGAATCTGGCATCCAACAGGAGTTCACCTCATCGTTTTGGCGCGGGGTGATGCGGTGGATCGAGTTGCCACGAGTCCAAACCGTGATGTTGGTGCCGGTGCCACAATTGACATCAATCGTCGGCGTTTCCTTGAGAAACCAAACTCGCATCTGGAAACGGAAGTCGTTGGAAGTCAACGCGCCGACTGGGCAAATGTCAGCGGTGTTCAGCGAGTAATTCGAGTCCAGCAAGCGGCCCGGATGGACGGTGAGAGTGGTGTGAGTGCCGCGCTGAGTAAATCCGAGCACGGGGTCGCCAGCGACTTCGTCCATGAAGCGGATGCAGCGGCTGCACATGATGCAGCGTTCGTCGTCCAGCCGGATGCGCGGGCCGATATCGACGTTTTTGGGTTTTTTCACCTTCTCATCCACGAAACGCGAGACGCCGCGACCGTGTTCGACTGAGTGTTCTTGGAGGCGGCATTCACCGGCTTGGTCACAGATTGGGCAATCGAGCGGGTGATTGATGAGGAGAAATTCCATCACGCCCTCGCGGCATTTTTCGACCAATTCGCCCGAAGTGCGTATGCCCATGTTTTCCGAAACCGTGTTCGCACAAGCGATGACCGGGCGGGGCATCCACTGCACGGGCTCGTATCCGAGATCGTCGCGAGTCGGCTCTTGGCCGGGTGCGGAGCGAGCGGGCATGCCCATTTGTACCAGGCACATCCGGCAATTTCCCGGGGAGCTGAGCTTCGGGTGGTAACAATAGTGCGGGACGATGGTGCCCATTTTGCGGCAGGCTTCGATCATCCGCGTGCCTTTGGGAAACTGGTGCCAAACCCCATCGATCTGCACGTTTACCATCCCGTTTGCAGCCGCAAGGTCTTTAGGCAGTGTGATTTCCGCAGGTGCAGCAAGTGTTTCGCTCATGGCAGGAAGGATAAACTTGCCTGTCCGCAGGAGGTCTGGACGGGCGCGCGGACTATGTCGGCGGCTTCCAGCCCGGGCAAGCGTGCTTTCGGAAAAATTTACCCCGCCGCGCTGCGGCTACAAGACGCGCAGGCATTCCACCGCATCACGCAAGTCCTCCACCGTCACTTCTCCAGTCACGCGCGCCATGCCGGGCGCATCCAGCACGACGAAGCGGATCGCCCCCGCGGAGAACTTTTTGTCGGTAGCGAGCCGGTCCATAATCGTCGCCGTGGCGATGGTCTCGGGCAGTACTTGCGGCAAGCCGTAATGCGCCAAAATCCCGGTGATTTTCGCCGAAACGCTGGGATCAAGCCCCGCGCGGCGTTCGGATAGAAAAAGTGCAGCCCGCATACCCAGAGCGATGGCCTCACCGTGGAGCAGCTCGCCGTATGGCACCGCCGCCTCAATGCCGTGACCGATGGTGTGGCCGAAGTTTAGCAGCGCACGGATGCCTAGAGTCTCTTGTTCGTCGGCCTCGACGATCCGAGCCTTGATCGCGATGTTCCGGGCTATCAAATCCGCTGGGACATCTCGGCTGTGGATGTCCAGCGCTGCGAGATCATCGAGCATCGCGGCATCGCGGATGGCCGCGTGTTTGATCGCTTCCGCAAAACCTTCGCGAAACTCGCGGTCTGGCAAGGTGCGCAACGTTTCCGGGTCCACCAGCACCAAGCGCGGTTGGTGAAATGCGCCGAGCAGGTTTTTCCCCTCGGCCACATTCACACCGGTTTTGCCGCCGACGGACGAATCCACCTGCGAAACGATGGTCGTGGGAATCTGCACCAGCGGCAGACCACGGTAGAAAATCGCTGCCACAAATCCCGCCAGATCGCCCACCACGCCACCGCCGAGCGCGATGACGAACGACTTGCGGTCGTGGCCTGCGCCGATCATTTCCCGGCATAGCATTTCTGCATGCGGCATCGACTTGGAGG
The DNA here is from genome assembly GCA_041740475.1 of Akkermansiaceae bacterium. Lineage (GTDB taxonomy): Bacteria > Verrucomicrobiota > Verrucomicrobiia > Verrucomicrobiales > Akkermansiaceae > Luteolibacter. The sequence goes on along the minus strand of JBGSLX010000269.1, from coordinate 2,165 downwards.
CCTCACCAGCTGGCACGGTGTGCAGCGAGACCTTGAATCCCGCCGAACGCAAAGCCGTCAGCAACGTTTCGCCATGGAGTGCCGCGACCGTCGTATCGCTGATGACCGCCGCGTGGCGACCTGCGAAGCCATGGGCGGCGATTCGTTCGCCAGCGCGAGAAATTGCTCCTGCCTCGACGACTACATCATAAGAACGCTCTGCGAGATCGACATGAACGATGGGCATGCGCGGCAGCATGAAAAAACCGACTCGCATGTCCATCCCGGAACGCGAGATGTCACGGCAGGCTTCCTACGCTAGGGATTTGCCGCCGGACGAATGAAGAGATTGACCGCGGATGACACGGATCCTCACGGATTGGAGGGATTTGAATCGAAGACCTTCGCCTCATTTTTAAGACCTCGGATCGCATAATGGCTCAAGCCAACCCCATGGGAGGTCATTATCCGTGAAAATCCGCGTCATCTGCGGTCAGAAATCTTTTGGCTTCCCAGTGTAAGAACCCTGGATGTCACGGGTTCATGGAATCAGTTCACGGTGCATTTCGAAAGCATGCTGTGCCTGTAATGGCCGCAGACGTTCCATCAGACTCTGGGCCGCCTCTTCTTGCAAATCTGCATCCATCGCTCGTGCGCGCGCACGCTTGAGCAATTCATTTTGCGCGGATTCGCGTTCTTTGGGCTGCAGGTGGTTCCACCAACCATTTTCATCTTTCAAGACATGCAGCTTCGTCAGCTCGCATGACAACAACTCGGGCGGCTTGTGGCGCAGGGTCACTTTTTTGCCGTCCGCTGATATTTCTACGGAAAATGAGTCGTCCACGGTGAATCCAGCCTTCGCGGTGAAGTCACCTTTCAATTCCAGCCGCTTCACGCTGCCAGCCCAACTGACTTCGTAGGAATAAGTGTGCTGGAAGTCCTTTGTTGCGGTGGCGACTTCGCCAATCGCTTGCGCGGGGCCATAGACAGTTTCCCCGGCGATCGTTACCTTGGGCTCGAATTTCAGGGCGCGGTAGATGTCTTTGCCCGCACGGTTGAATAAATCGTACCCGGCATTTGCAGTCTCGATCACACTGTCTTTCGTCGTTTTTGCCACGTCTTGCGGGCCCTTCCAGACGAATAAATAAAGGCCACCAAAGACAGCGGCAATGATCAGGCTGATGGAAACACCAATCGCCAAGGTCTGGTTTGCTTTCATGGATCTGATTTTCTGACGACTGGGAAATGCGGCTTTGCTGGCAGCCCACCAAACTTAGCGGTGCTGAGAGTGGCATCAACTCAAGAGTTCGTATGAGTGCGACGCCAAGAATCCGGGTTGAAGTAAGCGGCGATCTTCGGTTGGCTCGCTTGATTCGAATCCATCACTCATGAACAACGGCCTCTTCATCGTCATCGAAGGCATCGACGGCACCGGCAAATCCACTCAAGTGAGGCGCTTAGGCGAGTGGTTTGAGAAACAAGGCCGCGAGGTGGTGCTCAGCCGAGAGCCGACGGATGGGCCGTGGGGAAAAAAGCTCCGCGAATCCGCCGCGACCGGACGGCTCTCCGCCGAGGAAGAGTTGCACTATTTTCTCAACGACCGTCGCCAACACGTGGAAGAGACCATCGCTCCCGCGCTGGCAGCGGGGAAAGTGGTCATCCTGGATCGTTACTACTTTTCCACCATGGCGTATCAAGGCGCACGCGGCTTCGATCCTGTGGAAATCCGTCGCATGAATGAGGAGTTCGCGCCGCTGCCGAATCTCCTGCTCATCTTGGATCTCGATGTGGAAACCGCGCACCAACGCATCGGCCACCGCGGCGACTCGACGAACGAGTTTGAGAAATTCGAAAGCCTCAAGCGTTGCCGCGAAATTTTCCTCTCAATTAGCGACGAGCCATTCGCCCGAGTGATCGATTCCAAAGCGCCGCTCGATGAAGTGAGCGAGCGGATGCAGCAGGCGGTCGAAAGTTTTCTCAAATGCTCGTCACAGTCGCCCCTCACGTGAAGGCCCCGAGCAACACCGCCAGCTCTTCCTTCTCCATCGCGGGGTCAGACAGCGTGTGAGCGAGTTCCTGCCGCAACAGTTCTCGATAGCGCTTTCGCAAACGATGAACCGCCACCCGCACCGCGCTTTCATCCATCGACAACGCAGCGGCAGCGTTTGCGTACGGGATTTCGCCTT
>JBGSLX010000268.1:0-2888 GCA_041740475.1 Akkermansiaceae bacterium | reverse complement strand
CGACTTCTGCGTGGCGGCGATGGCATTGGTAAAGCGACTTTGCAGGCCGCTTTTGCCACCGGAATCCTCGAGCTTGACGATGTGGCCTTTTTGAATTTCCGCCCGTGTGGGAAAAACTTCGGGCAGCGAGTTTGCGATTTCCGCGAGATTTGGGGCGAGCGCGGCGACTTTCGCGCGTTGGAGTAGCAACACGCGGAGCTGGTTGTGCTGGATTTTCCCTTGGTTGTCGCAGTTTTCCGCCGTGCAGAAATCGGGTTCCTTGACGTAGCTTTCCAGATAGAGCGCGACGATTTGGTCCTTGAGCTGCGCCTCGGTGAGCGGTGTTGCCCCATCGGGTTTACCGTCTGGACTGAGCTGGAGCAGGCCGGAAATTTCCTGAAGAAACGGGTATTTCGCGTTTTCGTCGGCGAAGGCGGCGGAGTGAGTCAGGACGAGGTCAGCGGGCAGGGAAAAAAGATCGCCATCGGAGGAAATGCCGCAGCCTTTGCTGATGCGCACATGGGCCTTATCGATGGAAATTTTCAGCCCGCAAATGATCCCGGTGCCGATGAGCCAAGCGCGGGTTTCACGTTGCTGATAGTTGAAATAGTGGATGAGTTGGTTGAGGTGATCCGCCGTGAGGACCTGATCTTCCGCGAAATAACTGAAGCCAGCCACAGGGTGCGGCAGCTTGAAAGGTTGGTTGATGAGTGCGGTTTCCATGAGATTTCAAAGGTGGAAGTGAGTGGTTCAATCAATGATCCGATTTCTGAATCGAGCCGAGGTGAGTCCGGCCAAGGATGATGACGCTCGCTTCATCTCCATCTTCGACACAGTCGTGGAGCGTTCCGGTCGGGTAGATGGTGTGAAGCGTGGCGAGGCAGCGCAGGAGAGTGTCGAGCTTGGTGCTTAGATCGGCCGATTGCTTGGCGAGCGCGGTGAGCCAATCGCGGTAACAGCCTTCGAACTCGCGCATTTGTTCACGGCTGATGAAGCAGACGCGAGCGACGAGGTGGGCTGGCAGCTCGCGGCGGATCGTTTGTTCGACAAACGCGCGGAACTGCGGATCGGCGAGGCGTGCGCCCCAGCCGGGCATGATGATGTGAAGCTGCTGCGAATACGGATCCCATGTGTGCGGCACGCTGGGAATGGCCTCGCGCGGGGCGGGCAGCAGCGGCCAATCTTTCCCGGCAGGACGCATCAAAATGTGTTCGAGCACGAACGAGCCTTCCTCGCTGAATTGCTCCGCCAGAGTTTTCGCGAGAAAATCGCGGGTCGCGGCGGCTTCCTCGCGCGTGGCGAAAAACTGCTTTCGCATGGCAACGATGTCGGACGGCGTCACCGAATGATCGACGATGACGACATACCATTTGCCGTCGATGGATTGTTTGAGATCGAAGTTTGCGACGCTCATTCCGAGCTGGATGGCGTGGCGCATGGCGGCGACCGCTTCGGATTTCGTTTTGTAGCGGGTGGTGCCAGAAAGAAGCGTTTTCTTCGGTTTGGATTTTCGGTCCACGATGCGGAAACGGATCTCCGAGACAGCATCGGCGTCCTTTTCCTCGTAATAATCGAAGGTGATGTCCGCCAGTGAGCGTTGGGAAAACGTGGGGAAACCGAGCAAGCGTTCGAGGCGGTGCTTGAAGCCGGAAACGTTTTCCGTGTCCCAGACTTCGGTGGGATCGGTGTAGTCGTGGGCCGTCGCACGGCGCGAGGAAATGCGGGAAATTTCCGAGAGAAACGTGGCTTTGTAAGCGATCAGCTCCGGGACAGAACGCTGGCTGATCGAGCTGTAATGCATCAGCACGTGATTGGCGAAAGTTTCACCGAAGCGAGCGAGCAAGTGATCGAGGATTTTCGAGCGTTGGAGTTCCTGCGCGGCGGCATCGGAAACGCCGGATGCGAGCAGCGAGTCGTATGTTAGACCGGGCTTCAGCAGCTCCGCGATGTCCGGAATATCCGCGACGGCATTGGCAAAAAGCGTCTGCGTGAGACTGCGGTCGGTGGAAAGAATGCGGGTTAGATTGACGAGTTGGCCGAGGTAGTTGGCCAGCATTTGATCGAAGATCAGGAGAAAGGCCTTGAGTTGTTTTGCTTTGCCGAGCGCGGCAGGCGAGCGGTCGCGATGGGTGCCACGCGAGCCGCAGCCATAGACGGCGGGCAGCGATTCTTGAAGCGAAGTGAACTCGCCAAGGTCGAGCGGCCTGCCGGGCGGGATTGGGAAATCTTCTGCTTTGGGCAGATTATTCGCAGCTTCTTCAGCGGCGAGGAGCGCCTCGAGATGCGATTCCGTGACCGCGAGATCGGCGTGGAAAGGAATGAGATCTTTGAAAAAGCGCAGCCTCGCATGTTCAAGAAGCAGCTCCGGCTCGGCATCGAGCGGGATTGGCAACTCCCATAGTTCCGACTCGGATTCCTTTTTCCCGGCGTGATTGAGCAAGATTTTCGGGATCGCGACGACGCCCGGCACTGCCAAAATTTCCGCGATGATGTCGGAACTGCGTACGACGTTGATCGTAGTCGCGCGGTCTAGGTCGGCTTCGAGGATGAAGCCGTTCGTCAGCGCGGGGCCTTGGAAAATGTCTTCCGAGCTATGGCCCTGTGCCACTAGCGAACCGAGCGTGTGGCGTGGGATCGCCGGACTGAGGAAACTTTGCAAACTGTGGACGATGGCGGCAAAAGTCTGCTCAATCGGCGCATCGGCAGCCAATTGGATGTCCGCACAGACCATGATCGGGTGTGTTTTCGTCAGCGAGACGCCGCTCAGATCTTCACCTAACTGGCGGTTTTGTTGGTAGAGCGCAGCGACGTCGGCGAGCAGTTTTTCACGCTCCGGCTTGGTGCGCTTGCGCTTCGTCAGTTGCAGGCGGATCTGATAGAGGCCGCGAATTGGAAAGGAAATGAAGCTA
>JBGSLX010000267.1:0-11684 GCA_041740475.1 Akkermansiaceae bacterium | reverse complement strand
GGGTCCAGCGGGTTCGCGCGGGATGTTGCTGACGCGCAGGTCGTCCGGGTGGAAGCCGTGGTCCGACATCAGGATGACGGTGGTGTCCTCGCCGGCAAGCGCGAGCAGCGTGCCAAGCATGGCATCATGATAGCGGTAGCCAGCCTCAACGCAGTAGGAGAAGACCTTGAAATCCCAATCGCTCACCTGCGGGCGCTGAGGCGGGTGGTATCTCATGAAGGCATGCCCGAAGTGATCGATGGCATCGTAATAGACACACATCAGATCCCATGGCTCGTTCTGGATCAGGGCGGTGGCGGCGCTGTGGATGCTGGTGCAGTCGGCGATGATTTTGCTAAGTGAGCCGATGCGCGGGTCTTTGCCGACTTTATCCAAGTCCTCGCGGCCCATGCCTTCGATGCCGGGCAGGAAGGGGCGGAGATCATCCTCCATGAGCTCGGCGGGGTGGAAACGGAGATCCTTGAGATGAGGGATCAGGCGCTCGGGGTGGATGGTGCCGGGCTTGAGCGGCCATTTTTCCGGATCATAGGTGGAGCCGTGGGCTTGCTGGTAGTCGTTGGAGACCATCACGCCCTTGGAAAGCGGTTCAGCAGGATTGGACGGCAACCAGCCGATGGTGATGGTGTTTTTTCCCTCCTGATTGAGCATGTTCCAGATCGCCTTGGTCTTGCGGGACAGGTTGGTGACCGGGCGGATGCCTCCGGTGACCGGATCGGGCTCGGAAAAACCATGGACGCCGTGCTTGTAGGGGCGCTTGCCTGTGGCGATGGAGGACCACAGCATCGGCGAAAGGCAGGGCTGAAGAGTGGCGATATTGCCCATCACGCCGGACTCGATGAAGCGGGCGAGGTTGGGCATTTTCCCGGCGTCGATCAGCGGGGTGATCACTTTCCAGTCGGCAGCATCCCAGCCGATGAGCAAAACTTTACGAGAGGGGGGAAATGTGTTTTTTGGCATGTTCATCTGCTAGAGTGACAACAGCTAGTCGATAGGCGCGATAGATTTGGGTGAGCTGATTGTTGGCAATGTTAGTAACAGATAAACGGCGCAACTAAAACTACGGCATGGTGTGGGGCTAACAGGAGTAAATAGGCGAATTTGTAACATATACCGGGAAAAATCTGCGGCTGAGCGGTCGCTCTCTCGGCCTGCTTCGTCATCGCCGATGACGCGACGAGCCATGAAGACGGCTGGCTCAGCGCCCGGCAAACTAAGATTGGCGGCGGTATTGTCCTGCGTCATGAGGTGATGAGTCTTGCAAGGAGTTTGGAAAAGAATCAGATATTCATATCTATCATTTGAGAGAAACCCAGACGGTCAGCGTGTAGAGTGCAAGATCGGTTCATAGCCACGGCGACACTTCGCGGAGCTGGCGTGCTGACCTAATGAGCGGCCACCCATTCCTCGCGGCTCGCGACTGATTACCTGTTGCGGAGACCCTGACTGAAAGCTCAAGCCCGGTTGCGGCGGGCTGCTTTGAAATAGCGGATCGCTGAGACGAAAAACGCGCCGCAGGAGAAAAACAACAGCACGAAGCCATGGACAGATGCTTGGGAGAAATCAAAACCTCGCACCTTGATTGGCATGTAGGCACCCACCATGCCGATCAATGCGGCGAGCATTGCGATGTGCATTGCGTGCTTGTGGAAAGACGGTTTGAGTGTCGAAACCAGCCAAGCGTCCTAAAAGACAACGCCGATCCAAGCAGGGATGAGGGCAGTTTTCGAAACGACACCCGTCACGGCATTGGGCGTGCCTTGGGTGTAACCGTAGATTCCGACGAGGATGCAAATGATAGCGGTGATGAGTGTGAGGATGCGCATGGGATATGCGTTAGTTAAGTGGCGTGAATTTCGCGAGCTGAGTAATGGCCGCGAACCCGATGGATGTCAGATCACCATTTTCTTGGACGATTTTTTTGCCGTAATTTGAGGGCACCAAAAAATGAATAGGGAGATTGCATATTAAGAATTAATTGTCAGTTTCCGCCACGCTCACAAACGACAGTTATGATCTTGATCCAATGCCTCACCCGCTTTTTTGCCTGCGGTGTCCTGCTCTTACTGGCCAATTGCGCCAACCCATCAGCGACTCCCAAGCTCGACCCCAGCGGCAAGTCGATTAACCCGCAACCGCCGGGAACTTATGCGCATTTCACGGCGGAACCCACTTATCCGAAAAATCACTCGGTGTGGAAAGACGAGTCACTCCTCTCACGCACCGATCCCTCGAATTCCCATCTTAAGATCAATCTCAGCACTCAGCGGGGTTTGCTGATGAACGGTGAAGAAGTCGTGATCGATTACCCGATTTGTTACGGCACGAAAAGCCATCCCACGCCACCGGGAATCTATCCGATCACCGAAAAAATCATCGCTAAAAGCTCAAACCGTTACGGCAAAATGTATGATGCAGAGGGCAACCTGATCGATGGCGACGCAGATGCTTCCAAGGATGCCATTCCCGAGGGAAGTAAATTTGTTGGTGCCCCGATGCGTTACTGGATGCGCCTAACACCCGATGGCGTGGGCCACCACATTGGATACTCCGCTTCACACGGCTACATCTGCGGCCCCAGTGGCATGATCCCAACGGTATTCGACAAGGTGAAAATCGGTATCATTGTGATGTTCGCGTGAGGTTAACTAATAATTTTTGGAGCACCTACTTCCTCAATCATAACAGATGAATGCGAAACCCCATCATCGCTAAACGGCTGAGTTGAAAGCCTGAACAGTCGAACTCATCAGCACCAAGAAAGCGTGTTTGGATTCATGACAGCCCCTTGCGCCCGCTGCACTGGCGATTCGTTCCCAGCTTGGAGGGGAACATTTTGCGGTTTGGCAGGTTGTCTTGGCCGTGAATTTGGGAATTCTTCCCGGCTTCTGGTGAACCGAGACGCCGCATTCATCGGCTTAATTGGCGTTTCGCTGGACCCATCGCCGCTGCGCTGGAAACAGAAAACCTGCTGTAATCCACTGGCGAAACCTTTTCCCGTAATGGATGACCACCCTGCGATTCTACATGCGGCGGCAGTAAGTGTTTGCGGACTCGCGGCAAAACTTGAGGACGATATTCACGACGAAGGGTTTCTCCGGCGAAACATCGCGCAAGTTGGCCGCTTCATCACGGGATCGGCGGTGGACCGAGCGGTCGCCACGCTCAATCGCACTTCTTTTCCCACTGCCGAGGTGATGGAAACGCTGAAATCGCAGGCAATAATCGAGACGCGAATGCCCGAGAATGCCGACGGCCCGACCGCCAAGGCGTTTGGAATGATCACCTCACATCTTGCAGATTTATTGGAAATTCCCGCCCAGCGCCCAGCGCTTCATGGTGCAGGAGCGGCGCTCGGTTCGCTCGTTTATTGGCGCGATGCATGGCAAGACCGCCGAGAAGACGCACGACGCGGTCGTTTCAATGCTTTTGAAAAGCTCGATCATAAGTTTATTCAGTGCCGCATCACGGCTGCATGGCATCAATTCGCATCCACACTCAATGACCTGCCATTCCAGCAATATGCCGACTTAATCGCGAACATCCAGAGTGCCACAGAACAAGCGCGCAGCTCGTTTTTACAACTTCGCGAAGAACCGAAACCGAACAAAAGAGCGGAAAGGAAACGCAAGCGGCAGGAAGACGCTAGACCAGATTCGTGTTGGGATGCATGCGACTGCTGCGACTGCTGTAATCCATGCGATTGCAGAGGAATCTCGATACCGAAACGCAACGGCTGCTGCGATAAAGCGTGCGACTGCGGACCGGGCGATAGCGGCTGTTGCGACTGCAATCCCTGTGACGGCTGTGATTGCTGTCCCTGCAATTGACCGAGGAATAAAACAATTCAACGATCGTATCACCTTTGAGAGGATCCACGTGGCACCACGGATATTTCAATTCAGAGCTGTTATGCTTTGGTGGCTTGCTCAAATTCTCATGCAGATGCGTCCAAATTACACGGATAGACTGCAACTTTACCGTTTGTTAGCACGATGCCTTCAATGTTCACGGGGCGTCATTTTGCGCCTCAATGTGAGCAAGGCCAAACCAGAAAGTGCAACCAAGATTGACGAGGGTTCGGGGATCACGCTGAAAGAAGCCATTGCGGATTCCGGAGAGTCGATGCCACCGAAATCGGGCGTTGCCAGAGGATCCAGATCGAGAATGGCACCGCCTGAAAGATCAATGATCCACGCATCCATGCTCGGATAAACGGGAGTCGCTCTGCTCAGTTCACCGTATGAGGTGCCGAGTTCCGGCGCAGTGGTCAGCAAGTCAGTCGTCGCTGCTGTAAGCGTCGGAAACCAGCGGAGGGCGATTGGCACCGGTGCGACTCGGGACCCGAACTGATCAAGGTCGATACTAAGGGTTCTCGATAGAAATCCATTCTCGGGAAATTCGCTAGCAGTGAGGTCGAAACCGAATGTGCCGCTGCTATACTCGCTGTCTGACACTTCGATCAGGGCGTCAGCGCCGCCAACCCAAGAACCATTCGTGACGATCGGATCGAAGCCGTTTCCATCCAAGTCCGCTACGAGAACAAAGAGAGTACCCGCCGGTAAACGATGTTCTTCGGCTGTGCCAAGTGCACCAAAAAGGTAGCCGCTGGTGAGGTTCAGAGAAACACTCGCAGCCGAACTGATGGATGAGCAAGCAAGGAAGCAGATGGGAAACAAAAGATATTTACGTGACATAAAATCTATTCAGGTGGGAATTGCAGCCAATCCGCTGCGGGACTTGAAGCTTTTTTTCGAATGATGATCGCCTCGCCGGGTGCCAAGGTGAAGTCATCACCAAGTTCGGTGTTGTCTCCGACTTTGAACCAACCGAGAGACGGCCGATAATAGAGGGTGATATCAGGTGCGGAATTGAACCCATTCGGAGTGCGCCATACGAGAACCTCATCCGCACGAAACATTGGGTTGGAAGTTGGCCTGACCACCGCATCGGCGAGATTTGATTCCGTGAGCGACATTGGTTCTGGCAATAGCAAAGAAACATATTGGTCGTTTCCGGTGGTTTCGCCTCCTGCAACGTAAACCGCGTGGCGCTGACGGTAAAAAACCCCGTAATTGATCAGCTCTAAATCAGTGGCTGCACGGCGGCGGACGACAAATATCGAGCCTGGAGGCAAAATGGTGTCTGCGCTGGACACGGCAGGAGCAGCCACACTGCGCCAGCCTTGGTTTTGACGATAGTAGATCGTGGATTCGGGAGCTTTATTGATGCCGCGCCTGTTGTTGTTATACAGCAAGATGTCATCAGTGGGGAAAAGAGGGGAAAGCCTCGGTTGTAAAATGACGTTCGATGCGGTGTCGCCAAATACATCTGCGATGGTCCAAAAAGGGATGATCTGCAATTGGTTGCCGAATCCGATATTTCCTAGAGAGTGATTTGTTAGGTCGTCACCCTCGGTTTCAAAAACTAAGGTGTCCTCGTTGTTGCTGAGAATTTTGTAATAGACGCCTTGCAGTGGGCCGTCGATGAAGAGTCCGTAGCAAGTCTTGCCGCCTACACCAGCAACGCGGGTGAATTGACCAGGTGTCCAATCCTTACCTTGCAAGACCAGTGAGTTCGATGTGACGCCAGAGATGGCTCCACCATCAAGATGCGCTTGCTGATATGGTAGCGAAAGTCGGGAGTCGGCAGCTCCTTTGATGACAAGCGTCGTTGAACCGCCGCTGGATTGGGCGCTCGCGATGCCCCCATGCGCGAACAGGCAGAAGAGGAAAGTTTGGATCGTTTTCATGAATGAATGGAAGTTAGAGGTCACTAAAAGTAGCCTGCACCTCAAGGAAGCGCCGCGGATTCGTAGGCGTAAGTGGAACTGTATCGACCGCTTTCCAGCGCTGCATGCCATCCGGAACACCGGTCTGATCTTCATCAATAGCTTGAGGTTGCGGCTGCCAGTTGCTGGAGGCGCGGCTGGAGTCTGATCCGACGACCTCAATCATCAAGTTAGGATCATCAATGCGACGGATGTATCTCAGGGTTGTAAACATCTGATTCTGATCATTGCCTTCAACACGGATTACGATGCCACTTTCGTCGAAATCTCTCGGCTTCTTGTTGAGCGCGTATTCCAGAGCATTGTCCATGTCATCTCCATCGTCATCCGCCTTGAAAAAGATTTCTCGGGGGCGGAGGTCTGGTCCGTAGATGCGATTCTTCCATGCGAGATCGAAAGCATCTGTAGTGACGGTGATCGTGATATTCTTTCGGTCGTCGAGATTGCCGTCGCTAGCGACGAAGCCGACAGTGTAAACACCGACCTGAGCGATTGTTGGTGTCCATCTCAAGGCGCTGACTCCTTCGTTGATTTTGGTGAATGTGGCACCTTGTGGGAGTGATGTGACATCAATTGTCAGAGGATCCGCATCTGGATCATCCGCGAGAAGCAGCATCTCAAATGTGGCCCCGGCCAGGAAAATCCGGTCACCCGGGTCCAGCATGCGGGGTTTGCGATTCGTCAGAAGTGTTTCCTCGAACTCAAGGACGTAGGGTTCCGCCGCTGCATTGGCGGTGTCGAAAATATTGATAAAATAGTTATAACTCGAAGCGCCGGGAATATAGGTCTTAGAAAGCCAGAAATTCGTGAGGGGTAGGTTTTTACCATCTGCACGGGAGACGGAAGCGAGTTTGCGCTTTCCGGCGTAGGGGTCAGTTTTTTTCAGATACAAAGGTCCGATTGCTCCTGCGTGATTGACTTGGACATTGCCCGCTGCGGAGGCGACCGAAGCGGTCGGTGATAAATCCTCCACTGGGGTATCGAGTCCGTTTGATTCAAACGCGCGAAGGTCGCTGCTGCCAGATGAGGTGTAGGCCAAGAAGTCCCGCACATTGTCGCGACCGGGAAGATCTACGAGCACATCGTTGATCATGAGGCGGGCGTTGACATCATCGATCAACGAAGTCAGGCGACCGCCGAGATCGTCGGAGTGGGAGAAGCTGGCGTTGAATTCAATAAAGCGGCCATAGAGGCTGCTCGTCATGATCCATCGACCAATTTTCGATGTGCCACCGGGAATGGTGCCGAAATCTGCAAGCAATGTGGGAGCGGCAGGCTGATCGTCGATGGTGCAGCCGTGCAGTTTGAATGCAATGAGCAAGCCCAAAGTGTTCTCGACGATTTTGGGCTGACTGGAATCGATCTTAAGTTTTGTCGCTGGGCCGAAGCCGGTGTTTTTGATGCGCACGCCGAGCGAGAAAGGTTCTTCTTCTTCGATGTAGTTAGTGAACGGATCGTCGCCGTTGACTTCGGATGGCAGGAAATAATCCAAAGTGAGGCGAGGCATTGGTTTCACCGAAATGGAATCTGGCGTAACCTCCACTTTTTCTGGGCTACCAGCGACCTTGTAGTTCACCTCAGCACCGACCAAGTAGATCGTGCCGCGTGGGTCCGAGCCGCCCGCCCCTGCACTTGGGATGATGAGCCATTTGATCGAAGCCGCGCTGCCAGAGGCGATGGTTGGGGGGATTGAATTACCGTCCTGCAGCCGGATGAAAAACAGGGCCGAGAGGTTGTTTGGATCACTAGAGGCGATAACGGGTGCTCCTTCCTCGTCCGTGAAATTCACCGTAATGGTCAGATCCGTTAGGTTGGTTTCCGGCAGGCCGTTGGTAATGGTCATGCGCGCTTCGAAGGCCTCACGTTCAAACGTGAGTTCCTGCTCGATCTGGATCTTCACCCGAGCGCAGATGTCCTCTGAGAATGCCGGGGCGGCGGTGATTCCCAGCGCTGCAAGGCTGAGGAAAAGGGAACGGAGATGTAGATTCATGAGAGTGATTCCTGTTGTGAAGTTATTTGAGGATCATCAGAAACCGCCGGGGCATCCGGTTTTGCCGAGTGGTGGTGTTTTTATTTCCGCCTCCGTTGTCCCAGGACCTTTTGCTTTGCAGCCAAGGGCCGGACCCGAGATGCTGCATCGTGGCTTGCCTTTGTCCGCACCCCAGTCGTAGCAGGCTTTGAAGAGTTCCGCCTTGCAGGTGCCGTCCCCAATTTTGCAGCCCACCGCAGCGCAGAGTTTCGGTGCTGGGAAGCCCTTGGGTCCGTTGCCGTTCCTGTTGTTACAGAGATCGAGATCCACCGCCGCTTCACAGCTAACTTTTTTGACTTTGAATTCTGGGCCGCATTTCACGCCGCATTCGCAGCCGTCCAGTGAGGTATAAATCTTGCACTTTCCGACATACGGAACCGGGACGGTGACGCTCACCTTGATCCGCAAGCCGTCAGGGTCGAACTTGGTCAATGGATCGTTCTGTGCGTAGAGGAAGTGGTTAGTCTCATCACGCGCCGGATCGCGGGAGAGATAGCGACCGATGGATGGATCGAAGTAGCGGTGCCAATTGTAATGGAGGCCGCTCTCGGCATCGAAGTATTGACCCGGCAGTCGCAGGTTGTTCTCGATTGTGGAAATGGAAACAGTCGCCGCGCCAAAGGAATCATAGGTGGCTTTCCAGACTACGTTGCCCGCTGAATCCACGAGCAGCCAAGGCGTCCCCAGCTTATCGAAGACATACCAATAATAGTTAGGACCAACCTTTTTCCAAAGTGGGCGCTGGCCGAACTCGGAGTTCGGATCGTAACCATAACTGCACAACTCGTTACCCGCTGCGTCGAACTCCGCCACAAGACCTTGGTTGCCGTATGCATAGTAGGTCGTGACGGTTCCGGTAGTTTTCGTGAGGCGGCGACCAAAGGGGTCATACGTATAGCTGGTGGTCGTGGAACCATTGGTAACACTGGTCAGCAAACCTTCCGCATCGAAGGTGTAGGCCTGAGCTTGCGGTCCAGTGCGGCTAATGATGTTGCCACGAGCGTCGAGACCAAAGTTGGTGGTGCCAGCGGTCAGCAATTCGTCATCGAAGTTGTATGTCAGCGCGCCCGCACCTGAGCGTGACGTGCGATTGCCGCGGTCGTCATAGGTGTAAGCGGTGGCTCCGGCAGTGACCACGCGGTCGGAGAGGTCATAACCAAAGCTTTCGGTGGCTCCATCAAAGGTGCGTTGTTCCACCCTGCCGAGAGAGTCATACTCTTCCGACCAGGAATATAACTCCGTGTCTTCTGCGTTCTTGAGCACCATGCTGGTGGGGCGGAGTAACGGATCATGGGTGAAGTTCTGCGAGACTCCGCCTGGCAGAGTGACTTTGCCGACGCGTCCGCCATATCGTGAGCCGTAAGTGATCTGGCCGACTTCAGCGATGTCGATAGTTTCCAGCTTGCCGCCAGCGTCGTAGCCGTAAGTAAGCGCTGCTCCCGAGGGCGGAGTGTGAGTGGCGATTTGGTCGTCCGCATCGTAAGTCCAACTGAGGGACTTGCTGAAGGGTCCGAAATCGACCGTTTCCGCGATTTTCCGGCCCTTGGCATCGAATTCATAAGTCGCGCTGGATCCAGCCGTGCTATAGGCCGTAATGCGTCCCTCACCATCATAAGTGAAGGAGGCGGACTTCTGAACCGTGAGCGGGTCAGCTCCGGAATGGTAGGCAAACTCAGTGCGGCGACCCCCATCGTCATAAGTGGTTTTCTCGAAATCGCCGTTTGGCTCGGTGACCTTCTCCAGTTTGCCGGAATTGGTGTAGTCAAATCTACGGATGCGACCCTCGGGTGAGGTTTCGCTGATTTTCAAACCGTCCGCACGGAAGCCGTAGGTCCAAACCTTACCGTCCGGAGTGGTGTAACTCGTCACCTTGTCGAAGCGGTTGTAAGTGTAGTGTTCCTCGATACCGCCGGGTTTGGTGGTGCGTATCAGGCGACCCAGCACGTCATATTCGAAGGTCTGTTGCCTTCCTGCGTTGTCGCTGATGGCGATGACATTCCCCCGAGTGTCCACCTCGTGGATGGTGGTGTTGAGTTTCTCGGTGCCCGCCCAGTCTTCTGTGGTTACGCGGCGGGTGGCGTAGTCATAGAAGTAGCGGCGGGTAAACGTCGGGTAGATGGCGGCAATAGGGCGTGCGCCTTCTGGGTCTGTCTCTAGGTATTCGAACTCAGTGACATCGCCCGAAGGATCAGTCACTTTCCAGAGACGACCGAATTCGTCATAGGTATTGCGCGTGACCCGACCCTCTGCATCGATGTCCTCAGTGATTTTCCCATCAGGGCCATATTTGGTGACGCTCTCGTTACCCAGTGCATCGACGGTCTTGGTGCGCTTGTTATCGATGTTGTAGTAAGCGGAGGTCCGCTGGTTAGCAGTGTCGATGGTCGCGGTATGGTTGTTGAACGAGTCGTATTCAAACTGCCAGCGATTACCTAAAGCGTCCTCTTTGGTCAACAGGCGGCCTGCGTAGTCGAAGGTGAAGTCGGTGGCGATATTGTCGGGATCGATCAGGCGCGTTGCGTAGCCATTTGTATCGTAGCCCTCAAAACGGGATACTTTGCCCATTTCATTGGTCTCGGTGATGACACGGCCCTCTGCATCGTAAGTGTTATACTGGATGGTGTCGCCTAGGCCATCATCCATCCGCGTGGTGGAGGAGAGAGCCCGTCCGCCAGTGTCATAGGTGATGAAGGTAGAGCGCTGCAATGGCGTCCCCGAGGCCTCGCGTAATTCAGTGAGATTCCCAGCGGCATCACGGAAATATTCGGTGACCGTCCCGGCAGGGTCGATGGATTTGCGGACTAGGCGTGTGACTGGATCATATTCGTATAGTTGAATCGAACCGTCCGGCATGGTGGTTTTCTTGACTGCTCCGTTCTCGTCGTACTCTTGCACGACTTCCGAGCCATCACCGTAGCGGAGGATTTCGGTGCGGTCCGAGGTGATGACCTCGCGAACGAGCTTGCCATTGATTTTTGCGAGGCGGGTGTTGCCTGTGCTGTCGTACCACGTTTCGCGGAGGACACCGTTGGAGTATTGCTCGCTGAAATAATATTCGCGGCGCAGCTTATCATAGTCATAAGCGAAAATGCGGCCATTGCCTTCATCGTCCAGTAGCGACAGGGCGTGCCCTGAAGCATTGTAGGTCAAATTGTGATTCAGTCCCGTGGCATCCGTGTAGCGGATCATGCGGCCAGATCCGTCATAGAAATACTCAGTGACGTAGTTCTGGCTGTCCGTGACCTTGCTCAGAAGATTGCCGTTATACTCATAGCTGACTTGATTACCCGCTGCATCCAGAACGCCGACTAGTTGATTGCCAGACCAAGTGTAGGTCAGAACAGAATCACCTGTGGCAGAAGTGAGTTCGCTGATTTTGCCTTCTGAGTTATAGAGGTAGTTGAGCAGTGTATCACCGTTGCGCCCAGATGTTAGGAGGCGGCCATTTTCGTCGAAATCTCGGAAATTTCCATTTGCCGCATTGAGCTTCCATCCGGTGGAAACCCGGTTGATCTGATCGCGACCATTGGTGAATGCGAGACGCGAGGAGTCCACAGGGGAAAACGTGCTACTGAGATGAACCAGCTCGGAAGGGCCGGTGCCGTCCGTTTTAATGGTCAAGCCGGCGTCGATATCATCGAAAGTCCATTTGTTATCGCGATAGAAGCGACGGATCCGATTGACCACGTTACCGCTGCCAGGAACCAGAGTTTCTAGGTCCACAGATTCATCTTCAAACTGACGACTTACGTAGTTGACCCAACAGCCGATGGGGCTGCGATTTTTGCAATCGAAGATGTCTGGGAAACATCCATCGGATGATCCAGTGGCAGCCCCACCCCAGCTACCCCAGCCGCCACCGCCGCC
>JBGSLX010000266.1:0-3839 GCA_041740475.1 Akkermansiaceae bacterium | reverse complement strand
ACCAATACCTACAAGAACTTGGACTTCAACGCCTATGACGAATGCCTACAGGAAAGCCGGATGCGGGAAATCCGCACGTCCGGTTTGACGAGGGGGAGCAACGGGATTGGCGCAAGCCGCCCGTTGCTCTCTACTCTACTGTCTTCGTGTGAGATTCATGGCCGCATCCCGGAG
Source organism: Akkermansiaceae bacterium (assembly GCA_041740475.1). Classification (GTDB taxonomy): domain Bacteria; phylum Verrucomicrobiota; class Verrucomicrobiia; order Verrucomicrobiales; family Akkermansiaceae; genus Luteolibacter. Next base: position 3,665 of record JBGSLX010000266.1, on the reverse strand, counting down.
GAGGTGGCGGCATCAAACGGTGCTGGGAAACCACAACGCCCTGCGGCGGTCGGCCGCCGTCGCCCGACAGGTTGCCATTCAGACCGACACTCACCTTGTGATCGTGAAAGACGGGAAGCTGCTACGCATTTCTCCCGAGGAACTCCGCCAAAGCGTGGAAGGGAACACCCCTCAACGATGACCGACACCACCCAAAAACTACGGGCAACAACCGGAACTCGTAAAGGCAGTCAGACCGCGTTAAAAACACACAACGTATTTCTAAGGGAGCTAGGTCTGAAGTCGTTGCCCTATCCACATGTTGAATTGAAGCCATGATCTCCTTTCGCACCGCTCTTGATCACTTGCTGAAAAACGCGCCGCGCATGGAGGCGGAGAGCTGCCGATTGGAAGATGCTTGTGGGCGTGTGTTGCGGCAGGAGGTCACGGCAGATCGCGAGTTTCCGCCGTTTGACCGAGCCATGATGGACGGCTACGCGCTGCGGTTTGCGGAACTGACTACGGGGAGAACATTCCGCGTCACGGGCAGTGCGCCGGCGGGGCAGCCACGAGTGAGCATGACGGAAGAAGCGGCGACATGCATCGAGGTGATGACCGGTGCGCCTGTGCCGGAGGGTGCGGATTGCATTGTGCCGGTGGAGCGAGTTTCGGGCGCGGGTGGCGGGGAAATTGTGGTGGATGCCCATTTTGCAGGAAATGCCGGGCTTTTCATCCATCGAGCTGGCAGCGATGCGGCGATGGGCGAGCGATTTCTCCAATCCGGCATGCGGCTCGGCTCGCGGGAAATCGGCGTGGCAGCTTCTTGCGGCGCAGCGGTTCTGGAAGTTTCGAGACTACCGCGAATCACGATCATTCCAACTGGCGATGAACTCGTGGCGGTGACGGCTCAGCCCGCCGCACATCAAATCCGCCAGTCGAACGGGCACTCGATCCGCGCCGCGCTGCAAGCCGCCGGATATTCAGCGGCGCTGCAAACTCCGCTCAAAGACGATGCTGCCGTGTCCGATCTCTCGCCTGCCATGGAAACCAGCGACTGGCTGATTTTTACCGGTGCGGTATCGAAGGGCGCGCGGGATTTCCTGCCGGAAATGTTCGCTCGGCTGGGCTGCACGATGGTGTTTCATGGAGTGGCGCAGCGGCCTGGGAAACCCGCTGGATTTTGGCTGGGGCCACGGGGTCAGGCGATCATGGCACTGCCCGGAAACCCGGTGTCCGCGCTGACCGGACTGCATGCCTTTGTGCTGCCCGCCTTGGCTGTGGGCGCGGGAGAGCTGCCGACTGCGCCGCGATTCGTCGTGCCGTCCAAGCCGCTTGATGGGTTGCCGGAAATGACGCTGCACCTTCCGGTGACGCTCGGCCCGGATGGTCGTGCGGTCGCCGCGCCGACAGGAAATAGCGGGGATTTCATCGGCTTGCTCCGCAGCGATGGGTTCGTCACGATACCGCCGCGCGGCGTGCAATGTGCTGCTTATCAATTTACGCCATGGAGATGAATGATGACTCTTTGAGGATCACGGGCGAGACACCCGTGCCACATTTCACTCATGTTCGCGATGGGCTGCCGGGCATGGTGGATGTGGCGGGGAAATCGCCGAGCCACCGCACTGCCGTTGCAGAAGTGCGGGTGGAGCTGGGAGCGGAAATCATGGCGCGATTGGAAAACCACGACATCCAAGGCCCGAAAGGTCCGGTGTTTCAAACGGCGATCATCGCCGGAACCATGGCGGCAAAGAAAACCAGCGAGTTGATTCCGTTTTGTCACCCGCTGCCGCTGGAAGACTGCAAGTTCGAGATCACGCCGGAGCAGAATTTTCTCATCATCCGCTGCGAGGTGAGCACGACGGGCAAGACGGGCGTGGACATGGAGGCGATGACCGGCGCATCGGTCGCCGCGCTGACGGTCTATGACATGTGCAAAGCCGTCTCCAAAAGCATCCGCATCGATGGCCTGCGCTTGGTTTCGAAAACAGGCGGCAAGTCCGGAAATTTCCAAGCAACACCATGAAAACTTCCACGCCACTCCATGGTCTCGTGCTCGCCGGGGGTCGCAGCCGCCGCATGGGCACCGACAAAGCCGCGATGCTGCATCCCGACGGCCGCCCGCTGGCCAAACGCACGGTCGATCTGCTGTCGGTGGTTTGTGAGCGGGTCGTCGTTTCGCTGCGTCACGATCAGGAAACCCCGCCGCAGATCGAAGAATCGCCGCGTCTTGTGATCGCTCGCGACCCTGAAAATGGCAGCGAAGGGCCATTTGCTGGCATGATCGCCTCGATGCGTCTTTTCCCAGACGCAGATTGGCTGGTGCTCGCTTGCGACTTGCCGCGGCTCGATGTGGAAACGTTGGAACACCTCATTGCATCGCGCCATGAAAGCGAACTGCTGCTCTCTTACCGCAGCGAGTTCGATGGCCTGCCGGAGCCATTGTGCGCGTTCTACGCCGCTGGCTCCTTGCCCATTCTTGAGCAAGCGTGGGCGGCTGGACTTTGCTGCCCGCGCAAATTGCTGATCCAGCAAAACTGCCGCCTGATCGATGCGATCACCTCCCGCGCACTCGAAAACGCCAACACGCCCGCAGATTGGCAAACTGCGAATACGCCATGAACCACTACCAAATTCATTACTTTGGACTGCTCGCAGAACGCCGTGGATTGGCCGATGAAGCGATCGCCAGCGACTCCACGACCGCGCTGGAGCTCTACACCGGGCTCGCCGCAAAACATCCGCTCAACATGGCTCAGCACGACCTCCGCGCCGCCGTGAATGACGAGCTGGTTTCATGGAATCATCCGCTCCAAGATGGCGACCAAATCGCCTTTCTGCCGCCGATGTCGGGTGGATGAGTTGCCGAAAATTTCCGTAAAAGAATCAACTTTTCCTGTTTGGCGGCTTCCCAATCTTTTTCGAGAAAAGCCTTAACGAACAAAAAGAGACAGTCTAAGGAAGCCCGCGTATTGGCATGCGGCAGATAGATGCTGCGATGATGAAATTTGCAGTTCCACCGATCTTCCTATGAAATTCCTTACAACACTAACAGCACTCGCGCTGGCTTTTTTCATTACAGGCTGTGATGAAAAGAAGACTCCAGACGATGCAAAGGAGTCTTCAAATGCCGAAGGTATTCCTTACGTAGGCGGGAGTAATGTGCCCCTTGAGCCGCAGACATTGCATATCTCTAACCAGTCAGGCAAGACGATCAAAGTGAGGGTCATCGGTCACGACTCTCATGAAGTGCTGTTTGTGCGACTGAGCGACAACAAAACATTTCGCTGGAAGATCGATCAGTTGTCGCCTGCAGATCAGAAAATCATCCGGAAACTGCCTGTGACCGCCAATCTCTCAGCAAACTACCAAAATTTGGAAAACAGTCCCTACATCGCAAATCGGAGAACAGAACTTCATCGTCTAAATGAGGAGCTTCGGGACATGAACCGCGAATACGAAGCACTGCAGCGAAAATCAAGGAATGGAATCAATCCTGAAATCAGAGGACTTCAAAAACAAATCGCGGCGAAAACAAACGAAATCGGTAACTATTCAGGTGCGAAGTCCAGCGGCTGGCCAGCGAATGCGGATTTAATGGAGTCCATCAGGTTGAGGCCGTGCTTGCGAGTGGTAGAGAGGTAGCTGCGGATCGTGCAAAACATCTGGGCCCCGCGTTCGCTGCG
>JBGSLX010000265.1:0-3379 GCA_041740475.1 Akkermansiaceae bacterium | reverse complement strand
ACCACGCGCGACACCATCGAGGAAATCATCAATCTGCACGGCATTCCGCTGCGACTGGTGGACACGGCGGGCGTGCGAGACGCGGCGGACCGCATCGAGGCGGAGGGAATTCAACGCACGGTGCGCCAAATCGAGGCGGCCGATTTGTTGCTGGAACTCGCCGATGCGAGCCGCCCCAAGCCCGAAGACGCCGCGTTTCCTGCCACTACCACCAAGCACATCCGCGTGCTCAACAAGTGCGATCTTGGCGAACATCCATCGTGGTCTGCGACAGAGGCAGTGCGCTTGTCGTGCAGCACGGGCGAGGGTTTTGATGATTTGTCGAAAAAAATTCGCGATTCGCTGCAGTTTGGCGAGGTCGATTGGGGGGAGCACGCGGTGGCGATCAATGCCCGCCACCAAGCCAGTTTGGTCGCCGCGCGAGCTGCGCTCATTGCCGCGCTCGAGTTATTGGCTGACTGCCATCAAGACCCCGAGCTGGCGGCGATTGATTTGCGCGAGGCGCTCGACTCGCTCGGTGAAATTCCCGGTCGTGTGGACACGGAAGACTTGTTGGGGGTGATTTTCAGCCGATTTTGCATCGGAAAATGAAGTAAGTTTTCAAGCTGGGCCGAGGATTCTCGCGCTGTCGAAATCGAAAGGCGTGAGTTCGAGCAACAACAGATCGCCGACTGAGAATTCGGCGGTCGAGTCGCTGAGCGACTTGGATAGGTGAGCGAGAATGATTTTCCCGTTGGGCAAGGACACGCGGTAAAGCACGGGGGCGACTTGCGCGAGGACGCGGCCTTGGGTGTGGATGGTGGCATCTGGCATGACTCTCAGACGCATGTTCATCCGCGAGAACCGCACACGGCAAGCCGCGCTTTTTTTGCGAACCGGGGTAATCACCTAGCTTGACGCCAGACAAGGGAAGTCCTTCATTTGCCGTGTCTCCGCCGCTGCATCGAGCTGCGCGAACAAAATCTCAAACACCCGCCCTTATCATTGTCATGAAGTTCCGCATCTTCACCGGATTCGCCGTCGCACTCAGTGCTCTGTTGACCTCATGCTATCCCTACCGGGATAACCGGGCGAGTGATCAAGCCACCCAAGCGCCACAACAGACGGCCGCTCAGCAACAGGTGAAAACGCAGAAGGATCAGGCGATCAAAAATCAAGAGGACGCGATCAAGAAGACGGCTGAAGCCACTACCGCGGCTAACAATCAAACGCCAGCGCAAACGCCGCCGCAACAGCCTGCGACGAACCCGCCAGCGGAGCCGAAAAAAGTCGATTACGACTTCGCCCAAAAGGTTCCTGGAAAAGAAGGATTCGTCTTTAGCCCATACAACAGCAAGGTGGTGGACGTGCGCGACATCCCAAGCGGCACACTCGTGCAAGATCCGACCTACCCGGCATCTGAGAAAAAGTATTTCCGCGTTCCCTGAGGAGTTTGACGGCCCGGCACACCTGATTCAGGAAATTTCACCGGAGCTGGCCACACAGGACCCGGTATTTCCCGAATGAGCGCGGATTTTTCCAGTATCACCATCCTCGGCGGTGGACTCCTCGGCGGCTCGCTCGCCATGAAGCTCACGCAAATGAATGCCCACGTCCGGCTGTGGGCGCGCCGCGAAGAGACGGTGGATGCGGCGATGCAATCCGGCATCACCCACGCCACCAGTGATCTCGAATCCGCAGTGAGCGGCAGTGATTTGATGGTGCTCGCCGTGCCGGTGGGCTCGATGCCGGCGCTGGTTTCCCAAGCACTCGAAGTCGGTTTGCCGGATGCTTGTTTGATCACCGACGTCGGCAGCGTGAAGCGTGCGCCGCATCAGACGATTCCACCACTGCTTGCTGGCCGCGTCATCGACTTCATCGGCAGTCACCCGATGGCTGGCTCGGAGCAAAATGGCATGGCCGCAGCCTCAGCAGACCTTTTTGAAAATGCCGCGTGCCTGCTGACCAACGACCAACAAGTGGCACCGGAGCTGGCGGCGAAACTCGAACGTTTCTGGCAACAAGTCGGCTGCCGCACGGCGTGGATGAGCGCCAGTTCGCACGACGCGCTTGTCGCACGCATCAGCCATCTGCCGCACATCGTGGCCGCCAGTGCCGCGCGCATCTGCCTGCAAAATCCCGATGACGGGCAATTCGGCGGTGGCGGCTTGCGAGATACGACCCGCGTGGCCTCGGGAAATCCCGAGATGTGGGCGGAGATTCTCACCGAAAACCGCGCCTCCATCGCCGATCCGCTGCGCGAAATGATTGCCGACCTACAAGGTGTCCTCGCCATGCTGGAGTCTAGCGATCAGGCTGCGGCGCTGCAATGGCTCGCCGCTGCCAAACAACAGCGCGATTCGCTCCGTTTCCTCAGTTAAGTTCCTCAGCCACAACCATGTCGGATTTCAAAGTCACCTCCATTTCCTCGCTCCAAGCGGAATTCCGCGTTCCTGGAGACAAGAGCATGTCACACCGCGCCGCGATCCTCGGTGGCCTTTCCGATGGCGTTTGCACGATCCGAAATTTCCTGCCGAGCGAGGATTGCATCAACACCCTCAACGCGATGCGAGCGCTCGGCGCGAAGGTGGAAGTGCTGGAAAAACTCGCCAATTACGGCCCGACGCTGCTGCGCATCCACGGCAGATCACTCCAACTTTCCGCGCCGAAGGAGCCGATTGACTGCGGGAACTCGGGTACGGGCATGCGTTTGCTGGCCGGATTGCTCGCGGGCCAATCGTTTGTTTCCGAGCTATTTGGCGACGCCTCACTTTCCTCGCGCCCGATGGGCCGCATCACCGTGCCGCTTGGTCAGATGGCTGCCAATATCGAGACATTGGGAGAGAAGCCCGGCTGCGCTCCCCTGCTCATCCACGCCGCCAAGCTCAGCCCGATCACCTACGACATGCCGGTCGCCAGCGCCCAGGTGAAAAGCGCGGTGCTTCTAGCAGGCCTTTTTGCGGAAGGCACCACCACCGTCGTCCAGCCGGCGGAAACCCGCGACCACACCGAGCAGATGCTAGCCTCCTTCAAGGTAGACACCGGCCGCGAGGGCAACGCGATTTCCATCGAGGGCGGGCAAGTCCCTCAAGCCTGCGATTTCACCGTGCCGGGGGATATTTCCAGCGCCGCGTTTTGGTTAGTTGCTGCCGCGGCGATTCCCGGGTCCTATCTGCTCATCAAGGACGTCGGCCTGAACCCGACGCGCACCGCGATTCTCAAAGTGCTCGGCCGGATGGGCGCACACATGTCCGAGATCGTCCACAGCACCCACGGCGAACCGATCGGCAACATCAAGATCCAAGGCGCGCCACTCACCGGCACCACCATCCTCATCGACGAGGTGCCGAATCTCATCGATGAGATTCCTGTCATCGCCGTGGCCGCCGCGCTCGCCCAG
>JBGSLX010000264.1:0-10325 GCA_041740475.1 Akkermansiaceae bacterium | reverse complement strand
GCTTATGCTTCGCTGGTGCCCGACGAGGCACTGAGGCAGCGGTTTCTATCCAAAATCCTCGGCGAACTCGAGCTCACCCGCGAGGTGCTGGGTGAATTGTTTCAGCGGCCTTTTTCGGAGCGTCGCCCACGCATGGCCCGGACCCTCGCAATCCGCGAGGAACCTCTCAAAGTGCTGCACATGCAGCAAATCTCGCTGCTCAGACTGTGGCGCGACCGACTCGAAGCCGGTGACAACTCCGCTGCCGACGCACTGGTTTCTGACCTACTGATCTCGGTCAATGCCATCTCATCCGGCCTTAGGACCACGGGTTGAGGCTTCCGCGAAAATCGCGAATCCGCAACTCAGCAAGGCGAAGAAACGAGTGGAGAGGGCACTGCGATCACTTGCATGCCAGCGCGCTGGGCGGCGAGGATGCCGGCAGGTGCGTCGTCCAGTGCGAGGCAACGCTCTGGCGGCACGCCAAGTAGGAATGAGGCTCTCAGAAAAATGTCAGGCGCGGGTTTTCCTTCCTTCACATCGTCTGCGGTGACGACCTCATCGAACCAGTCAGAGATTCCGACGGCGCGGAGTGTTTTTTCCACGACCATGCGTGAGCCTCCACTGGCCACGGCCATCGGAATGCGGCCGCGCAGAGTTTCGATGAATGCGGCGATCTCATCGATCAGGGTGATCGAATGCATGCGTTTGAGAAATGCCTCGCGCTTTGCGAATGCCACCGCTTCCGGATCGAGACGCAGGCCATATTCGTCGTTGAGGTCCACCACGATGTCGCGAGTGGGGCGACCGCCCATGGCGAAAAAGACATCCTCTTTCAGGATTCCGCCTGCGCCGTGGATCGAGAGCGCCTCGCACCAAGCCTCAAAATGCGCTGGCATGGAATCGACGAGTGTGCCGTCGCAATCGAAAATCACGGCATCATAGCCGTCCACGGGTAGTTCAAGATAACCGATACTGGGCATAGTGCTCGTGCAAGTATCGACTGACTCCGCCGCTGGCAAGCACTGTCACCTCGAATTACTTGGGATTGGCTGACAAAAACGCCACATTTCGCGACTTTAAATCGCCTGATTTTGGTATCTACCGGCTGCGATTTGCTTCGGCTCGTCTGCTGAATGGCTGACTTCCACGTTTCCTGAAATGATGACTCCGGCGGAGAAACGCACGCGTCCATTGATTTGGAGCGTATCACACTCGATCAAACTCGGCACCCCGAGTTCGTCGAGGGAATCGACCATTTTGTAGTCATCTGAGAGTGAAATCACTGGCGGCTTACCGTGGCGAGTAGGTTGCAACAGGACTTGGCCGTTTTCGAGGATCTCGTAGGCATCCGAGCGCAAGGCGAGCAGGTCAGAAGTGCTTTTGACGGGGGCAAATCGGCTGCGCGGCACCTCGATGGCGGCCGCGCTAGCGAAGCATTCGATTGCCGCGCCCATCGCACTTTCCAGTTGGAAGACGGGTGGCGAGTTTGCGTCGCGCGGGTCCACCGTTTTGAGGTTGCGGATCATCGGCAGCGGCAGCACACCGTGATCGGCGGCGAGTTGTTCTTTCAGCAAATCGAGCCTCAGCCAGAGATTGTTGGTGTTGAAGTAGGCGTGGCGTTCGATGTCTTGGAACGCTTCCAAGTCCGCTTCCGGGCATTGCGCGACTTCACGCAGTAGCAGCCGGCCATCGGACTGGCGGATGGCGAGGTGACCGCCTTTGCGATCCGCGGCGGTGCGGCGCGTGCATTCCATGAGAAACGGCGCACCGGACTCCGCGAAATGCTGGAGAATGACTGGATCGAGAATCGCTCCGAGATTGTCCGAGTTGGAAACAAAGGCGTAACGCACGCCCTCCGATAGCAAGCGATCCAGCCAGCCGCTGCCGAGCAGAGCCGGGTAAAGATCGCCATGACCGGGAGGACACCATTCCAGTGATGGATCCGTCGGCCAACTCACGGGCGCGAGTGTGTGTGCATCGATTTTGGGAACCTGATTTTGCATCAGCTCGACTTCTGAGGCGTCTGCCAGCCCAGCGCTGCGGTATTTTGCGAGGTGATCGAGCGTTTCTTGGCTGGTGCTGAAGCTGTTCATCAACAGCAAGCGCACGGAAGCTCCACTGGTTTTCCGAAGGTCCAAAATTTGGCGCACCATCAGATCGAGAAAATTCACATCCTTGCGCACGGGGAGCAGGCTCTTTGGACCTTGCAAACCCATGCTGGTTCCGAGGCCGCCGTTGAGCTTGATGACCACCGCTTGTGCCAGCAGCGCGGGATCGGCGGGAGCTTCAGGCGAGGGGTGATCGAGGCAAGTCAGGTTCTGCGCAGGAGAGATCGATGATTCGGGCAGCATGCCACTTTCATTGCGTAGCAGCGATTGGTAATTGCGTTGAAAGGCGAGGATCGCGGCGTCGCCCAGACCCATGGCGCGCATTTTAGATTCATAGGCGGAGAAGTTTCCCATTTTAGCAGTGTTGGTGCGGCGGGAGACTGGCGGTGACGCAAAGCGCGGTCACGCGGAAAAGCGACTGAACATCCTGCGGATGGGCGTAAAAATATCAGAGCTGTCGGCGACGCCTACAAACGGCGCGATCACGGTGAGGAAGAAAATCGTAGCCACCAAAACAATCGACCAATAGACGAATGCCACCAGAAATCCCGAGCGATCCATTTTTCTGTGATGAGCATAACCACTAGGACATGCCAAACAGCGATAGCCGACCCAAAAGTTTAAGAAGGGAGCTAGTAAGCCTGCCAGCCACCATCGGCTCATTCCTAAATCCAGCAAGCGTCTCAGGACAAAATGGATAATGATGGCAATTGGCAACAAGCCGAGTATCTGCAAGACCAATTCACCAAGTGGTTTATCGAGCCATTTCACCACATGTGGCTGTGCGATGTTCAAAACAAACGACCAGATAAACGGGAGAACTAAAGCCACAAAAAACATACTGCCGCGTCCCACACCATGATGATGCCTGAATCCGACTGGGCGACTTAAAGTGGTGGGATGATAGGCCGAGGCCGGAGGTACTGGATACATAGTCGGCGCGGCTTGAGGCGCTTGATTTGCCGGCATTCCTCGCGACTCAAAAAGTCCTTGGATCTGCCCAGAAGGAATCCAGCTTGTCATTCCCGTCTTCCAAGCCATGTCCACTCGCGGATGAAGCGAAGACTTCAGTGCCATGGCTCTCAACTGCTCAAAGGTGACAGGTCCTTGGCGGTTTCCATTGATCGTGTAAAACCACTCGTCTGCGACGGCGACTGGAGTGCCGAGAAGTTTGGTTTTTTTCCGGAGTTTGGAGGCTTTGATTTCTGCTCGGGCGACAGCGCGGACGGCTCTTTTGACCCGCTTGCGCAAATTTACAGTTTCCTTCGTCGTCTTCGCATCGGCTTCGGCTCTGTGCTCAGCCGCAAGAATGATCTTCGCTTCAGCTTCGGCACGCAATTTGGCTTCTACGGATGCCTTGATTTCTGCGGCCATGCGCAGCCGTTCCTGTTCTGCGGCGATGGCAGAGAGTTCTTCGAGTTTTGATTCGACCTCAACTTTGGCGATCACCTCTTGTTCGGCGATGGACCGGGCGATGGCCGCAAGTTTGGCTTCGTGTGCCGCCTTTGCTTCGGCCACGGCTCGGAGTTTGGCTTCTTGCTCGGCTTGGGCTTTTGCCGTTTCCGCCTGTCTCACCCCTTCGGACGATTTGATCTTTGCTTTAAACTGTAGGCGCAACTCTTGTTGTTCGCGGAGTTTTGCCTCCTCTAGCAATCTGGCCGCTGCTTCCAGTTTGGCCTCACTCGCGGCCATCTTCTCCTCCGCGATGCGAACTCGGATTGCCTTTTCAGCCTGAGCTCGCGCAAAGTCGGCATCTTTCGCATGGGCTTTGATGAGTAACTGAGCTTCATCGATGGCCTTTTTTTTCTCACTCTCAGCACGCTTCAATTCTTCCCTCGCATGTGCTTCAGCCTCGGTGCGCAAACGTACCTCTTCTGCCACTCTGGATTCTGCGGCGGCGCGAAGTTGCGCTTCTTGTTCGGCTTTGGCTTCCGCAGCAGCACGGAGCTGTGCCTCTTGTCGAGCTCGAGCCTCAGCGGCGCGAAGTTTGGCTTCGGCATCTGTTGTGGCTCGGAGAGGTACTTCGGCTTGATTGTATATCTCGTCTGCAGCCGGCGTTTGCTCGGCTGAGTTCTCGATTTCAGGCTCTGTAGTTTGGGGGCTTGCCATCGGTATTTTGGATGCGGGGGGGGCGTGCATTAGCAAAAAATGCCTGTCGCAGCATGATTGCAAGTCTTAATGCTGCCAAACTATCAAGAAAACGAAACTAGAAGTTGAGTCATTTATGCGCTGTCGGATGCCATAATGGCAGTTGCATAGTTTTTTCTAATCGAAACATGATATAAAGTCGCAGCGCGATGCCGCATGTTCAAACGGGGAAGTAACCGAGCAAGATTTGCGCCGAAATGACGGAAGTCACTCATTTCACACATCCGCAATCGCGGGAATATCATCACTTCATCAAGTGAATGGCCTCGCACACTGCCGGAAAAATCTGGCGTTTGCGACTGACGACACCTGGCGCGTGAAACAAAGTTTCGTCCTTACGCTCAAACGGCAACTTGGAAAGCGCGCTCTCTGGGCCGATCACAATCAGCATGCTGTGATGCAGTGCGACGTCTGTCACAGCGAGAATGCTCAGGTCGTATTTGCGGGTTTTGTGCAGTTCGATGAGCTCTTCCTCAAGTTCCGCACGCCGTGCGGCGAAGCCATGCAAATCCCGCTCTTCCACCTGCGCGATGCTGACGTTCAAGCCTTGTTCGGTGAACTCTTTACGATCTGCATTTAAAATTTCATCTGGCGTGCCAGTGGCGATGAGTGAACCCACTGCGAAAAACTCTTCGGTGAATTTTTCTGCGTCCACACCCGCCATCCCGGTGAGCCATGTGAGCATTTCGCGATCCAACAGCGTGGTCGTCGGTGAAGTGAGGCACAATGTGTCAGACACGATTCCCGCACAAAGACAGAGCGCCACGCTCGGTGCTGGCATCAGCCCACGGTGGAAATATTTGCGCCCGACCAAGGTGCAAGTTGAGCCAACGGGCTCGTTCAAATAGCGGATCGGTTCCCGCGAAACGAGATCACCGGCCAAGCGATGGTGATCGATGACTTCGACCACATCTGCCTCTTCCACACCATTGACCGCTTGCGCGTATTCATTGTGGTCCACCAACGCGAGACGGATGCGTGGCGGATCGACGAGGTCGGATTTGGAAATGACGCCGATCATTTTCCCGCTTGCGTGTTCGAGCACTGGGAAAAGATCTTGCTCAGAGGAAGCGAGTAACTTGCGCAATTTGGAGACGTGTTCGCTCTCGGAGACTGTCACGAAATCGCGCTCCATCACGTGGCGCACCGTGCGAGAACAGCGGATCAGGGTGGAAGCGCTGGCAGTGTCTTGAGCGCAGCGCAGCATATAAACTCCGCGTGCTTTCGCATAATCACGGATCTCAGGTGAGATGTTGTTTCCTCCCGTGACCAGTAACGCACGCGAGCCGAAGTCGATCGCAGCCCGTTGCACAATCGGTCGGTCACCGCAAATCACGAGGAACTGACCGATGTTTCCTTCCGTTTTCGCCAGCTTGAGTCGGCTCTCGACTGTTTCTTGTGACGAAGCTCCGACGAGTAAAATCAAGTCTTCCTCGGCTTCTGGCAGTGGGCCCTCGAAGCCGACACTTTCTGCCTGCAGCGTCTCAGCGAGGTGGGCCAAGGATGACAAAACCGTCCGCACGCTCAGGCCTTCCGTGTCTGCTGGGAGCAGTAAGCGGAGCAGATCGAAATAGCGCAATATTCCGCAAAGTCCTTCTTTCTCATCTTCCACCGGCACACAGCGGATTTCTGCGGCGAGCATGCGGCGGTAGGCCGTTAGAAAGGTGTCGTTGGGTTCCACCTTGATGATTTTGCGGTGGCAAATCATGCCCGCGTTGGTGCGGATGTCGGTGATCAATATGGGGGGCTCCAGTTCCGCCCGTTCCAAAACCCACTTGGTGCGTTGAGATATTTCACCACAGCGCGCGGCGAGTGCTCCACGTTCCTCACCCACCAATCTTAGAAATGCCGCGTAACCAATCGCGGAACAGATGGCATCGGTATCTGGGTTTTTATGGCCGATGACGTAGAAAGGGAGTTTAGACATATATGGGATGTAGGAGAGCGTGTAATTGTCAGGATATGCGCAGGCAAGCAAGCAAACGAACCAACAAAAAGAGGTGTGTTTTGCACGCCTGGGATATGGTTATCCGAATTTCGACCCTTCGCCACCGCCGCGCACTAGCCGATCATTTTCTCAAGTTCCGCCTCATCAATCACCGGGACACCCATTTTCTCGGCCTTGTCGCGCTTGGAGCCTCCGCCGTCTCCAGCAAGAACGAAGTGGGTTTTGGCTGAAACCGAGCCGCTGACTTTGCCGCCGAGACTTTCGATCCGGGCTTTCATCGCATCGCGCTCGATGCTGAGTGTGCCGGTGAGCACGAACGTTTTGCCGGTGAGCGGACCTTGTGTGGCTTGCAGATTGTGGGTGGTGGACTGCGGAGAAATGCCGAGAGATTTCAAGCGAGCCAAAATTTCTTGGCCAGCCGTGGACTCGAAAAACGTAATGATCGTTTCAGCAACCGCCGGGCCGACGTCGCCAGTGATGGAATAGTGGGCGAGCACTTCGTTTTTCTTTTTGGCGTCAGCCCGCTTGTCGTGGAGCAGTTCCTTCAAAATCGGAGAACTGGCGATGTCCTCGAAGTTTGCATGAAGCCGCGCCAATTCCTTCGCGGACGATTCACCGAGGTGGCGAATGCCCATCGCGTAGAGCCAGCGCTGGAGCGATTGATTGCGCGAGCCCTGTAGTCCAGCGAGCACCTTGGCGGCATTTTTTTCGCCAAATCGGCGCGGTGCCTCGTCGGTACCGAGATTGAGGTTGGCGAGCGCTGCTTCATCGAGATCGAACAAATCCAGCGGGGTTTTGCAGAGGCCGTTGCGAACGAGCGCCTCCGCGACCGTTTCGCCGAGCCCTTCGATGTCCAAGGCTTTGCGCGATGCAAAATGGGCGATGCGCGTGACCGCTTGGGCGGGGCACTGAAAATTCGTGCAGCGCCATGCGACGAATCCTTCTTCCTGCGCAATTGGGCCGCTGCACGACGGGCACTTGCCGCCGACGTGCTCGAAAATGGAAAACGTCGCCGCGCCGGGAACGGGCTGCGTCACTTTCACCACGGCGGGAATGATTTCGCCGGCTTTTTCGATCAGCACTCTGGCACCGATGTGGATGTGTTTGCGGTCGATTTCGTCTTGGTTGTGCAACGTGGCGCGGGCGACGGTGGAGCCGGAAATCAGCACCGGTTCCAGCTCGGCGACGGGTGTGAGCACGCCGGTGCGGCCGACTTGGATGGTGATTTCCTTGAGCAACGTTTCCTTTTGCTCGGGCAGAAACTTGTAGGCAGCAGCCCAGCGCGGCGCGCGTGAGGTGGTGCCGAGTCGCTCACGCTCGGCGCGGTCCAGCACTTTGACGACAGCGCCGTCCGTGCCGTAATCGAGCTGATGGCGCTGGTGGTTGATGTGTTCGATGGCCGCCAACATTTCCTCCAGATTGCGCGCGGTGAGGATCGGTTGGTTGCGCGGGATGTTGAGTGAATCCAGCAGCGCGTGAAAATCGTGCTCGGTCGTGAGCGGTTCGCCCTCGTAAGCGCCGAGCCCGTGAGCGAGGAATGCGAGCGGGCGCTTGGCGACGATTTTGGGGTCGAGTTGTTTGAGTGTCCCGGCGCTGGCGTTGCGTGGATTGGCAAAAGCCGCGAGTCCCGCTTCGTCGCGCTCCGCGTTCATTGCAGCGAAGGCGGTGTTCGGCATGAAAATTTCACCGCGGACTTCGAGCAGGGAGGGGATGGGGAATTTGAAATTTGAGATTTCAGATTTGAGATTGGAAGAGCCCTCGTCGAGAACTTGCAGGTCGATGGGGATGAGTTCGCCGCCCTCGGTTTTGATGAGATTGCCGATATGGGCGTCGGCGATTTCAGTTCCAGTCGCGTCGTTCTTCCAACGGTTGTGACCGACAGATCGATATCCGTTTGTTATGAACCATGATTCCACCTCAGCGATAGTGGGTGCGACGCCGGGAACAAATGGTTGGGACGTGACCAGTGCTGGGCCACGGTTGGTTTCAAGCACTCCATGCAGGGTGATTTCGTCGCCGAAAAGCTCGTTTGAGGCATTCAGGTTGCGCAGATATGTCAATGCATCTCCCTGTGCACCGAAATTAGGAGGTAGTGTGCACTTAATCACCCGATGCCTACTTTGCAGGTGAAACACGGTGTGTTCCGATTGCCCGCCTAGCTGAGGGTAACGAGCGGCGAGTTTTCCGAATCTTCTTGGGTCGATGAGTCGTCCGTTTTGCCGGGCCCACGATACCACGGATTCGGCTTCCTGTCGGAGCCGTTCCGAAACATTTGCTCCATCACTTCCTCCGAAGTCATCGAGAAGCCTTCGCGCCAAGCTTCTTGCCGCGCTTTGCGGAGCCTGTCTGCCAGTTCCTGTGCTTGTTGATACCCATCCATCTATATCCAAATAAGGAAGAGTCTGATCCAAGTCAACTGCGGGCGCGGGATTTTTCAGTCCTTGCAACCTTAGTTCCAGCGGTATGTTGCGGATGGTGCGGACGTTCTGGGTGATGTCGTCACCGGTGCTACCATCGCCGCGAGTGGCGGCGCGTTCGAGTTTGCCATCGCGATAAAGCAGCGAAACCGCGACGCCATCGATCTTGGGTTCGACGGTGACGGTGATGTGCTCGCGGCCGAGGTTTTTGCGCAGCCGTTGGTAAAATGCGACCAACTCGGCAGCCGGTTCCGGCACGTCTTTGAGCTCGAACACGTCATCAATGCTCAGCATCGGCACCAAGTGGCGGACTTGCTGGAATTCCTTCAGTGGTGTGCCACCGACGCGCAGGGTAGGGGAGTTGGGGTCGTGCAGCTCAGGATGTTGTTTTTCCAACGCCTCTAACTCGCGAAACAACGTGTCGTACTCTGCATCCGAGATTTCCGGAGTCGCTTGGTTGTAATAAAGCTCGTCATGACGGCGGATCGCATGGCGCAGCTCGGTGATGCGGGCAGCGGGCTGCGTGTTTAGAAACTCGTCAGTGGGAAAAAAATCCGGCTTGGTCATGCGTTGATGTTGCTTCTCTCAGCGTGGAGAGATCAAGGCTGCACTGGTTGATGAGAAGCCTCTGCTCTGTCAGCTTGAGTCCAAAAAAAATCCGCGCTCCATGGCATGCAAACCTGATCTCTGAAATTAGAAGAGACAAAAAATAATCAGATTCACTTCTTGTGTCTAACGGAACGAGTTTTTGAGGAGCGTGAGATGGGCACGTTTGGATGATTCCCAAGAATCCTATTCGCGCCTCCCGCCCCGCGTGCCTGAGCTGGTAGGTCTGGGCATCGGGGGAGCGTTTGGCGCCCTTGGTGGAGTCCAGTGGCCCCGTTACCAAACCTAGGCGCAGCAGAGGGGCTGTCGGGGACTTGACAAAGGCATCCATGTGCTCCAATCGTGGAGCATCGTGAAAACAGCAACCGTTCGAGATTTAAGAAACCGCTACACCAGCCTACTGAGCTGGATTGGAGCGGGTGAAGAAATTATCATCACTCAAAGAGGGAAAGCGATCGCTCGCCTCATCCCTGAGCAGGATCAGCCCACCCAGAGGGTAGATTGGTCCCAAAGCCCTGCGGTAAAACGAGACCGCTCCGGTTCTCGCGTATTGTCAGCGGCGGAATCACTGGAAATGATCCACGAAGCCTCTGGAAAATGGTAACCTGTGCGGATACCAGCTTCTTATTCTCCCTCTACGGGAACGATGCCCACACGCCCCGTGCGGTGGCATGGGTGAAGTCGCAGCGAGGTGCTTTGACGCTCACTTCTCTGAGCGAGTATGAGCTGGGCAATGCCCTCCGCTTCTGTGAGTTTCGCAAAGGGATTGCGCCGGGCGAAGCGGCGTTGTTCTGGGCACAGTTTGAGGCTGACAGGGCTAGTGGCAGGCTCCAGATTCAAGTCTGCAATCTTGCTGATGTGGTCGATGAAGCTAAAAGGCTTTCAGCCACACATACCCTCACGGGAGGACATCGCGGTTTTGATATTCTTCATGTCGCGTCCGCACTTATTTTGAAGGCCCAGCAGCTTCTCACCTTTGATGATAATCAGAAAAAGCTCGCCGAAGCCGAAGGACTCGTGGTGCCCGTATGCTGAGCAAAGTCTCCAACTTTCTGCGACTACGCTGGGCGCTGGTGCTTCTGCTAGCCTATTAGATGGCTATGATTTGTAGTATAT
>JBGSLX010000263.1:0-15260 GCA_041740475.1 Akkermansiaceae bacterium | reverse complement strand
AAGATTGGGCTTGGCGGTTACAAACCGCCGCCACGTCTCACCTCACAGACGCCGCCAGACGCTGATCAGCGAGGACGTCCACTGGAACTTGCGTGCGGTTTCGCGAATGAGAAACGGCTCGTCGGAGGTCTGGATGAGCTCGAAATGCGGTGCGAGAGAGGTTTTCAACCTGTCCAAGGTGCTGGCCTGTGGCCAATTCACACGCGGCGTGAATTCCTCCAACCAAGTGCAAGGCGTCGCGATCACCAGCTCGCCGCCCGTTTTCACCAGCGCGGGCAATCTGTTTAACAACAGCTCAGGCTCGGGCAGTCGGCACAGAAGATTGGCGGCGTGCACGCGATCAAACACACCGAGATCATCCGGTAGATTCATCGCATCGCCTTGCAGGAACCTAACTTCGCCGCCCTTCAGTTGCGGCGCGTGAGCGGTGAGGGAAGTGCTGAGGGTGGCTTCGTCGAGGCGTTTGTAAGTCACCGTTTCGCCGGAGCGCAGCGACTCTGCAGCGCGGATGAATGCGTGGGAAAAATCGATGCCCAAGACTTCATCGCAACAACGCGCCATTTCAAAAGTCGAGCGCCCGACCGCGCAGCCAAGGTCCAGCCCGCGCGCGACTTGGCCGTCGCCGAAATAGGAAACCGTGCGCAGCGGAAAATCGAGTGCCTCACGCATGCCAGCGGGCCACTCACGCTCTGGTGGCAGGATTTCATCGGCCGTACCGAAGTGAAATAGCAGGTATTCCGCGAGCAGTTTCTCGGTTTCGTAGATGTCACTCATCGGGCTGCCTCCTCCGCTTTATGGCGTGCGGCCACGACTTTTTCGGCGTCAGCCGAGCGATGGTAACCCGCTTGTGCCTCGCGCAGGGAAATCCGGTGGTTGAGATTGGCGTCGTAGAAAAGGATGACTCGTTCCGGTTTGTACTCCGTTCCTTTGAGGCCCATCGACAGCTCATGGTGGTCGAGTTCGCCATCGCCATTGTCATCCCAGCGGTCGAATTTTTCCAGCAGGCCGACCATTCGGCGTTCGACTTCCGTTTTGGGAATCGCCGAATTGGGAGCGGGATAACACGAGCCGCAAATGAGGCTGATGCAGAGGAAAGAGCGTGGCTTGAGCATGTGAAATGAAACTGGCGTGCGGCCATAGACTGCGCAAGCTCGGATGCGAGACATGCGCATCCGATTGATCGTCGCCGGAAAACCCGCGCTCGCCTATGCCAAGGCGGGCGTCGATGAGTATTTGAAGCGGCTTTCTCGCTATGGAAGTTACGAGCTGGTGACGGTGAAAGCGGGCACCAGCGACGAAGTTTCCACGCGCTTGCTAGAACGCTCGGAAGGCTGCTTTCGCATCGCGATGGATGAGCGCGGTGAAGCCATGAATACCCGCGCCTTCTCCTCAAAACTCGCCGCACTTGCTGACCGCGGTGACGTCAAGATGGTGGCGTTTCTCATCGGAGCGGCCGATGGTCACAGCGAATCGCTGCGAGCCTCCGCCGACCTGCTGCTTGCGCTTTCGTCGCTCACCATGCAGCACGAACTGGCGCTGCTTGTATTGTTAGAGCAACTTTATCGCGCCGAGTCGCTGCGCAGCGGTTCGCCTTATCACCGGGATTGAGGATGCTGGCTTGTCATCCGCGCGGGGTGATTTAGAAAAAACCACCATCCGCCATGAAAACACCCATGCTTCTCATCACCGCCCTGCTCTTGAATGCCGCAAATGCGAGCGCCGCAGAGGGGATTTCACCCGATTGGACCACCGTCTCAGAAGCCGACCGCACCTTGATGGGCGACTATGAGGGTGAGTGGCTGGATGCGCCGAAAGGCCATTATTTCGAGATCAACAAGCCGCTCGCCGCACAGGTCATGAATGTGAAGGAGGGCGAGTATCTGCTGCGCTTTTTTCAACAGCACGACAGCCGGGCCGACCTTTATTTCGAGGGAACCGGCAAGCTGGAGGACGGTGAAATCCGTTTCTCTGGAAAAGGCTGGAACGGCTCCGTCAGCAACGATGGGCTGAAAGGCAGCGGCAACAACCAAACCGGCCCGGAGGTGCGATTCGCGCTGAAACGAGTCGAACGGGCATCGCCCACACTCGGGATGCCCGCGCCGCAGGGTGCCGTCGTTTTGTTTGATGGCAAAAACTTCGATCAATGGCAGCACGGCAAGGGCGGAAAAGTGTCGTGGCACTTGCTAGAAAATGGCGCGATGGAAGTGCGCAGCGCGAAAAACGCCGAGGAAAAGAAGAGTGGAATCGGCGGTGAAATTCTCTCCAAAGAATTGTTCGGCGACTGCAAAATCCACATGGAATTTCGCTATCCCGTCGAACCCGGGAAGGCCGGTCAAGGACGCGGCAACAGCGGATTTTTCATCCAAGGTGATTACGAGGTACAAATTCTCAATTCCTACGGCCTGAATGGATACTGGAACGAATGCGGTGCGTTGTATCGGACGATTCCTCCGCAGGTGAATGCCGCCCGCCCGCCGATGGCATGGCAAACTTACGACATCGATTACACGGCTTCTGTGTGGAAAGACGGCAAAAAAATCTCATCGCCACGCATCACCGTGCGCCACAACGGCGTGCTGATTCATCACAACACGGAGATTCCACACGCCACCTCGCACACCTTTGCGGGCCGGGCGAATGAGCCTCAGGGTAAAGGCCCGCTGCGTCTGCAAGACCACAGCAACGCCATTCAATTCCGCAACATCTGGGTGGTGCCCGGTGACAAAGATTGATCGCGGATCGCGGTAACCCGACGCATGAATGCCTTTGATGTGCTGGGAATCGAGCCACGCTTGGTTCTTTCCGACGATGCGATCCGCGATGCCTTTCGCGAAGCAGGCAAGCTGGCGCACCCGGATGCCGGTGGCTCGGAAGAATCCTTCGCCAATCTGCGCCAAGCGTTCGAAGTCGTTTCCAGTCCATCGCGCCGACTCCGCTGCTGGCTGGAAATCCGTGGCATCACCGCTGAACCGCGTGGCACGGTGGAGCCCACCATCATGGATTTGTTCACTCAGGTGGGCGAGATCACCCAGCGCGCTGAGGTGCTCGTGCGCAAGCGGGAGCAAAGCAAATCTGCGCTCGGCCTCGCATTGCTGGAGCGCGAAACGCAGACTTGCCGGGAAGATGTGGAACGCGCCATCCAGACAGTGGAGGAGTCGATTCGCCTGCAATGCGCGTCGTTTGAGGAATACGAGTCGGCACTATCTTTGGAGCCAGAGGCCGTGGCCAGCAGCGCACGCAGTCTCGCGTTTCTCGAAAGATGGCGTGCCTCGCTGCGCAGCGTGTTTTCCCGCCTGGTTTAAGGCTTGGTCGCGGCTGGGACGTCGGTGCGGGAGAATTCCGCAGTGTAGCTGAGATAATAAATCAAGCCGCCACCGCCGATCACGAGCGTAAACGCGAAAATCACAATCAGCAGCCCGAAGCACGATCTCATGCCCGCTTGCTAGCGTTCCAAACGAACCACTTCCAGCGCTAAAATGTCGCAATCACTCTGCGGTAGCTTGAATCCAGAAATTGAGACAACGAAATGGACGAAATGGGCGAAAGAAGAGTGAGTTAAACAGAATGGCGAGTTATTTTGCGGGTAATATTTCCCGCTCATTTTGTGACTCTTCTTTCGTGGCTTTTTGTTGTTGTTAGGAGCGACGCCGTGTGAGCGCTTGTGCGTGATCACGAACCAAGCCGTTGATTGATAAATCTTCGTCGATTTCTGGCCAATGAATTCCCATCGGGCTGAGCTCGATATTGGATCGTTGTTCGATTGTTGCAGCCGCGAGGCGCGGGTAGGCCGCGCATGGGAATGAAAACTCAAAACCACTTTCCATCACTACAATGATGTGGTTGTTTTGGTGCCGTGCGGAAGTCGGTGTATCAGTCAAAGTATTCATGCCACTTTTGGATGATAAGCTCTAGGTGTTCGATTGCCAGTTCTTCTGCCCGTGCCAATTCCTTGATCTTTAGTCCGACCGATTCGCGGAGAACAACCTCTCCTTCGACCTCAAACGTGGCTTCGCCATCTCCTCGTTTCACGTGAACGTGAATGGGGCGATGATCGTTACTGTAGAAGAAGAACCGGAATCCGTCTTTGGTGAATACTGTAGGCATTACTTTGCAGGATGTTTCTAAGCTCTAATAGGCTGATTTTTCCCACGCGAGCATGATGGGTTTGCGGTCTGCGCCCCAGCGGTATTGGCCGATGGTGCCGTCGCTGCGGATGACGCGGTGGCAGGGGATGAGGAACGAGACGGGATTGACTCCCACGGCGGAGCCGATGGCGCGGCAGGCTTGCGGGTTGCCGATGGTGGCGGCGAGCTTCGCGTAACTCACAGTCGCGCCGCTTGGGACATCGAGCAGTGCTCGCCAGACGCGCCGTTGAAACTCGGTGCCACGAACGAAGACGCGGATGGGCGGCCTTGATTGATGGGCGGATGAGAAGATTTCGTCGGCCATCTGCTTGGCGCGAGCGTGATCGAAGTCGATGCTTGCTGTGGGCCAGAGCGCACGGAGTTCGTCCAAAGCGGGAGTTTCTCCGCCCGGATCGAAAAATGACAAGTGGCAGATGCCGCGCGGTGAATCGGCGATGAGGCAAGCGCCAAATGGACTGGGTGTGATGCCGACAAGAAGTGAATCCACCCGCTCATCCGGAGCAGCCTCGATCAGGGTGACGCCCGCTGTGGTCGATTCTTGAAGCATCGGCGGATGGCTATTTTTCTGCCCGTGAGAGCCGGGTGATGCCGCGTTTGAGAAGCTGCGAGTCCACATTGGTGGCGAGCAGTTCATCGAGGTGGATGGTGAGGTTTTCATCGGCAAACTCGATGGAATGGACGTCCTTGTCGTTTTCATCAAAAGCGCGGATCAAGGACTTCATGTCACGGATATCCTGACCGTTTACTTTGCGGATGATGAGGTTATTGAGGCGTTCATAGCCGACGGTGGCAGGCGTGGGAATGGTGCCGCTCAGGAAAACCACTCGGTCCATCGTTTCTTGGTAGTTTTCCGGGTTTTCATAGGTGTCGAGCAGGGTGAGCGGGACGCGAGTCCGCCATTCGTCGCCGAAGCTTTGGAGCAGTGGCAGCGAGAGTTCTTGAAACACCAGCCCGCCCTTTACGAGGTAGTTTGGCGCACGGTTGTAGAGGTGATCGGGCACGAGTTTTGTGCTCTCGTCCTCGCGCTCGACGGTGGCTTTCAGCTCTTGCAGCTCGCCGTTTCTCAGGATCGAGAGCGTGATCGAGTCGCCGCTGGAATTTTCGCCACGGATGAGATGCCCCCACGAGACGCTGCCGTAGTTCGGATGTTCGTAGTAGCCACGGCGGTCGATTGGCTGGCCATCCACGGCGAGCAAGACGTCGCCCTTGAGCAGCCCGGCGCGATCGGCGGCGGCGCCCTTGCGGATGCTGCGGATGTATATGCCGCCTTGGTCATCGCTCAGCTTGAGCCACTTGCGGAATGAGCTGTCTTCGGTGCGTGTGATGGAGGCTCCGAGGCTGGGAAAACCGTTGTAGGAGCCGTTGCTCGACTCATCAATGAACCGCGCGAGGATGTCGGTGGAAATGACATCTGAGCGTTGATCTTTGGAATTGTAGCTGATCAACACGCCAGCGAGCTTGCGCCCATTGAGCACGGGAAGCGTGTAGCTGCTCGAAGCGCTCTGCATCGAGGCTTTCACCCGGTAGGTGAGGAAACTCTGACCGGGCAAGAGATTCGGCGTGATGTCCACGCTCTGCAAGGTTCCCTCGGTGAGGATCGGCACGCCGTTGTCTTCGAGTTGGAGAATTTTAAGCGAGTCGCCGATGGCCGATGGACTGGCGATTTCAAAAGGCACCGTGCCCGCGAAAAAGGCGGCGGCTTCGTTCTCATTCGCCGGTCCGAGCAGCGCGAGGTTCACTTCGAAATCAGCGGCGATCACCCGTGCGGGCATGAAGCGGCTGCCATCGGCGGATTCCAGCTCGACATAAGTCGCGTCTGCGACCAGCTCGGCGGTGGTAACGACGAGTTGCGGTCCGACGATGGCCGCGAGCGCGCGACGGCGGCCCGGTGCGTTCTTTTCCCATGGTTGCCAAAGGTTCCATGTTTGTTGAGTGGAGTTCACGCGGACGACCGAAGATTTTACATCCCACGGTGCGGGCGCGGGTTCTTCAGCGGGTGGGGTGACGGCTGCTGGGGCTGGGGTTTCGGCTTTGGCGGCCTGTTTTTCAGGCGGTTGGCAGGAAGCTAGGGCGAAAATGAGTGAGAAAATAGGAAGTGCTCGCATGAATGTTGATGGGTGAAAATTTTTGATCCGCGCTCAATGATTGAGTCCTAACACGTCCTGCATGTCGTAAAGACCGGCGGGTTTGTCTTGGAGCCAGATGGCTGCTTGCACCGCTCCAGCGGCAAAGGTGAGGCGGGATGAGGCTTTGTGAGTGAGTTCCACGCGTTCGCCATCGGCTGCGAAGATGACCGTGTGATCGCCGACCACATCGCCGCCGCGCAGCGTGTGCATGCCGATTTCTCGCGGTTTGCGCGGGCCGATATTGCCGAGGCGTCCGTGGGTGATGTCATCTTGGTAGCTGGTGCCGGTTTCTGCATTGAGAATTTCCAACAAGGTGCGGGCGGTTCCGGATGGCGCGTCGATTTTGTGTTTGTGGTGCATTTCGGTGACCTCGATGTCGAAGCGCTCTTGCGTGAGGATGCGTGCCGCGTGGCGGGTGAGCCAGAAGAGGGTGTTCACGCCGACCGAGTAGTTGGAGGCGAAGACGATGGGTAGGGAAATCGCAGCTTCGCGGATCATGGCGCGTTCCTCGTCGGTGTGGCCGGTGGTGCCGATCACGAGGTGCGTGCCGTGTTTCAATGCAGCCTGAACAACCTGCGCGGTGAACGAATGGACGGTGAAATCAATGATGCAAGCGGCTTGGCGGACGGCGGCATCGAGGTCCTCGTTTTGATCATGGGTGGCGGCGACGTTGACGCGGGGTTCGGCGGCTGCGGCTTGCAGCAATGCCTGACCCATGCGGCCAGATTTTCCTGTGATGAGTAGTTCGATCATAAAGTGTGGTGCGGGGGATTCTGGCTCAGTCTTCCCAGATCATGTGTTTGAGTTGGAGTTGGCTGGCGCGGGTGGCGGCTTCTTCCGCGCGGGGACCGTTGAATGAGGCGATTTTTCTGGCGCATGCGATGGCGGCTGGCCAGCGATTTGCATTTTCGAGCAAAGTGAGAGCGCGAAAGCCGCAAAGCTCGAAATATTGCCATTCTGCAGGCGGCTCGTTGGTTTCCAGCACCGAGTAATAAGCGGCAAATGCTTCTTTTTCACGCTTCTGCGAAGGGTCTTGTTCGTCCGGAATTTGCTCCAGCGTCCGCCCGCGCAAGTATTGCAAGCGGTGGATCAAGCCGGGAGTGGTGGGGGCATTGACTAACAAACGGTCGTAAACCGCGAGTGCTTCGCTCAGCGAGGCGGCATCGTCGTCGCCCTGCCCGTAGATCGCCTCTCCTAACAAAAGTCCGGCTGGTAGCTTGAGCGGATCGGTGTCTTGCAGCGCATCGAACCACTTGCGCAAGAAGCTGATGGCTTCTGGCAGCCGATTCATGTCGATCATCAGCCGCGCTTTTTCAAGCATCGCGATGGGAGCGAGCGGGCGTCCGAGAGCGATGACTTTGTCGAAAATTGCCAGTGCTTCTTGTTGCGATTGGGTTGAGGGAATCAACGCGGCGGAACGTGCGGCGAGCAGCCACGCCGCCTCGGCGCGGGCGGGATCGGCATCGCTAAAGGCGAGTTTTTCGAGCACCATGCGGGCTTCGTTGAAGCTGTTGGATTCAAACAAATTGCGCCCGAGCACGAGTGCCGCTTCTGCGGCGATGGGATTATCCGGGAATGTCTCAAGAATCTGGCGGGCGGCGGCGATGGCAGCAGTTGAGTCTTTGGAGGCGTCGTCGATGCGGAGGCGAGTGAGCGCGAGGCGTGGAGCGTCGAGAGAAGCGGTCTTCTCGGGGTCGGCCGTGAGTGTTTCGAGCTGTGCGCGTGCGAAAGAAAGGTCCGGCGGGATGGTTGAAATGGCGGCCTCAGCAGCAGCTAAGCGCGCCTCAGGGACACGCGGGTGGTCTGGGTATTGAAGCAAAAACTCCTCGATCTTCGCCCGTTTTTCAGCGGCGTCTTCTAACGACAAAGCCCGCTCCAAATCGAGGTCGGCAGTTAGCGACGGGTCTTTGCGAATGTCCGCTTGGATGACCGACGAGCCGGATGTTTCGCCAAGGCGGAGCAGCGCGGCGTTGAAGCGAGCTGAGCGGGCGTCGTTTGCGGCCAACGATGATGCGGCTTCTTCAAACAGAGCGGCAGCCTTCGTTTTGTCGCCGAGAGCGAAGGCGGTTTTGGCCTCTAAGATCGCCGATTGGCCGCGCAAAACCGCCGAGCTGCTGGTGGTGCGGATCGTTTCGAGAAGATCAAATGCGAGTTCGCTGGAGCCTGCGGCGAGAGCTTTTTGCGCACGCTCTAGCATCGCCTGTCCGGCCAGTGGATGCTGGGGGTAATCGAGAACCAGACGAGTGAGCAACAGCCGCGCTTCCGCCGCCGCCTCTGGAGTGGCGCTTTTTTTCAGACCATAAGCGCGGGCAAAAAGCGCTTGTGCGGTCAGTTCTTGAGTGGTCACCACGGTGGGCCAGGCGGCGACAGCGTGCGAATCCGCAGCGGCGATCAGTCCGGTGGCTGGGAGTTCCGGCGGCGTAATCCATTCGCTGAGTTTTTCCAAGATCGGATCGGTGGCAGCGAGTGTTCCCGGCATGGCGGCGCGCAGTCTGCGGAAAAGCGCGGCCAGCTCTGGCGAGTCGGGATTTTCTTGGATGAATGGGAGCAGGAAAAGAACCGCCGCCTGTGGATTGTTTCTGGCGAGAATCGTGTCCGCCATTCCAACGGCTGCGCGGTGGCGCATTTCCAGCGATTGGCCTGTCGATTGATCGAGGATCGACTGGAAAACATCGGCGGCCTCGGCAGGTTTGCCCTCTGCGAGCAACAGATGAGCGCCCAGAAAAGTAGCGAGCGGTCGGTCGCTGGGGGCGATGGATTCCGCGTCCGGCATGATCGCGCGAGCTTCATCGCTGCGCTGCATGTCGAGCAGGATTTCGACTTGTGACAAACGCGCTTTTGAGGCGATCGAGCGCTCGGATTTCTGCGCCAAGACGTCGAGCGTTTCCAATGCGGCGCGGGGTTTTCCGAGTGCGAGTTGCAAGCCTTTGACGGTAAACGCGGTCTCGTTGGGGAATGGTGCGTCGGGATTTTTCAACAACGGCAGCAGCACCTCCAGCGCTTCGGCGAGACGGCCGAGAGCGGCCAGCGCCTGCCCGCGCCAAAATGGGGCTTCTGGATGGCTCGATGCAAAAGACTCATCCAGCAGCGTGAGCGCCTGCTGTGGTTTCCCATCGCGGACCCAAGATTCTGCGAGTCGGATGGCGGTTTGTGCTTTGTCCGGCGACGCCAGATCCGGTTCGCGCAGCCCCGCATCGAAGTGCAGCGCGGCCACCTCCCACAGGCCAGCGGCGAGCGCGTCCTCGCCCAGACGGATGCGCGATGGCTCGGCAGCCTGCCCGCTGAGCGAGAGTGGCGTGGCGAGCATCACGATGGATATAAGCGACTTGTAAAACATCCGGCGCGGCCAGTTTTGCACCTGTATGCGACAATTACCAGCCGTTGAGCTGGGAAAAATCACACTCGCTGATGCAGATGCTGGAGCGGTGCCGAAAGCTGCGACGCGTTCGACACGCTGTGCGGGAAATATCCGGCTTGGATGTCGGTGACCGCAGGTGATGATCGGGATGTGCGCTTGCTGACCCTCACCCTTCAAGAACCGCTGCCCGGCCACGTCTTTCAAGAAATGATCGCCGATCACGGCGCGGAAGAAGCAGCGCGGCGATATCGTGCGGTGGTGGTCACGACATTGCGGCAGTTGCGTGGGCTGAACGAGACTCGGGTGAGAATCGCGACGCCGTCGGATGAAGCGGCAGAGGCCATTCGTTTCTGGCTGCTGCCGCGCATCGCCGAGCGATGGCAGATGGATGGCCCGGTGTTTCGCGCGGACGGCTGGGAAATCGATTTCGGGGAAACGGGCGAGACGTTTCCAATTCACGCGATTGGCGAGGTGTGCTGCCCTTTTCTTGGATCGCGCTGGCTACACGCCGCCACGTTGGGACTCGACCGTGGCGAGCACCAAGTGATCGGCCACACTCCGTGCGGCGCAGAATACCTCCGCGCTTATCAATTCGGCAGCGAGTCGCTTGAAACGCGAATTTTGCCGCAGCTTCCCATCGTCCGGAACCACGATGATTGGCAAGCCATCCTAGAAAGTCCGCTCGGAGCCGCAGTCCAGAAGCACTGGGAAATGGAAGCGTGACTCTGATTTTCCGGCACCAATAAGAAACTTGCTTTCGATTCAGGACCATTAGAAGTGTGGGCGAACCAGCATTCAGCCTTGAATCGAGTAGATGATGAATGGGTCGCTCAGACATATAGATAGAAATTTTTCACCATGATCACATCCATGATTAAGCGCTTCGCCGCGTACTTCGGTTATTCGGTAAAGAAACGAAGATCCGGCATCCGTCGAGGCTCGGGCAGTGCATCTGTGCCGGTGAACAAGAATGATTTGATGTCCGCCATCCACGGTAAGAATATCTATGAGGGTTTTGCCTTTGAAAATTACCCTTTGGATGCGAGCGGCTGGGGCGGTGAGTCGAATGCATTCAGCGAGCTGATCGATGAGCTGAAGCCAGAACTGGTGATTGAAGTCGGCACATGGAAAGGTGCGTCCGCTTTGACGATTGCCGACTCGCTCGCAAAACAAGGAAGCGGTTCGATCTTATGCATCGATACATGGCTCGGAGCCCTTGAGTTCTGGCAGGATCAATCCGATGCGGAGCGATTTCAATCGCTCAACTGCAAGCACGGCTACCCCAGCGTGTATTATCAATTTCTCGCCAATGTGTGTCACAGAGGACACCAAGCCAGAGTGATTCCACTACCCATGACATCGTCTTCAGCCGCTATGTGGTTGATGAGGTTTTCAATCTCAGCGGACCTGATCTACGTGGATGCAAGCCACGAAGAGGAAGACGTTTATCAGGATTTAGTCGATTATTTCGAGCTCACGAATCCTGGCGGAGTGATCTTCGGCGATGACTGGACATGGTCGGGTGTGAGAGCTGCTGTTGAACGATTTGCCGCCGAGAACCACCTCAAAATCGAGCATTTGCACGACAAGTGGCTCCTGAGAAAGCATCGCTGATTCGATGGAGCGCGAAATTTATTTCGCATTACTAAGGAAGGAAGATGCGGAATGAATTCCGCGCTCCAGTTACGGGATAAGAGAAATTTTCAGCCGGAAATAACGCGCGGGCGCAGTGTCCGGCAATAAAACGCATGCCAATTCCCATGTTCCGTCGGATGAAAGCACCTCTGGCACCTCCGATTCGAGTGTCCAGCTATCTGCCGTCAGAGATGACGAGGATTCGATTTGATAACTAAGCTCCGATTCGTTGGCGATGCGGCGATAAAAGCAGATTTTCCATGGCTCGCCAGCAGTCGAAGGTGGCAGCAAACGCGGAGCCATCGCTTGGTCGTCAATTTGCCGCAGTGCGGAGGAAACGCGCGGATTTCCACCGAGTGCGTATTCCATTAGATTGCACCAAGCATCGCCATCGGGGTCGGCATGATCAGCGGAAATTGCAGAATCACTGAGCGCTGCCAGATCGAAATTGGCAGCCTTCCAGCGCGCGTAATCGCCAATTGTAAAGACGATGCGAGTCGCGGAGCTCGGCGGGGTGAGCGTGCCAGAAGAAGCAAGCGTGCCCTGCGCCTGAATCCGCACGATCCAAAGTCCCTTGCGCGAGAACGCCCAGTTGACGTGGCTGTGCTGGGGCGGCTTGGAGAACACATCGTCCGGCCCGATGCCATTGAACGTCTGCATGTGGATGTCTGGCGTGGAGCCGCTGAACATCGAGAAATGTCCGCCCGCTGGCCCATCGACGCCAGCCAGTGTGATATTCAAGTTTCCGCTGAATTCTGGCTGAGTGCTGGCGAAACCCGCTGAGCTGTGACTGGAATCTTGGAAGATCCAAACCGCTTCACCCGCAGCCACGCCGAGAAAATCCCACTTCGGATGGGTCGGGCGGATGTTGCGTACGCCGAAGCTCGCGGGCGGTGTGTCCATGCCGTGAAAAACCAGTGTTTCCGCCGGATCGCTGCGCTCGTTGAGATCGTTGTCGAACCAGAAAGTCGGCCACTGCCATGTGCCGTTGCTGACGGAAATGGTGGGATTAAGCTCTACATGGCCGGCGGCTTCCTCCAGTGCGAGTGCGTGATGCGTGGTGAAAATGGCGATGCATCCGAAACTAACGAGCGATGCCCGGGATCGAGGCGATGTTGATGCCTTTTTGAATCTTGGTTTTGACTTCATGAGCAGGAATGGAGGCGACGCGGCCGTCCGCGTAGAGGTAGTTGGCGCTGCCACGGCTGGCGCTGGTGGATGGCCGGAAATGGTGTCGATTCGGCGCGATGTCGCGCAGTACCGCAGGCCAAGAAGACCATTGGCCGGAATGGGTGTGGTCGTCACCGGGGTGCAGTCCGGCGCGATCGGACGCGATGAAAACGAGTATTGTCGCCGTCGGATCTGGCAGCAGCGCGGGTTGATTGCGTGCTGGTCCCGAGGGCTCACCGAAGGCGTCCAGCGGCGGGACGAAGACTAGGCTGTTGAGAATGTAACTGGACGATTGATTCGCGAGGCGGAGTTTTGCCTGCGGATCGGCGGGGCAAATGCGCACCTCGTCGAACTCACCGAGGTAGCTCTCCAGTTGGTAGATCCACGCTTTTTCCACCGACTGGCTGTGCGTGGTCTGCGGGTAGCGACCATGGTGATCGTCTGCGTGCAGTTGCATGGCGATGCCGATATTTCGCAAGTTCGAGGTGCAAACTGCGGCCTTCGAGGCATCGCGGAAATTGCGGGCGGCGGTGAACGCGATGGTCGTGAGAGTGGCGACGATCGCGATCACGACGAGCAGTTCGACGAGCGAGAAACCCGGAGTTACGAGGTGTTTGCGGGGGCGTTGGATGGCGTTGGCGCTTACCATGTGCGTTGCAGTCTGAAGAAGCCGGATGGCTGGGATGCGTGCTGAATCGGCAGTTTCCACTGAGAACCCTCGTCCATCGTTTCGCCGGTGGCGGGCAACCACGGCGGGCTGAGATCGGGCGAGGTGACTGGGAACCAATCGGACTTTTGCCAGCGGAGAAACCACGAGCTGCCATCGCGTTCGATGGCGAGCTGGGGCGGAGATTCCGCGAGATCGGGCTGATTGTTTTGGTTGCGGTCGGTCGAGCGCCATGCGGTCTCAGCGGGCAACACGCCGATGAATGTGAGCAAGTCGCTGGTTTGCAGCAGATTCAAGAGAGCGCTGCGAGTGTAGGTGGTGCCATCGTCCGCGAGGTAAGAGCTGCTTGGCGAGAGCCAGCGGAAACGACGAGTTTGCCCGGCAATCAAGCCATGAGCGACGAGGCCGTTGTCGCCAAGAGCCGCGCGTGCTTCGAGCGTGGTGAGTTGGGACAAGAGAGTGCTGTGGGTTTTATTGGGGAAATTGAGGGTCAAATCGTAACAAGCGGCTGGGGCGGTGCCGGTATCGAAGGAGAGGATGAATGCGGTGAGGTCTCTGAGAGATTTGGTTTTCGCAGCGCTGGGCGGCGGGCGGTGAATGAGCGAGAGAGAATCGTAAGGATGGACCGAAGGCAGCACGTGGCCGCTGCCATCCGCACCGAGGCCGAAGCCTGCGAGCGAGTCCGCACCAGCAGTCGGCAGGTAGATGCCAGCGCGTTGATAAACCGTGCGCAGCGGCGCGTTTTTCATCGGCTGGGTCTGATTGATCAGGAAAAAATCGTCGAGATTCTGGTCAGTTCCCGCCGGCAGACTGTGGCAGACGGAGCAGTGGCTGAGGTTGTGATTGAGAAAAACTTTTCGGCCATTCACGGCATCGCCTTGCGGCAAATCCGTGCTCTGCGAGCGGTCGAGTTTGAGATTGGGATTGGGCGGATGGACGATGGATTTCAGGTAATCCGCCAGTCGATCCATGCTCGCGACGGACTGAGGATTTCCTCCCATCAGCTTGGGAAAAGTGGAGTTGAACGACTGGATCGATGGCTTGTCGCCGCGCCAGTGAAACTTGGTGACGATGGCTGCTGGCGGGCGCGTGCTGCCATCGGTGGCATCGATTGGATCGGCGTCGTTGGTGGCCAGTCCGCGCAAGGTCTGAGTGATCAGCGGCCCTTTCATCGGGTGGAGGTCTTGGGTGAAGAGCGTGCTGTCGTGAATGGAAAGCGCGGCGGCAGTGACTTGAACCATCGTGCCGCCGGGGTCGCCGAGATCCCAAGCGAGCCCGTCGCGGTCCGCATCGAGGTGGCAGGTGGCGCAGGAAATCGTGCCGTTGCCGGAAAGGCGCGCGTCGTAGAGCAGGCCACGCCCGGAGCGGATGGGCGCGGGCATGGGATCGATGCTGCCAAGCGGGATTTCTGACAACAGCGCGCCGGTGGTGGGATCGATGGTGGCGAGCGTGTCGGAAATTTTGTTGAGCACGTAAAGGCGCTCGGGTGTCAGCGCGAGCGCACGCGGGCCGCGCATCGCCTCGGACCCGGAGCCTGCGGGGCGGAGGTCGATGAGGCGAAGAATCTCACCCGTGGTGCTGTCGATTTCCGCGACGCGGTCTGAGTTAAATGCGGCGACCCAGACGCGAGTTCCATCGGCGTTATGGACGAGTGCGGTGGGCTGGGCGAGTGCGGCGGCGATCGAGCCAGCGTCTGGCGTGGTCGCGCGGGAAATGCCGGGGTTGAGATCGTGGTGGAAGAGGCTGGTCGCTGGTAGCGCGATGCGACTGAGCCGATGGCGGACGAAGTCGCCGTTCAGCTCGGGCTCGAAACGGGTGAGATTGAGCGAGTCCGAATTCGCGCACCACAGCGAGCCGTCCGGGTGGAGCGCGAGGTGGAAAAGATGGGTGCCGACGCCGCTGATCCAGCGCTCGATGGCGTGGGTGCTGGTGTTGATTTCCGCGATGTCGTGATCGAGCACGTTCCACAAGATGCGGCTGTCATCGGCGGAAACGATCCGCGCGGTCTGCGGCGGAGCGGGTAGCGAGGGATTGGTGGGGGCGGGCTGCGGCGGCGCGATTTCCTTGGGCAGCAGCGTGGTGCGATTGCCGGAGAAGAGGCAGGCGACGTAGAGTTTCGAGCCATCGGCACTGGCGACCAGCGAGCGCGGCGCGACTCC
>JBGSLX010000262.1:0-4164 GCA_041740475.1 Akkermansiaceae bacterium | reverse complement strand
ATTCACAACATCATCGGTGTCGAAGCCTCCACGATTGGAAACCACGAGTTCGACCTCGGTTCACGGGTCTTCCGCGACGCCTTCACGCCAGGAAGCACAACTGGCTGGGTAGGAGCAAATTTCCCTTATCTCTCCGCAAACCTTGAGTTTAGCGGTGATGCGGATCTGATCTCGCGTTTCACCAATACGCTCAACGGCGATGCGACCGCGCTCGTTCCAGAAGCTTCCACGCTGAAAGGACGCATCGCTCCTACCGTCGTCATCACCAAGGGCGGTGAAAAAATCGGCCTCGTTGCAGCCACTACCCAGATCATCGAGAGCATCTCCTCGACTGGTGGTGTGGAAGTCAAAGGCTTCGTGGGTGACGGTCTTGAAGCCAATAACATGGCACTGCTCGCTTCCCAGCTACAGCCTGCAATCGACGAGCTGAAATTAGAAGGTGTGGATAAAATCATCCTGATGGCCCACCTCCAGCAGATCACTCTTGAGCAACAGCTCGCTCCGCTGCTCAACGGTGTGGACATCATCCTCGCTGCGGGTTCCAACACCCGCCTCGGAGATTCCAACGACGTGCCTGCAATCTTCACCGGACACAGTGCTGACTTTGCGGCCAACTACCCGATCTACACTGCGGGTTCGGACGGCCTGCCAACGGTCATCGTCAATACCGACAACGAGTTTACCTACCTCGGTCGTCTCGTTGCTGACTTCGATGCAGACGGCGTGTTGATCGTGCCAAACCTCACTGCTAACATTGTTGAAAATGGTGCTTACGCGGCCACAGACGCCAACGTTGCCGCAGCGTGGAACACCACTGTCGGCAATCTGCCCACCACGGCCTTCGCCAATGGAACCAAAGGCGCGCTGGTCAAACAGCTCACCGATGCAGTGCAAGGCGTGATCAATGCCAAGGATGGTGACCTCCGCGGTTACACCGAGGTGTATCTCGAAGGCGAGCGCAACATCGTCCGCAACCAGTGCACCAACCTCGGTGGCCTGACTGCAGACTCGATGATCTTCGTCGGCCAAACTGCCATTCCTACAGCACCGCACGTCGCGGCACTAAAAAATGGCGGCGGCATTCGCTCGTCGATCGGCGCAGTGGATGTGGTCACCGGTGACAAGTTGCCACCCATCGCAAATCCAAGTGCAGGCAAGCCTTCTGGCGCGATCTCGCTGCTGGATATTGAAAATTCGCTGCGTTTCAACAATGGCCTGATGCTTTGTGATACGACACCGACAGGACTCAAGGCGCTTCTTGAGCACGGTATCTTCGTTCTAGGCAATCAAGGACGCTTCCCGCAAATCGGTGGCATCCGGTTCGCCTATGATCCATCCTTACCGCCTGGTTCGCGCGTTCTCAGCGTCGTGTTAGTGGATGAAAACGACAATATCACAGGCCGTGTGGTTTCAGACGGGCTTGTCCGCTCGGACGCTCCCGCGATTATCACGCTGGTGACGCTCAACTTCCTCGCCAACGGTGGTGACGGCTATCCATTCAAAGCAAATGCGGACAATTTCCGCTTCCTGCTCAATAATGGAACCGTATCCGCTCCGGTAAGTGAAGCATCCGACTTCACTTCTAGCCCAAGTGTGGTTCCTGCCAACATCCTCGGTGAGCAGGCTGCGCTTTCGAGCTATCTGCAAGACCGCTATGACACACCAGCCACGGCCTTTGACAGCATCGATACCCCGCCTTCGCTGGATCTCCGCATCCAAAGCATCGCAGTCCGCAACGACAACGTGCTCGACGCAGCTACCTTTGAAGATTGGCTCACGCTCAATGGCTTCTCCTCCACGGGCATCAATACCGATACCGACCTAGACGGCGCTTCTGACCTCGTTGAATACTTCTTCAACCAGAGCACCAACAGCGGCTCAGACCTCGGCAACTTACCTCAAATGGTCGATAACGGTGGAGCGAAAGAACTCCATTTCGCGGTCAATAACAAGGCAGCGAGCACCGGACGTTTGAAAGTATCTTGCGACCTCGAATTCTGGACCGATGCACTCGTGAACATCGACTACACTGCGCAAAGCTCCGTGGTGAGTGGAAATGAAACGTCCGTCACCTATGCGCTGCCCGGCAGCGGCCCATCAGCCCCCGGCACATCCGCGACGTATCCAACACCGAACAGCTCCGATCCTGTCGGATCCTCGCTCGGTGGTGTCCGCGTGGTGAACGAAGGCCTCGTCGGAGTCGGTCGTCTCAGTGGCAACAGCCTCGACGCATTCGGTGAAACGCAAGGAGCCGCATCCGGCCTCTTCATCACCAATTGGGCATGGAACGGGAATCAGTTCACTGGAACGTTCAATGTGCTGCCAGACCGTGGTTACAACGCCGGCACGATCTTCTCGAACTACGCCGCTCGTCTCCATGAGGTGAATTTCACCTTCTCGCCATACTACGGCGTGGGACCTGTCGCCCAAGGTCAGATCAGCCCGACGTATATGAACTCCACCAAGTTCACGTATCAGGACGGCGCGACTGTCAAGTTCACGACTGGTCTCGATGTCTCTGCCACTGGCATGCTCTTCGGCGAGTCCGTGGGTGTCGCCACTGCGGCAAACGGCCCGGAAGGTGCACCGGAAAGCCTGCTCAGCTTCGATGCGGAAGCGGTCCACCTCTTCGAGGATGGCTCCGGCTTCGTCTCGGACGAATACGGCACCTACATCGCCCGCTTCAATGCAGCGAAGAGAATCACTGGTATCACCCAGCTTCCAGAGTCTGCTCGCCCGCACAATCCAATGGGTACGTCGAACTTCAGTTCCACGGTCACGCCAGTTAGCGGTCGCCGCCAGAACCAAGGACTGGAAGGCATGTCCGTCACGCCAGACGGTACTCGCCTCTTCGCAGTGATGCAAAGTGCGCTCGTGCAGGACACCAACGGCACCAACCAGCAGACCCGCAACAACACCCGCCTATTCGTCTATGATGTGGCTGGTGCGAATCGCGAGACACCCGTGCTGATCGGTGAATACGTCGTGAAACTCCCGCAGTTCAATGCCACCGGCAACGGCGCACTGAACCGCACGGCGGCCCAATCGGAAATCGTCGCCCTCAGTGGGACGTCCTTCCTGATGCTGCCACGTGATGGCAACGGTCTTGGTACCGGATCGACTGCACCGATCGTGTTCAAATCCGTCCAGCTCGTCGATTTCGCCTCAGCGACTAACATCCTCGGTGCTTACGACACGGAAGGTGCTGCTGTCAGCCCAGCGGGTGTTCTTGCTCCCGGCGTGAACGCGGCCGCCGCTGCGGAAATCATCAACATGCTCGAACCGACCGATCTCGCGAAGTTTGGCTTGAACAAAAACACTGCCGCCCCGAACTCCAATACCCTGAACGAGAAAATGGAAGGTATGGCCCTCGTGCCGGACCTCTCCACTCTACAGGAAAACGACTTCTTCCTGTTCCTCGCGAACGACAACGACTTCCAGTCGTCGGATGTGAAGATGATCGACGCTGACGGCAATCTGGTCAGCTACGGAGACGGACGTTCCAACGCAGGCAACGGTCTGATTACCAACGACGCGATGTTCTACGCCTACCGCTTGACCATCGATGCTTGTGGTAAGAAATTCTTCCGCTTCGATATCGAATAAGCAGCGGAGATACCCCCCTACCTCAACGGTCTTCCTGTTCATCAGGAAGGCCGTTTTTTGTGATCTATTCCAGAGAAGAGAACTACGGAAAACACAGAACGGTTTGCGCAAGCAGAGTCACACGACCTGTTTCTGAGCATTCGCCGAGCTGGGGCTCAGCGTTCCCGGGGCATTTCCTCAAAAGCACAAGCCGGAAAAGACTGAACGTCGCCGCCCCCCCCGGAACGGCGACGTTCTTTGTCTCCCTAATTGGCAGCACCCGGAGGCGCTGCGGAGAAGGATGTGCGGATGGCCCTCAGGTCACGCGTCGAAAATCCCCTCCATTATACTGCTCGGTTTCGCCCAATCCAGCCG
Organism: Akkermansiaceae bacterium; assembly: GCA_041740475.1. GTDB lineage: Bacteria > Verrucomicrobiota > Verrucomicrobiia > Verrucomicrobiales > Akkermansiaceae > Luteolibacter. Next base: position 204 of record JBGSLX010000262.1, on the reverse strand, counting down.
TGACTTCCTTACGTTCTCAGTTTTGGGTTGGGTTAGTTCCTTGCGGCTAAGGGACACTATGTCTGATTCTGAGCAAATTGAAAGCTGATAAGTGGCTGATCTAAGTGTGGGGCAATCACCCTACACGCGATTTATTCCACCAAACCATGACGCATTGCATAACGCGTCAGGTCCACGTTGGTGGGTAAGCCCATTTTTTCAGCG
>JBGSLX010000261.1:0-9364 GCA_041740475.1 Akkermansiaceae bacterium | reverse complement strand
CGGACAAGGTCCAATCAATGATTCACGGCTGGATGCGAGATCAAGCAAACGCTGGCGCTCCGAACTAAAGTCTAATTCCTAGAGGACTTTGGTATAACCATTCTTTTTTCGCTAATTTCGCCGATTTCGCTGTCGCTCTTGTTAATTCTGAATTGAGCGCTCAATCGGCAAACTACGTTTTTGCGAAGACCTGTGCGCTGCGTGACGGACTGTAGATTTTCATGATTCCATCGGCGGCGACTGGGTAGTGCGCGGCCTGATCAATGCGACCGTGTCCGCCGAAATCACTGCGGTCGGTATCCAGCACTAGATTGCGCGTTTCGCCGCCGGGCACGTGGATCGGGTAATCGAACATCGAAGCGCCGACCGAAAAGTTGAAGACGAAGATCAGGTTCGCACGCTCGGCGACGAGAATTTTGTGGCCGTGATCCATGAAGAGACACTGCGCAGGAGCCGCAGCCATCAGCGCGGTGTTGCCTGCGAGTTCAATCATCGCGCGGTCAAAATCGGCCAGCCAATGGTATTTCAAATTCGGGTTATCCAGCAGCGACCACTGGCGGCGGCAGTAGTGATACGACCAGTCATTTCCTTCGCGGGGAAAATCGAGCCACTCGGGGTGGCCGAATTCGTTGCCCATGAAATTGAGCCAGCCCTCGCCGCCGAGCGCCAAGGTAATCAGCCGGATCATTTTGTGCAGTGCGATGCCGCGCTCGATGCCCGGGTGAGCATCGTCCTTGGCCATGTGCCAGTACATCTCCTTGTCCATCAGCCAAAACGCGAGCGTCTTGTCGCCGACAAGTGCCTGGTCGTGGCTTTCGGCGTAGGCAATGGTGGCCTCGCCGTGGCGGCGATTGACCAGCGTTTGCCACAGCTCATCGAGGCTCCAGTCTTCATCGCGGCTGTGTTTGAGCAGCTTGATCCAGAAGTCAGGAATGCCCATGCCGAGACGATGGGTGAAGCCGACGCCGCCTTCGTCGATCGGGCGGCACAAGCCAGGCATGCCGGACATGTCTTCGGCGATGGCGATGGCTCCGGGTTTCAAATCTGCGATCAGTTTCGCCGCGAGCTGCAAATAAAGTACCGCGTCTTCATCGGTATCAGAGCCGAAGTAGTCATCGTAATTCGAGTAAGCTTTGTTGCCGCGCGAGTGATAGAGCATCGAGGTGATGCCATCGAAGCGGAAGCCGTCGAAACGAAATTCCTCCAACCAGTAGCGCACGTTCGAGAGCAAGAACTGGCGCACTTCCACGCGACCGTAGTTGAAGCATTTCGAGTCCCACAATGGATGCTCGCCGCGGTCACCGGCGTGAAAATATTGATGTCCTGAGCCATCGAGGTCGTTGAGCCCCTCGGCCATGTTTTTCACAGCGTGCGAGTGGACGATGTCGAGCAGCACTGCCAAGCCAAGGCCGTGCGCGGTATCGATCAGAAATTTCAAATCCTCCGGCGTGCCGAAGCGCGAGCATGGTGCGAAGAACGACGAGACATGGTAGCCGAACGATCCGTAATACGGATGTTCCTGCACCGCCATGAGCTGCACGGTGTTGTAGCCCGCTTTTTTCACGCGAGGCAGGACGTTTTCCGCAAATTCCCGGTAGGTGTGAACGCGCGGTTCTTCGCCAGCCATGCCGACGTGGCTCTCGTAAATCGACGGCGAAGTGATCGCTGCGGGGTCGAATTCATGCTTCCAAACAAACGCCTCAGGTGGATTCCAAATTTGTCCGCTGTAGTCGTGCGTTGTCGGATCTTGCACCGCGCGTCGGATGCAGGCGGGGATGCGGTCGCGGCGGGAACCATCGGCACCCACGATGTGCAGTTTCACCTTTTGTCCGTGGCTCAGAGTCGCAGCGGGAAGCTTGAGCTGCCAAACGCCATTGGCTGAGTTTTCGAGCGGATGCGACTCCCGATTCCAATCGTTGAAATCGCCGATCAAGAAGACTTCGCGCGCCGCGGGTAACCACTCGCGGACGGTCCATTCGTTGGTGGCTGGGTGAAAATGAATGCCGACATGTTTGTGGCCAGTCGCGTAAGCCGCGAGCGTACGAGCATGCGTTTCGATCGCGAGAATTTCCTCCGAGAAACGCCGCATCCGCCGTTCGATGGTGGGTTGATGAGGTTCTAACCATGGATCATCCGTCACCAATTTGGGTTGCTCCGTCATGCAGCGCAGGGTGGCGAATGGCGGCGATGGCGGTAAAGCGAAATCCGATTTCAAATCCCACCGCGCCTCTCAAAGCAGGCGGGCAAGATGCGGATTTCGAGTTTACTTGAGATTCTTATCACTCAATCGCTCCACCGTGGTGCGTAGAATCTTAATGTCAGCCTCCATGCGTGCGAGTAACTCCACCAGCTCCGGCTCCTTATGGCCCGGGTCAGGCAAGGTAGATAGTTCCTGCATGGTCGAGACGATGATGCCGATGAACAGATTGAGGATGGTAAATGTAGCGATCATGATGAATGGGATAAAAAACGCCCAAGCAAGCGGATGGCTCTCCATCACAGGCCGCACGATACCCATCGACCAGCTCTCTAAGGTCATCACTTGAAACAGCGTGTAGAGACTTTTTCCAAGGCTGCCGAACCACTCAGGGTGTGTGCCGCCAAACAAACGTGTGGCCAATACTCCAGCCGTATAGAAAAAGATGGTCATCACCGCAACGACACCGACCAGGCCCGGTATGGAGTGTAAAAATGCGGCGACCACTTTGCGAAGGGCGGGAATGACTGTGAGCAAACGCAAGACCCGCAGCACGCGCAGCGACCGCAATACCGCCCATGGCCCAGCACCTGGCACCAAAGCAACAGCGATGACCGCAACGTCAAAAAGGTTCCAACCGCTGCGCCAGAAAAACCGCTGGTAGGCTGCGAGCTTGAGAACCAGCTCGATCACGAAAATCGCGAGGCACACTCGATCCAAGGTGATCAGCAAATCTCCCCACTGAGCCATGACTTGGGGTGAGGTTTCCAAACCCAAGATCACTGCGTTCACCAAGATGAGTGCGATGATGAAACTCTGTACCCGGGTCGATTCGACCCAGCGCGCCAAAGACAGCCGCCAACTCGCGATGCCCTCACGACTCGTCAAATCCATTAATTCTTGTTCGCTCATCGTCTGTCTGCGCGGCAGGGATAGTCGGAAGAATCGACGCATCAAGTCGTATTTGTGGCGCAACTTCGTCTTTCCATAGTGCGGGACTTGCTTAGCCTGCGCCGCATGCCGCTTGCAGCCATCGAAGCAAATTTCAAGTTACTGGATTGGGCCGTCGTGATTGGGTACATGCTGCTCACCACATGGATCGGGCATCGCCTGAGCGGGAAAAATGCCACGATTCGAGATTTCTTCCTCGGCGGTCGATCCATGCCGTGGTGGGCGGTGAGTGGCTCGATGATCGCCACGGAAATCAGTGCGCTGACTTTCATCGGTGTGCCGGGTGGTGTCTTTGCGCTGCAGGGTGACTGGACTTACCTGCAATGGGGGATCGGCTCGATCATCGCGCGGTTCGCGGTCGGCTACTGGTTGGTGCCGCTCTATTTCAAAAACGAAATTTACAGCCCGTACGACTACATGGGTTCAAAACTGGGCGAAGGCGTCCGGCTACTGGTGACGGGTCTTTTCTCGATGGGGGCGGTGCTCGGTCAGAGCGTGCGGGTGCTGGTGACGGCGCTGATTCTCACCACGGTCACCGGCATAAGCATGGAGCTTTGCATCGTATTGATCGGTGCGTTCGCGGTGGTGTGGACCCTGATGGGTGGCATGCGCACCGTGATTTGGACAGATGTGATCCAGTTTGGGATTTTCATTTTTGGCGGGCTGCTCGCCTTTGGCTGGCTTGCTGGCAGTCTCGGCTTGGATACGATCATGGAGATCAACCGCAACGCGGGACCTGACGGCACGATTGATAAGATGCGCATCTTCAATTTCACGCCGCCATGGGATTCGCCGCTGGTCAACTACACGTTCTGGGTGGGCGTGATCGCGATGCCGTTCCAGAACTTGGCGGCATTTGGCACGGACCAGCTCAATGCGCAGCGCATTTTCTGCTGTGGAAATCAGAATGACGCACGCAAAGCGATGGTCTGGAGCAGTGTGTCGCTGCTCACGACGCTACTGATGTTGGCGGTAGGAGCTGGGCTTTTTGCTTGGTATCAAACGAAGGGCATGAGCCCAGATGAGGCGGCGAAATTTGCGGAAAACTCCAATTTCGTTTTCCCGGTGTGGATCACCACCGTGCTGCCGCCGGGACTCACCGGCTTGATTCTAGCGGGTGCCTTTGCGGCTGCGATTTCGAGCTTGGATTCCGTGCTTGCGGCGCTCTCACAGACATCGCTCTCCGCGTTTTATGGGCGCGAGAAACTGGAGAAAGAAGGACAAGGCGCGACGATGGTGTTCCGCTCGCGAATGATGGTGGTGGTGTGGGCGGTGTTGCTCTCGGGCTTCGCCATCCTGATGGCGCGTGGTTACTCGTCTAACGAGAATAAGAACCTTATCGATCTGGCGTTTGGCATGGTCGCTTACACTTATGGCCCGCTACTAGGCATTCTCATCGCCGCGATTTTACCCGGGCGGCGCAGCCTCAACGGCCTGTTCGCTGGAACGATAGTTTCGATCCTCGTGGTCGCATGGGTGCGGCCAGAACTGCGGCAGTTGCTGGCGGCGCTCGGCGCAGATGAGCTTGCGGCTGCATTACTCAAGTCCCGACCACAAATTGCCGACCCTTGGTTTTATCCGATCAACACCGCCATCACTCTCATTGGCGCGTGCCTGCCACTCGGCAGAATGAGCATTAAAAATAATTGAAACAAATTCGTCACATTGTGACTGATTCGTTTTCAATGAGATGCGAACACCGAGCCAATTTCCAAGGTTTAATAGTTCGGACAAATTAATCATTTTGAGGGTCAAGTTTTTAAAATTTGCCCAGCGTGGAACCCTTGTGGGATGCCGAAAATTAGTTCGATTCGTTAGATGGTTTCAAAATAATTTTCCCTATCCCGTGGGAGGTATCCAAATTTCACCAACGTTGCTCTCCGGCCATAGTGGATGCGGAAATTCGCAACACAGAATTTTTTAAATACTAGACCTTGAGTAACATGGAACATGTGGATGCAGACGAGTTTGAGCCCCCCATTGCAATCACACAACCGCCAGTGGCGGATCAGAACTGGAGCGGAGTTTGTGACTCTCTGCGTTTGGCCCTCGGTGGTGACACGTTTCAGCGCTGGTTCGGCAGTGCACAGTGGGTCGGTGATGAGGACGGCGTGGGCATGGTCTCGGTGCCGGGTGAAATGCACCAACTTTGGATCGAGACCAACTTTCTCCTTGAGCTATCGATGGCGGTGAATGGCGCGTATCCATCCGTGCGCGAGGTCCGCGTGGTGGTCGCTGAACCGAATGGTGAAACACTCGCATCGCACAATGGTCATTCCGACAACGGCATTTCCAAGCCCCATCACGGGCACGCCGTCACGCTGGAAGGCGAGGCGCTCGAGCGGCGCATTAAAAGCTCTGGGCTCAATCCCGCTTATACATTTTCCAGTTTTGTGGTGGGGACTAACAGCCAGTTTGCGCACGCCGCATGCGAGGCCGTGGCCAAGAAATCCGGCATCGGTTACAATCCGTTGTTCGTTCACGGCGGACCCGGTCTCGGCAAGACGCATTTGATGCAAGCGATCGGCCAGGAAATCCTCCGCCGCCAACCAGGGGCGCGCGTCGTCTATCTCACTTGTGAAAAGTTTACTAACGAGTTCATCGACTCCGTGCGCAGAGGCGACCTCGAAAAATTCCGCCGCCGCTACCGCAGCTCCGATGTCCTGCTGATCGATGACGTGCAATTCATCGCTGGCAAAGAGCGCTCGCAGGAGGAGTTTTTCCACACGTTCAACACTCTGCTAGATGGACGCAATCAAGTGGTGCTGACCTGTGATAGGCCAGCGTGCGAAATCAAAACGCTCGAACCGCGCTTGATCTCGCGCTTCGAGTGCGGACTCACGGTGGAACTTCAAGCACCGCAAATGGAGACACGGCTCGCCATTTTGCGGAAGAAATCGCTCGATTGGAAAGTGCGCGTGGATGAATCCGTGTTGCTGTTTTTGGCCGAGAAAATCCGCACCAACGTACGCCGTCTGGAAGGCGCGCTCATGCGTGTCGCCACTTTCGCCTCACTCGCGGGTGAGTCCGTCACCGTGGAAAAAGTGGAGCACCTGCTGCGCGATCTGATCCGCGAAGAAGCGAGCCGACAAATCACTATCGATGCGATCCAGAAGGCTGTTGCCGAACATTACGACGTGCGTCTCGCGGACATGACCAGTCGCCGCCGACCGGCCAGCATCGCGTTTCCTCGCCAAATCGCGATGTTCCTCAGCCGCTCGTTGACCAAGGGTTCGCTGATGGAAATCGGTGAAGCATTCGGCGGTAGAGACCATGGCACGGTCATTCACGCATGCAAAAAAGTGGTCGAAAGAATCGAAGAAGAGCCGGACCTCAAGCAGACCATCGCACGCATCGAAGCCCTGCTTCGTCGTTGATTCAGAACGGGCTGCGGGATTGATGGGAGAAGTTCACAGAAAACTTGCCAAGGGGCTTTGAAAGGGGAAACTCGCCCCCAACAACCACCAAGGTTTTCACCCATGAAGTTCCGCATTTCCAAGGAAGCATTTCTCGATGGCCTGCAAAAGGTCCAACACGTCGTCAGCGCTCGCACGACCTTGCCCATTCTTTCCAATGTCTTATTGGTGGCGAAAGACGGGCGTTTGCAGTTCACCACCACAGACCTTGATGTCGGCATCACTGGATCCGTCGAGTCGCAAATCGAGAAAGAAGGTGCGACCACTCTGCCTGCCAAACGCTTAGTCAGCATCGTTCGCGAGCTTCCTTCCTCTGAGATTGAGGTGTCCGTGGATGCGAAAAATCACGCGTCGATCCGCAGCGGCCCATCGTATTTCAAAATCATCGGTCTTGGCGAAGCAGAGTTTCCTCCATTGCCAGACTTCGGCGCAGCGAAGGAGTTCAAAATCCCACAATTCGCGCTGCGCGATGGACTTAAAAAAACCTCCTACGCCATTTCCACCGACGAGACACGCTACGTGCTCAATGGCATTTTCACCTCATTCCACGACGGGAAAATGACCTTGGTGGCCACCGATGGCCGCCGCCTCGCGATGGTGGATACGGACCTCGAATTCCCCGCTTCACACGCCACCGACATCATCATTCCCTCGAAGGCGGTGCAGGAACTCCAGCGTTTGCTTGGTGAAACTGGTGAAGTGATCGTCAAAGTCACCGACAGCCAGATTTCGTTCACGATTGGCGATAGCCTGCTGTGCAGCAAATTGATTGAGGGCAATTATCCGAATTACCGCCAAGTGATCCCGGGCGACAGCAATGAGCGCGTGGTCATTTCCCGCGAGGCTCTGCTGGAAACCGTGCGCCGCGTTTCGCTGTTGGCCTCTGAGAAGTCCAACTCCGTGAAGCTCGTTTTCAGTGAAAACCGCATCGAGGTCACCGCGAACTCGCCAGACGTCGGTGAAGCGCAAGAGTCGATGGATGTGATCTATCAAGGCCCACCGATGCAAATCGCCTTCAATCCAGAGTTTCTGCAAGCACCGCTGCGCAATCTCGACAGCACCACCGTGTATCTCGACCTGATCGATGAAATGAGCCCAGGAGTCCTGCGCATCGAAGGCACATTCTTGTATGTGCTCATGCCGATGCGTGTGACCAACTGAGGTCCGTCACTCCAGCCGGATGGCAGTCGAACGGCCGTGCGCGTCCAAGCCCTCGATGCGTGCGAATTCTTCGATCACCGAGAGCGAGGCTTTGATCGATTTTTTATCGAGTCTCACGATGCTGGTGCGGCGCTGAAATTGATCGGCACGCAGCCCGGAAAACGAACGCCCGGCACCGCCCGTGGGAAGCGTGTGACTGGGTCCCGCGAGGAAATCTCCCACCGCCACCGGCGAGTCGTTGCCGAGATAAATGGCACCCGCGCTGCGGATTTGCGGCAGCCAGGTTTCTTCGTCAGCAGTGACCAGCGAAAGGTGTTCTGGGCAGAACGCATTGGAGATTTCCACCGCTTGAGCGAATGATTTGACGTGGAGCAGAAAGGTGCCGGTTTTGAGCACATCGCGGATGATTTTTCCGCGCGAGAGAGCGGCTAGCTGGCGTTCGATGGATTTGGCAACCTTGTCCAAAAGCGGTTTCGAGTCGGTGACGAATCCGACCACGCTATCGCCGCCGTGCTCGGCTTGGGCGAGCATGTCCGCAGCGATGTAGTCCGGATTTCCGCTCTTGTCGGCGAGGATCAAAATTTCACTGGGTCCGGGTAAAAGATCGATGGAAACCGCGCCGACGAGCTGGCGCTTGGCCTCGACCACGAAACGGTTGCCGGGTCCGAAGATGCGGTCCACCGGCTGCACGGATTTGGTGCCCAGCGCCAGCGCGGCGATGGCTTGGGCACCGCCGATCTTGATGACTTGTTTCGCGCCAGCCGCTTGCAGTGCGTAAAGCAAAGCTGGATTGACCGTGCCATCAGCTCCGCAGGGACTTGCGGCGATGATTTCCGGCACATTCGCCGCTTGCGCGAAACCGGCGGTCATCAGTGCGGTGGAAACAAGCGGGGCCTTGCCTCCGGGAACATACACGCCCACTCGATCAAATGGCGTGAAGCGTTCACCGACGATCGCTCCTTCGGCGTTTTTCATCGTCCAGTCCTTGCGCAAGCTGCGTTTGGCGAAGGCATGGATGTTTTTCAAACTGCGTCTCACGGCTTCGCGCGTCTCCGGAGAAACGGCTTGGTTGGCGACTTCAAATTCCGCCTCGCTGACAAAAAGGGTCTTCTTGGTGAGCGTGGCACCATCGAAGCGCTTGGTGAGTTGGATCAACGCCTCGTCACCCTCCGCGGCGACTTGAGAAATGATTTCTGTGACCAAATCGCGGACTCCGGCGACAGGCAGCGCACGGCGGTTGAGACGGCGAACAAATGGGGCGAAACCGGGATCGGAGTGACTGAGGATTTTCATGTGATTCGGGCGGCGCAAGGTGGACGTGGATCGGGGATTCGCCAAGCAGGATCACCAACCGCCGCCGAGTGACTTGGCGAGGGCGGCGAGCGTGCTGCGTTGTTCGGAATCCGTTTGAGCGAGCACGAGCTGGACCCGCAACACCGTGCGGCCAGCTTCCACCACTTCGAGGAAACTGCTGAGTCCTTTGTCGAACCGTTCCTGTGCGATGCGCTCGGTATCTTGTGCGCTGGCGAGAGCTTTTTCGAGTGCACTGCGCGAGCGCGAAAGTCCTTTGAGATCGACCAGCGCGTCCTCCACCTCGCGCAATGCGGTGAGCAATGTGGTCTTGTAGTTGGCCAAAGCT
>JBGSLX010000260.1:0-34962 GCA_041740475.1 Akkermansiaceae bacterium | reverse complement strand
GATGGCGACAACACTCAGGTAACTGATCCATTTTGATTTCATGATTTTGGGTAACGATAGGTAGTTTTTAGGATTTGAGGAAAAATAGAATGATTCCCATTCTCAAAAGATCGGTCGCATTCTTCGGATTTTTGGCAAATGACTTTTTGAAAAAATCACGTGAACGACCCGATGTTTCACATGAGCAGAAACACGTCGGCATTCGGAGATGAGATTGCAGACTTGCACAGGCATCTCTGCTCGTTACGCTGCGGCCCCCAGCCGGGATGGCGGAATTGGTAGACGCGCCAGATTTAGGTTCTGGTATCGCAAGGTGTGCAGGTTCGAGTCCTGTTCCCGGCACTTTTTTGAAAGGCAATTTTATTCTGATAAACTGCTAAGCGGCAGCATCTTACAGGCGAATCACTCGTTCTTATTACTGGGCTTCCTTTATCGGTCAATTTGACCGTTTCCGTCACCTCGCCCGCTTCGATGTTGTCGTAGAGACTGCGGATTGGGTTTTTCCACTTCCAGTCGCAACAAGTAGATTGCGAGGCTGATTGGCTCCATGGAATAGCCAGCTTGCATCAGATAGGCGGTGAGTAGGTCTTCCTCGATGTTGCTTTTGTTAGATCAATCCGAACCGTCACCCAGATAGCGGTAACCGAGTACAGCAGGATCTCCTCACGGGTCGCCTCCACCCCATAGGCCCGGAGATCCAAAAAATCACGGTCGCGATTCTCCTTTTCGATCTCGTCGGGGTTCAAGTAAACGCCAAGCAATTCCGGCGACACCACGCTCTTGATCGTGCTTTTCCCCGAGCCGTTCGGACCGGCGAACATCCGCAGGCGGGGGACGTTCATGGTCCGGCGATTTTTACCCGCGTTCCCACCAGCAGGCCTAACGGCTTTTCAGTGGCTTTAACAAAGGACCGTGTGCCATCGGGAAAAACCTCGTAGATGCTGCCCTCACCGCTGACGAGCACCTTCTGCCCGGCGGCGAGCGCCTGCCAATACCGCCACATCCACTGCGGCGGCTGAGAGGCTGGGAATCTGCTGTTCCAGATAGTCGAGTGCTTTTTCGGAATCAGTCATAGTGGATTGAGTTGGACGATTAGTTCCAAACGGCGTTCACAGCAAGCGCGTCCTTCCGGGGAGGAGTTCTTGCATCATGGCCTTCTGTCGATAGCTGGTCGCGTGAGGCGTAGTAGCCGCCGCTAAAGTTGAACAAATTCTCTCAGTCGATTAGTCTCAAATTCCCCCTTTAAACCTGAGAGGCGAGTTTGGTCTGTTAGGAGTTACTGCATGGAGGCCTGTTTGTGGCAAGCCCACGAAAATCCGCACCACACGAAGCGCAAACTCCGTCGTTCGTTCCACCAAGTCTGTGATCCCTTCACCCTTTCACAGCGGTTCGCCTCCTTCGTTGAGGATGGAGAGGTAGGCGTCGTAGGAGAAAACGCGGTTGCGGCGTTGGCCGGTGAGTTCGCGGGCGATGCCGGCATCGACAAGCAGGGCCATGGTTTTGTTGGCGGTGGGGAAGGTCATGGCGCTGAGCTGGCAGAGCTGGGGCAAACTGAGGATTGGGCGTTGGCGGAGGACGGCGAGAACGCGCAGGGCGTTGGCGGCGCTGCGGCCGGTTTGCTGGATGCGGCGGGTGTCTTCGTCGAAGAGGGCAACGAGGCGGCGGGCGGTATCGACGGCTCCTAGGGCGGTGGCTTCCACGCCTTCGAGGAAGAAATCCACCCAGGCTTCCCAATCACCCGCCGTGCGGACGCGGTCGAGCAGATCGTAATAGACCGGGCGGTGTTGTTTCAGGTAGAGGCTGAGGTAGAGCAGTGGCTCAGCCAGCAGTCCGCCGTGATGAAGGAGCAGGGCGATGAGCAGCCGACCGAGACGGCCATTGCCATCAAGGAAGGGGTGGATGGTCTCGAACTGGACGTGGGCGAGCGCGGCCTTGAGCAGGACGGGCGTGCCGCTGGTGTCTTCATGAAGGTAGGCTTCGAGCGCGGCCATGCTGGCCTCCACCTCGTGCGGTGGTGGAGGAACGAATCGGGCATTGCCGGGGCGGGTGCCGCCGATCCAGTTCTGGGTGCGGCGGAACTCGCCCGGCTCCTTGTCGCTGCCGCGTCCACGGGACATCAGGTGGGCGTGCATTTCCCGCAGCAGGCGGTTGCAAAGCGGGAAGCCGTCGCGCAAGCGGGCCATGCCATGCTCCAAAGCGCGGATGTAGTTGGAGACCTCGACCACGTCGTCGATGGGCGTGCCCGGCGCCTCCTCCAGCTCGAATAGGAGGAGATCGGAAAGCGAGGACTGGGTGCCCTCGATCTGGGAGGAGAGCACCGCCTCGCGGCGGACGTAGGCATACAGGAAGAGCTGGGGGTCGGGAAGAAGGGTGCTCACACTGTCCAGCCGACCGAGGGCAAGGGTGGCGCGTTCCAGCAGACGTTGGCGGTTTCCTGAAAGATCAAGGGGTGGATCCGGCGGCAGAGGGAACGGCACAAGGGCACGCACCGTTTCGCCCCCAGTGGCGTTGGTGTCGTAGTGGCCGGATGGGTTGCGATTCATGGTGCGAAGCTTTAATAAAGAAATCCGCTATTAAAGGAAAGCGTGACTTTCTTTAATAAACCCCCATTTTCTGGAGGCGAGCAACAACTTTGGCGGCGAGTTGTTCCACTTCGTCCACGAGTTGCAGGAGCGTAGCAGAGCAGCGCGGAAAGCAAGCGGATGCGGCCGGTGAGGGTTACTTCTAGGAGTGTTCCTGAAAGTAAGTTCTAAAATCAGAGCATTCGTAGGCCCACAGTCAGTCCTTTGGTTCTCAGTACCGAACCACCATGCCGCCGCACCATCACCAATGTTCGGAGAGGATACACAGCACAGTTCTACGTAATCTGCGAACACGCGACTCTTCAATGCACGCTCCTCCCCTGCCGTTTATTGTGCAATATCGGGTGTTTTTTGTTCGGGCGAACATATTTTTCCTTGCGCTCTGTTATTCTCAGTCACATATCACTCGCAACCTCAACACACACTCATGGCCGCCAAAGCAACCGCAGAAGAAACCGCCGCCGAGAAACTCTTGGATGCACGCAAACGCAATCTCGACCTCGCGATCGCACACATCCAAAAGGAATTCGGTGAAGCCGCCATCATGCGCCTCGGCGATGGAAATTGTGTGGACGTGGATGTCATCCCCACCGGCAACTTGCTGATTGATCGCGCACTCGGAGTCGGCGGTTTTCCCCGTGGCCGCATTGTCGAAGTCTTCGGCCCTGAATCTTCCGGAAAAACCACGCTCACTCTCACGGCCATCGCCCAAGCCCAAAAACGCGGTGGACTCGCGGCTTTCATCGATGTCGAGCACGCGCTCGATCCGCAATACGCTCGCAAACTCGGCGTCAATCTCGACGACTTGCTCATTTCCCAGCCCTCATCGGGTGAGGAAGCGCTACAAATTTGCGAAGCGCTCGTCCGCTCAAATGCCATCGACGTGATCGTTCTCGATTCCGTCGCCGCATTGGTCACCAAACAAGAACTCGATGGCGAGATTGGCGATTCCACCGTCGGTGCCCAAGCCCGTCTGATGAGTGCCGCCATGCGCAAGCTCACCGCTTTGATTTCCAAAGCACGCACGGTCTGCATCTTCACCAACCAGATCCGGGAAAAAATCGGAGTGATGTTTGGCAATCCTGAAACCACACCCGGCGGACGCGCGTTGAAATTTTTCGCCTCGGTGCGTGTCGATATCCGCCGCATTGGCCAGATCAAGGCCACAGACGGCACGGTCACCGGCAACCGCACGAAGATCAAAATCGTCAAAAACAAGGTCGCCCCGCCATTCACCGAGGCCGAGTTCGACATCATGTACAACGAGGGCATTTCCTCCACTGGCTCCTTGTTGGATCTCGCGTTGGAAATGGAAATTGTCCAGAAACGCGGCTCGTGGTTTTCATACAACGGCACCCAACTCGCTCAGGGCCGTGACGCCGCGAAAGAACTGCTCAAAGGTGACCTAACGATGTACGAGGAGATCGAAGCCAAGGTCAAAGAAGGACTCGATGCCAAGAAGAAGAAATGATTTTCGAAGATGAACTCACTCACGGCTCACAGTTTTTTTGTCGAGAGTGACTCTGGCTAATCCCTGATAGGAAAAAGAGAACAACGAAAGGATCGAAAAGCCTCGAAAAAAGAAGCAAGAAACTGGTTTAGGCGACTCACCAACAAGGGCACTAGCCACTCCGTTCGAACTCATACTTCTTTAGCCCATTTCGTCGATTTCGTTGTCTCTATTTCTGAACTTAGGCGAATTGCTCAGGTGTCCCGTGACTGAAAGCTCAAGCAGGTGTGGGCCAGCGGAGCGTAAATGCTTCGCTGGCCTTTTTCATTTACCTTTTCAGGCGGAAGAATTCTTGAGACTCGGTCATCGGGATGACGAACGGACTCACCGCGTTGGGCACATCGATCCATGGCTCTTGCATATTGGTCGATTTTTGGAGTGTGCCACTGCCGTTCCATTCGAGGTGAAGTTGGCCACCCTCAATGATGGTCGGGATGATCGGGTTTGTTTCCTCTGGCCCAACTTGAGGACCAGAAGGTGGCTCAGGATTCACAGTGTTTGAACCATTCACATTCGTGGAGAGGCTTTGTCCCGTTGCCCAAGCGACTGCCGCATCGAATAGCCTTAATCCATCGGCATTGAGCGAGACAAAGGTGTCATTTTGCAGGAACAAATTGACTCGCCGGGCGGCTGCGGTGCCCGAGTTCATCGCAGCCCCCGTTTCGTAAGCGTAAATGGCGGCACGATTGGTGCCATCGTTCAATCTTGCGATGATCAGCGGAGTTTCACCGGGTGCGCCCCAAGAAAAAGTGCCCGTTGTATTGGCGACGATCCGCACACCTGCCGCGAGTCCTCCCGCCAACGGATGGCTGGCATCGGTGATATTGAGTGTCGTCTGCGTAGCCGAAGTTCCTTGGCTGGTAGAAGAAGCCGCTCCGGTGAAAAGAAGCTCATCTTGCAGCACGGTTTCCCAGTTGATCACTGGCACCGCGACTCCCTGAAATTTCGTGTTGACCTGCGAACCACTGACCGAAGAGGAAATGATCACCAGATCCTGACCCGTAGCGCTTGCCGTGGTGGAAAGCTCGTCATTGATCGCTAGAACGGTGTGGCCTTGACTCTGTAGCCGAGCCACAATCGAGGCATCCGAAGTTGATAGAAGTGCAGCATCCCCTGCGATGAACAAAATTTTCTTCGGGCTGCGAAGGATATCCACCTTCAAATCATCGAAATAGTAAAACTCCGAGTCCGCTGTGACTTTCGTCTGAATTCTCAGCTTCAGCCGACTACCGCCGGTGTGAGTCCCTTCGAGGATTTGCGTGCCGGTAAATCCTCCGAGAATTTGGGGAGCAACCAGCACCGGAGCGCCGCCATCCACAATCTTGTAAAAACGGACGTAATCTGGATCGGTGCCTAAATCCAAACCGCCAGCCGCTTGCACAGATAGACTCATTTTAATCTCCAAGGCTCCGCTGATGTCAATTTCGCCTGTTTCAAAGACGCCTTCACCAGCGGCACCGTTTCCACCAAATTGATTGATGAACAACTGACCTGCGGCGTTGACTTGGAAATCTCCATTTGCCCGATTCGCAGTCCACGTGGTGGGAGCGCCCTGCGACTTTGTTCCAAGCGGCAAGTTGAAGTCTTCCCACCATGGGATTGCATCGGGTGCCGCAGTGACAGCGGTGAAGTTGGCAGTGATGTTTTTGTTGCCGTTCATGGTGATGCTGACCGGATTGGTCGTCCCTGTGAGATCGCCGCTCCATGAAGAAAAGATGTAGCCACTGTTCGGCACTGCGATGAGAGAGACCGGATTACCGGCAGGATAAACGCCACCCATTGGATCGAGTGTGACGCTGCCATTGGTGGCACTGGTCGTGAGATTGTAAGTCGTGACAGCTTGGGCAGGCTCTACCTTCAAGTTATCCAAATAATAAAACTCGGTGGCTTGACCCACCAACGCACGGACGATCACCTGGAGTTGGTTTCCGATGATTCCGTTTGAGTTCCATGTCACAGTGGATTGGGGACCAAACACCTGATTCACAAGCTGTTCAGGACCACCGTTTACCTTGATGAAAAGCTTCACGTAGTCTTGTGTGCTGCCACTGGGAGCGTCCACGCCACCGGCACTTACCACATCTAACGAAAGGTTTACGCTACCGCTCGAAATATCAATGGTGTTGGTAGTGAGCACACCTTCGCCACCAGAGCCGTTGATGAACAATTTCCCATCGGTGCTAATCTCGAAGACGCCTGCGCGAGCGACTTGCCATGCCGTTGGCGCTCCGTCAGCCCGGAATCCGCTGGGAAGATTGAAGTCCTCTACCCATGGCAGGCTGTCTGGCGTGGTGGATGGCAAGGGCACGGGTATGTCTGCATTCACCTTGGATTGCAGTGCCACGATATCGATGACCTTGTTGCCAAGGCGTGTCAGAACTTGCCCATTGTATTGGCTGGACCAGACGGTGGCATAATCTTTCCAGTGGTTCGATGCCGCCAGTAAGTGAGCACGAGCTGCGTTGTAATCACTGGTAAGTCCATTTTTATCATAGCGAGCAAGAGAGACCGCACCGCGAATCTTATCTGCATAATATCGGCCTAGAGAAGCCATGGCTTTGATGTCACCCAGAGTTAAGCGAAGTTCCTTGTTACTACCCGCGTTTAAGCCCTGAATCTTCGTCATTCCAGCCTCTGCGTGCTGCTGCAAAAGATCCGCAACTTGCAAAGGATTGAGCCTGCCATTCGCGGCCTCTCCGTTCACGTATTGAAGAACGGACATAAACAGTGGACCTGTCCCGTCCTCGTCTGCCTGCATCGGCTTATATCCATCGATAAAATCCCTCACGGTTTTAAATCCTCCACCGAACGCAGCCGCACAAGCCTCTGGATACCAAACGTAATCCGTAGGTCCCCAATGAAACCGATTGACCAATGGAATGATTTTTGAAGTCGATGCCCAGCCATCAAATAGATTGTTATTCGTGAGCTCGGTAAAACGTTCTCTCAGCAGTGCTTGGAAACGTGTATTTGGAAGGGTGGGTTCGTAGGCGAGGCGTCCGTAAAGAAGGAACGAATACCACATCTTATCAATCACCTGTTGCCGCGGCGTATCCGGCTCGGTGCTGAGATACTCACGTCCCCATGTGTAACCGTCTGGCCCCATGTAGAACCCCGTAATTTTCTGTGAATTTTGAAGGGTGAACATGTTTGTCATGTAATCACGGGCAAAATCAGGGTCACCCCAGCGCATGTTATACATGTCGTCATTGCGGACAGTGAGGAAGGTCTTTTTCCCATTCGGAATCCGATTCAAGTCGCCCTGCACAAATAGCGGCCTAGTCGATGAGTGCATGTGCGCAACCGAATACTTCATGCTGAATAAAAGAGACGAATCGGCATCGCTAGCACCCGGAAGCGACTGGAATTTCGTGACGATTTCGCTTGGAGACGCAAAGTGCAAACGATGAACCAGACGAATCTTACGATCCGGCGCGTAATAGGGACTTGCTGAATTTTTCGCATCGGCGATCGCATCCGAGACTCCCAAACCGTAGGTGTCCCACAGCCATTGTTCTTCTTGGTCGGATGTGAGATTTGCCATATTTTCACCAGCGGTGATGCCAATTCCGGCGAGCAAGGGATAGGTATTGAACATCGCCTGCACGGACTTGCGGAAGTAGTTTTTGGTGGTGGCGTTGGTATGGGAATCGGTGATGCCGTAACTCGTGGGTTCTGTGCCGTAGGTAAAGATGTTCCAAGTGAACATATACATATCGATTCCACGGTTCTTGGCATATTGCATAACCCAACGCCAAAATGTGATTTTTTCATCCATGGTCATGGTCTTCACCGTCGTCAGCGTCCAAGACGGGTCATACATGCCGGTGCCATAAATGGTGGCATCCCATAAGGCACCATCCTTTTTCTTCACATCGGCTAGCGCCACACTGGGATATTCTGGCACGCGCACCATCGAGGGAAACGGGTGCAAACTCCACAGCGATAGCATGTTGTAGCGATGGCGCGCCATGTTGTCGAGAAAGCCGATCCAGTAACTCTGTTCCCACATGTTCACGATGTTTGCCTGCGCGGAACTGGAATCGTCCGAGTAACTGGGGCTTCGGGCATCCAATGGGATGTTGAATTTGATCCCACGGCTGACAATGTGCGGGTTGGTTGTGCGCTCGGTGACGCCAGTTAAGCCATCCGCAAGCTTCACCGCTTCGGCAAATTCCAATCCGCCATACATCGCGCCAGGATTGTCAAAACCGATGATCCACCAATTCGTGATAGGCCCACTCACCACCTTGCGGATCGCATATCCTTGTTGGGTGATGCCTGTAATCACGGGCTTTCCTGAGATAGAAACTCCTACGGTACTAAGAATGACACGGACCGACGGTGTGACTGCAGCGGGATCGCCGAGCGGAAGCTCTGTCACGGTGAAACCGTTTTGCTGCAACGCGGCCTTCACATCGGTCGCCGCAAATTTGATGCCTTCTATGTTGGTATCATACATCAACGCGACTGGCGTCTGGGCCATGCTGAGTGTGCTGCCGAGCAGTCCGCACAAAAAAGTGAGCAAGATCAATCGAAGGCTGCTCAGCAGATGGGTTGCTCGATGAGCGGCAACTTTCTCGTCGCTCTTTTGACAAATCATCGGAAGGGGTTTGGCTGTGTTCATGTGGTTTTTTGGGTTCGGACCTTGTGGTCCTGTGAGTGAAAAACTCTCAGTGAGAAAATTTCACATGGGGAACATAGCGATGTTTTCCGTGCCTTGCCTATCCCCCAACAGGGTGAGATCGAGCAGATTATTTCAGCCATCCACCCATTTTCCCCACCGCTTCTGCGCGGGAGCGGACGTGCATTTTCTCATACACATGCTTCAAGTGGCTACGCACCGTTTCGACACCCATGGTCAAGCGCTCGGCGATTTCTTTATTCGAGTATCCTTGGGAAAGCAGCAGCAAGACTTCCTCTTCGCGCGGTGTGAGACGCAAGCCGTCGGGCCGCTTGCGTGGGCGGCGGTGAAAAAACTCCACCACTCGCCGCGCGATTCCGCTACTCATCGGCGCTCCGCCGGATGCCACCTCGATCAGGCCCGCCCGCAAGTCACCGGGTTTAATCCTCTTCAGCAAATACCCGTCTGCGCCCGCCTCGAGCGCGAGGAAGACCATTTCGTCATCATCCACTTCGGTAAGCATCACGATCCGCACCGCTGGAAGCATCTGTCGCAAACGCGAGGTGCACTCGATCCCAGACATCGCCGGCATGTGAATATCCATCAGCACCACGTCTGGCTTCGCATCAGGGAGTCGCGCAAGCGCATCGGTACCAGAAGAGCAGACGCAAACACATTGGAACTCCTGAAAGCTTTCAATCAGCTCGCTCCATGTCGCGCGAATGTCGGATTTATCATCGACCAAGGCCACACGCAGCGGTGCGCGCATTTGCATCGGTGTGCTTTGGGTATCATCCGGTAAATTCATGAGGTTTTGGACATTGGAGAGTTCTCTGGAATGCAGGCCGAAGATCAAGACGAACGGCCCAGCCGACGGAATATTCCATGGCGAGCTCTCAAAGGGATTCGAAAAGTCACAGTCGTGCCGTGCCCGGGGCTGCTGCGTAGCTCGAAACCGCCCCCGATGTCTTTCATGCGAAATGCCATATTCGCGAGGCCATTCCGTTCGGTTTTTTCTGAATGAGGCGCGAAACCCACCCCATCATCCTCAACCACAATGACCAAGTGCGCGCGTTCTTGGTGGATGCGCAAGAACACCTCATTCGCCTCAGAATATCGCAGAGCGTTCGAAAAAGCCTCACTGACGGCAGAAAGAATGTTGCGACGGATGGTCAAGTCCATCGGGCTGTGAGGAAACCCTTGAGCCACATCCAAGCGGCAGCGGATGTGGGTTTCTTCAAAAAACAATTGAGCATGACTGCACACTCGCGAAACCGTGTGCGCCAGCGTGTCTCGTCTGGAGCTCACCGCCCAAATGACTTCGTCCAGCGCCCCACGCAAGCGACGCGCCGTATCCGACAGCTCGACGATGTGCGCGATCCCTTGCGAATCAGGAGCTAGCTGAGTCTGAGCAAGCTCCCCCCGCAGGACCAAGTGCGTGAGTCGTGCGCCGAAGTCATCGTGGATGTCTCTGGCAATGCGCTCACGTTCCCGCGCGATGAGTTCGTTGGAACGTCTCTGGGCGGTCAAGCGCCCAACTAAGACGAGGCAGATCAAAGTGACCATCGACCCAAAAATCAGAGTGAGCACCTGAAACCAAAGGGATTGCCAGAACGCGACGACGATCGGCTGGATCGGAGCGGTATCGAGAACTCTTCTGAAATCTCCGCTGATTTGGCCATTGTTCACACTTACCGGACGTAGCCAATAATCACCCGGAGACGTGGCGCTCAGCCACTTTTTTTCTTCATCAGGGACCACCCACCAACTTTGATCGGTCACCATTTCAAATACCTTCCCGTTTTGAAATTCCACGCGAAGTCCCAAAATGACGCCCGCGTTGTAAGCTTCGTTAAAAGCCTGCACCGCGATCAAATGACGGCCAGAACCGATAATAGCGGTCAAATCGTAGTCCGTAAGATGGCGGTAGTCACCACCTTGGCCGATGAGGCGTTCGTCGAACCACAATTGATAGGCATTGTCTGCCGTGATGCGGAGATGAGCTGACTGAATACGCCCCCAATCTGGGATATCGACCGAGCGCCACAAGCGGCAGGAGCTTTTTTCCTGAACGTCCTCTTTCCATATCCAAGTCGCCGTAGGCCATCCTTCACCCAGCGACGCCACTGTGGGCGAAACCGATACTTCCATCTTTGTCTCAGCGGATGAGCACAGGCTGCAAAAAAGAAGCCACAGCAAACTCAAACACACGCCTCGAACCACTGACGGATGCGAGCGTGTCACCCAGACGCCACGAGTGCCAGATGCGCATATGTGCCATGGTCGTAATGAGCAGCGAGTCACCGATTTGAATGCACACGGAAGCCCCATGACTTCGCAAGCTGCAATTGGACGCACTGGCTGAATCCCGCTTGCCCCACACCGCCCGCGACATAACCTCGCGCGCATGTCATCCACTTTTGGCCAGGTTTTCCGCATTCACACTTTTGGCGAGTCCCACGGCGGCGGGGTGGGCGTGATCATCGATGGCTGTCCGCCGCGCATTCCGGTCACTTTGGAAATGATCCAGCGCGAGTTGGATCGCCGCCGCCCCGGCCAATCGGAGATCGTGACGCCGCGCAAGGAGGCTGACACCGCAGAAATTCTCTCCGGCATCCAAGACGGACTGAGCCTCGGCACACCCATTTCCATCATCGTCAGGAACACCGACCAGCGCCCGGGCGCTTACGATGAAATGGCAGTGAAATACCGGCCCAGCCACGCGGATTACACCTACGATGCAAAATATGGCATCCGCGCCGCATCCGGTGGTGGCCGTGCATCAGCCCGCGAAACGATCGGCCGCGTGGCCGCCGCAGCCATTGCCCGCCAAGCACTCGAAATATTGCACCCCGGCATCGAAATTCTCGCTTGGGTCTCCACCATCCAAGATCTGAAAGCCGACGTCGATCCACAGACCGTCACCGCAGAAACCATCGAGTCGAACATCGTCCGCACCGGCGATCCTGCGATGGTCGAACCGATGATCGAGCGCATCAAAGCCATCCGCGCCGATGGGAACTCTGTGGGTGGCATCATCGAGTGTGTCATCCGGAATTGCCCGCCCGGCCTCGGCGAGCCGATTTTTGACAAGCTGGAGGCAGACCTCGCCAAAGCGATGCTTTCCATTCCGGCGACGAAGGGTTTTGAAATCGGCTCCGGCTTCGCGGGCACCCTGCTCACCGGTCGCGAGCACAACGATGCATTTCGCATCATCGATGGCAAAGTCCGCACCAGCTCAAACCGCTCCGGCGGCATCCAAGGTGGCATTTCCAACGGCGAAAACATCGTCTTCCGCGTCGCATTCAAGCCCACCGCGACCATCATGACGTCCCAAGAAACGGTTAGCAGCAGCGGTGAAAATACCGAGCTACAAGGCAAAGGCCGCCACGATGCCTGCGTCCTTCCCCGCGCTGTCCCGATCGTCGAGGCCATGGCGACTCTGGTGCTCGCGGATCACCTGCTGCGCCAGCGAACGATCCGATAAAAAGAAAATAGGAATCACGAAAATGGCGAAATCGAGACTGGATGGATCACCACCTCTGACTATCTAACTTTTGTTCGCGAGGAATTTGAAACCACAGCTCCCATGTCCCTAAACATCAGACCCAAGTCCGCCTGCGCCTTTGATCAAATTTCCCTCGGAGAAGTGATGCTCCGTCTGGATCCCGGTGAGGGACGCATTCGCACGGCGCGGAATCTCCAAGTCTGGGAAGGCGGTGGCGAATACAATACCTCTCGCGGCTTGCGCAAATGCTTCGGCCTGAAAACCGCTGTGGTCACCGCGTTTGTTGATAACGAGGTGGGCCATCTGGTCGAGGATTTCATCATGCAAGGCGGCGTGGCCACCGACTTCATCCAGTGGCGAACCGACGACGGCATCGGTCGCTCGGTGCGCAATGGGCTGAATTTTACCGAACGCGGCTTCGGCATCCGTGGTGCGGTCGGCAATCCTGACCGCGGCAATACAGCGGCCTCGCAACTCAAGCCGGGCGATATCGACTGGGACCACATCTTCGGCGAGCTCGGTGTGCGCTGGTTCCACACGGGCGGGATTTTTGCCGCGCTCTCCGAGACCAGTGCCGCTCTCACAGTGGAGGCGGTCAAAGCCGCAAATCACCATGGCACCGTGGTTTCCTACGATCTGAACTACCGCCCGTCGCTCTGGAAAACCATCGGCGGCCTCGCCAAGGCACAGGAAGTGAACCGCGAGATTGCCAAATATGTGGATGTGATGATCGGCAACGAAGAAGACTTCACCGCTTCGCTCGGCTTCGAGGTCACGGGTGTGGACCAACAAATTTCCCACATCGAAATCGACGCGTTTAAAGCGATGATCGAAACCGCAGTGAAGGAATTTCCCAATTTCAAAGTCGCCGCGACCACGCTGCGCAACGTGAAAACCGCAACCGTCAACGATTGGTCCGCGATCCTCTGGCACGACGGCCAATTCCACGAATCACGCAAATTTCCCGATCTGGAAATCTTGGATCGCGTCGGCGGCGGAGATTCGTTTGCCTCCGGTGTGCAGTTCGGTTTTCTCGAATTCAATGATGCCCAGAAAGCCGTCGATTACGGTGCCGCTCACGGCGCACTGGCATCCACCACGCCCGGCGACACCTCGATGGCCACCCGCCAAGAAGTCGAAAAAGTCATCGGCGGCGGCGGTGCACGCGTCGTGAGATAGACGTGGCGGCGGTTTGCAACCGCCAAGTCGCTTTCCCAAAAACTACATTCTCCTAACACCACACCCCATCATGAACGAACCACTCTCAGAAATCGGACTCATCGGCTTGGCAGTCATGGGCCAGAATCTCGCACTCAACATCGCTGACCACGGATTTCGCATCTCCGTGTTCAACCGCACCACCTCCACCATGGAGAAATTTGTCGCGGAAAATCCGGACACTCCTGGCGGTCTCGTGGGCCACGCCACGCTCGAAGCTTTCGCCGCCAGCCTGCAACGTCCGCGCCGTGCGGTGATCATGGTACAGGCAGGAAAAGCCACCGATGCCGTGATTGATGCGCTGACTCAGGTTTTCGAGCCCGGCGACATCATCATCGACGGCGGAAACGCCAAGTGGACTGACACCATCCGCCGTGAGAATGAACTGAAGGAAAAAGGTTTCCGGTTCATCGGGAGCGGTGTTTCCGGCGGAGAAGAAGGCGCTCGTTTCGGCCCATCGCTGATGCCCGGCGGCGATGCGGAGGCTTACAAGCATTTGGAACCCGTTTGGAATGCGATCGCGTCCAAGGTCGATCCCATCACTGGCAAGGAACTCAAGGGAGCGAGCCCCGGCAAGCCCATCACCGGCGGCGTGCCATGCGCCACCTACATCGGCACGGACGGCGCGGGCCACTATGTGAAAATGGTCCACAACGGCATCGAGTATGGAGACATGCAGATGATCTGCGAGGCCTACGATCTGATGCGCAAGCTGCTCGGCATGTCCGCCACGGAAATCGCCGCTGTTTTCAAAAAGTGGAATACCGGCGTGCTCGATAGTTTCCTCATCGAAATCACCGCCGAGGTGCTCGCACAAAAAGACCCAGTCACGGGCGGCGCTTTGGTCGATCTGATCCTCGACACCGCAGGTCAAAAAGGAACTGGCAAGTGGACCAGTGTGAGTGCGCTCGACATGGGTGTGCCCGCCCCAACCGTGGCCGAAGCCGTTTTTGCCCGCTGCATTTCTGCGGTGAAAGAAGAGCGCGTGGCTGCCAGCAAGATCCTCACAGGACCCGACAGCCATTACACTGGCGACAAAGAAGAGCTGATCGAGGCCATCCGCGCCGCGCTCTATTGCTCGAAAATTTGCTCCTACGCCCAAGGTTTCCAGCTCATGCGCGAGGCGCAAAAGGAGTACGGCTGGGTGCTCGATTTCGGGAAAATCGCGCAGATTTTCCGTGGCGGCTGCATCATCCGCGCGGTGTTCCTGCAAAAAATTACCGAGGCTTTTGAACTCGATGGCCAACTCGCGAACTTGCTGCTCGATCCGTATTTCAAAGGTGAAATCGAGAGGCTGCAGACCCAATGGCGCAAAGTCGTCGCCACTGCCGCAATCAACGGCGTGCCAGCTCCATGCATGGGCAGCGCGCTTTCTTACTACGATGGTTATCGTTCCGAGAAGCTGCCAGCCAACCTCCTACAAGGACAGCGCGACTTCTTCGGAGCGCACACCTACGAGCGCATCGACCAACCACGAGGCAAGTTCTTCCACATCGACTGGCCAGAGCCCACACGCCCACAGCTTGAAATGTGAGTCGCGCCCACGGAGTGGCTCGCTCCGGGGAGCCATATCCCGCAGCAGCGGCTTGAAGCCGCCTGTGCGATTCATGGCGTCTGGGAAACGCCACTCCAGAAAGACATGAAAGTCGTCAGGTTGCTTTCTGTAGTTCGACCTCCCCCCGTGGGCGAAACGCCCGACCCACTGTGGCGCGGGTATCTTGCCCGCCGCCTACCCAGCAACGCGCAGCGAAATACGATATGATATAAGGTTTCTATGCCGCAGAAAACATCACAACCACAGCAGCGAATTGTGAATGGCAAGACACACCTCATTCGGCTTCTAGATCAAGTGCGGCGCGCAATTCCGTAGTTCGGTTGCCTCCTATCGTGTCTTAGCACCACCAAAAAAATGGCATCGTCTTCGACATCGTAGAGCAAGTGATATGGAAACTTTTTAAAATTGGCGCGACGCAGGCCGCAAGAATCGAAATGGTAACTTCTAGGATTTCTCTCAATAGCGACAAGCACGGAATCCAACTCACGCCAGAAAGCAGAGGCAACCCTATCCGATATCTCCGCATAATGCATCGCTACATCGTGAATGTCCTCGGCAAGTTTGGGATGGCGGATGATCTGCATCCTTACGCGCGTCCACAAACTTTCCAAAACTCCTCTTCAGATAGCCCCTTCACCATACCAGACTTCAATTCCTGAAGACGCCGTAAAACCTCTTCGTCACTGACGCAATAGGGATTCGGATCGAGGTCTTCAAGCAGTGATGAAACCAACTCAGCGCGTTCTGGTAGATTGAGCTTGGAAGCTTCTTTGAGCAGTTCTGCAACATGAGACATGGTTATTTCATCGCAGAAAGCGGGGCAAATGCCAGTGAAGATTTTCAGCGAAATATCAGCGTACCACCCCACCGCACCATCTCATCACACCTCCTGCGATTCACTCTCGACTGCGGATTTCATCCGCCCATCGGCGGCAAACCACTCGACGAATGTTTCTGCCGATGCGTGTGAGTTGAGCACCGGGATGCCGCCGGCCGCGCGGATTTTGGTGGCTTCGTGCTCTTCGAAGACACGCACCACCACCGGCACATCACGCACATATTCGAGGACTTTCAGCGCGTCGCCAGTCCGCCGCATCGAGGCGATCACGAGCTTGGCTTGATTGGCTCCGGCTTTTTTCAGGACCACGTGCTCCGAGCCATCGCCGCGCAACACGGAGATACCACGACGTTCGAGCTCCGCACACACCACCGCATCGTCATCGATCACGAGAACATTTTCACCCTGCGCTCGCAGCGGCTTGAGCGTCCACATCCCCGCAGAGCCAAAACCTAACAACAGAACGTGACCCGTGTGCGGCGAATCCCCCGCAGGGCGTCGGCGAAACGGGTGCAGCCGCAACAAGGCTCGCGCGGACTTTTCCCTGCCGATGTAAGGCGTCAGCGTCATGGTGATGATCGCCGTGAGCGCGATCATGCCGAAGATTTCCGGTGACAAATGCCCGAGCACCAATCCACTCACACCAAGCAGCAGCGAAAACTCGCTGGTCTGCGCAAGCAGCAGTCCAGTCTCGATGGAAGCACGCGCACTCATGCCGCGCCACTCTGCGATGGCAGCCACCAGGGGCGGCGTCAGCACGATCACCACGGCGGAAAATTGCAGTGCCATCCACCATTGCTCCACATCAGGAATGCCGACCAATGCCCCAAGAGCGACAAAGAACAGCGCTTGGAAAAAATCGCTCAGTGACGAGAGCTGCGCCCGCACCAAGCCGTTGAGCGGGAATGCCGAAAACGCAAATCCGCCAGCAAACGCGCCTGTGATCAGCGGCAGACCCAGCACGGATGCCACGCCGACAAATAGGAACAACACCGCCACCAGCCACAGCAGCAGACTTTCTTCATCCGGCTTGGTGCGTTTCACCAACTGCGGAATCAAGTGCCGCTGCGCCACCCATGCCGTGGCACCCAAGAGCACGGCCTCGCCCAATCCTAGGCCCATCGCGAGTAGCCCCTCGGTCATTCTGGAAAGCACCACAATCACCGTGATCAGCAGTACGTCCTGCAACAACAAGACCCCGGTGATGACCCGCCCGAACGGCTCGAACATCGCTTGGCGCAGCCGCACTTGGCGCAGCACCACCAGCGTGGAACTGGCCGCGAGCCCAAAACATAGGTAAAGGGACTCGAGGTTTCCCAATCCCATCCACCGGGAAAAAATATAACCAAGCAGCGAGGAAACGACGAATTGCGCACAGCCGACCCAGCCGACGATGGATCGCTGTTTGCTGAATCGCCGGGGATTGAGCTCCACTCCAGATGCGAAAACCAGGAACAACAGCCCGAACTCCAGCACCCCGAGGGCAGCTCCCGCATGTTCTTCATCCTTGCCACCACCGAGCTCAAACCCATCCGGCAGGAAACCCGCAAGATTGAGAGCCATGCCCGCGCCAATCAATAATGGCAATGACGGCAAACGCAGCCAGCGCGCTAGCCCGTAGGACACCGCCGCAGCAAACAATAACATGGCGACCAAATTCATCTCTCGAGTATGCCGATTTCGCGCAGCGTCCTGCTTTGCGCCTTCACTCCATCCACCTTGGAAATCATCAAGTAGTTCGCACCCAGTTCGAGCAAGTTATCGACCACCGACATGTCCACCACGTGGATCGCCGAGGGCACACCTGCGAGCTGACAACGGTAGGCGAGCAGGTCATTTGCGTCCTCAATCTGCAATGCAGATACCAGCAACTTCGCGCGATCCAGCCCCGCCTGTTGCAGCACCGAGAGATACTCCACGCTGCCTAAAAGAGTGTGCGCCGCCAGTCCATCGAGCTTGTGAGGATCCGTGTCCACTGCCAGCACCGTCTCGCCGCGCTCATGCAGGCGCTGCACGATTTCGCGTCCGAGCGTGTTCATGCCGACGACGATGACGTGGCCCGAGAGCGCCAGTCCATGGCCCGCGACTTCCGCCTCTTCACCCTCCTTGGGCGCACTGAGAAAACGCCAGTTTAGCAATCCAATGCGGGAGCAAAACCGATGAAGCTGGTGATTGTATAAAATCATGTAGGAGGAAACGGCAATCGTCGCCACGCCCACCAGCGCGGTGATGGAAAGAATTTCCGGGCCGACCAAACCACGGCTCATGCCCATGCCGGCGAAGATGAAGGAAAACTCGCTGATCTGCGCGACCGTCACGCTGGTCAAAAACGAGGTCCGTCTGCTGTAGCCCATTCGCGTGATGATGATGATGAAAATGATCGGGTTCCCGATGAGCACAAACAGTGTGAGCACCAAGGTCGGCCACCAGTTTGCCGCCGCTCCCGCCGCATCCATTTGCACACCCAATGAGACGAAAAAGACCGCGATGAATAAGTTCATCAAAGGATGGACCCGCCGCCGCAAGTCGTCGTTATACGGAAGCTGCGCGAGACTCAGCCCGGCGAGAAACGATCCCACTTCCAACGAGAGGCCGAATGCGTGTGCGGCGAATACCAATAGAAAACACCACGATAGAGCCCAAATCAGCAGCACATCTGGCGAGCGCGCCGCCCAGCGGAAAGGACGCGGCAGCAGGTATTTGGACGCCAGCAACGAGAGTAAAAGCAGAACCGACATGCCACCAAACGCTTTCCCCAGACCCAGCGCCACCGTCCCCGCATCCATCTCCTTATCGCTGCCCATGCCCGCCAAGAACGTTAGGATCAAAATCACGACCATGTCTTGAACTAGGAAAATCCCCACCGCGATGCGCCCGTAAAGGCTGTCCAGTTCGCCCTTTTCAGCGAGCAACTTCACCACCACCACCGTGCTGCTGAACGTCAGTGCCGTCGCTAGAAATACGGCCTCCATCACCGGAAAACCCAGCACCCAACAAAGCAGGTAGCCACCCGCCGCAGTGAAAACCACCTGCCCAATCCCCGCGACCACCGCCACTTTCCCCACATCGCGGATCTTTGAAAAACTCAGCTCCAGCCCGACGAGAAATAACAACAGCGCGATGCCCGTCTCGGAAATCAATTTCAGCGCCGGACTCATTTCCACCCAGCCCATCACCGGCCCGATCAAGACGCCGGCGAGCAAATACACCACGATTGGCGGCATCCGCACGATCCGCCCCAGCATCACCAGCACCGCCGCAGAAACCACGATGGTGCCGAGATTTTGGAGAAAAAGCGTGTCCATCATAACCCAGCCGCAATGTGAGGATCCAACGTGAGCATGCAATCAAAAGCCACGAACCGAGCAAACCTATCACCCAGCGATCACTGAATTAGGAGCTTGTCCGCCGCCCAGATGCATGGGTGACTCGCCGCCAAGCAGCCTATGTTCCAACTCATCAACATCGACTCCATTTACCCATTTCACCTACTCGCCGCGCAGCTTTCTGTAACCGAAGGCGGGTCTTACTGGCCCTTGATCTGGGTCATGCTGCTGCTCCTCTCGGCGATCGCGATGTTCGTCAGCAATCGGCCAGGCATGGATGTCGTGGCGCTGCTGATGATCGCCGCGCTGCCATTTACCGGCGTCCTGACCATGCAGGAAACACTGGCAGGTTTCAGCGATCCAAACATCGTGCTCATCGCGTTTTTGTTCGTTCTCGGAGAAGGCTTGGTGCGCACCGGGGTCGCAAGGGACTTGGGCGACTGGACCAACCGCAAGGCAGCCGGAAAGGAAACGAAACTCCTCTTTTTACTCATGCTCGCCGTCGCGGGACTGGGCTCGGTGATGAGTTCCACGGCGGTTGTCGCGATTTTTATCCCGGTGGTCTTTCGCATTTGCCGCAACAGCGGCATCGCCGCCAGTCGGCTGATGATGCCCGTGAGCTTCGCCGCGTTGATCAGCGGGATGTTGACTCTCATTTCCACGACTCCGAACTTGGTGGTGAACTCCGAGTTGGTGCGTCAAGGCGCGGAAGGATTCCACTTCTTCAGCGTCACGCCATACGGTCTGGTGGTGCTCGTCTTGGGTTTGATTTACATGAAATTCGCCCGCGAGTGGCTTCCAGTCCGAGACGATGGCAGCTCCGCCCAGCCTGAACGCCCATGCTTCCAAGACTGGATTGAAAAATACCAGCTCGCCGCGCGCGAAAAACGCGTCCGCGTGCTGCCCGGCTCGGACCTGATCGGCAAGAATCTCTTCGAACTCAAGTTGCGCGAAGAAGGTGTCAATTTGCTGGCCGTCGAACGCATCCGGGACCGTCGCCGCACGCTGCTGCGCCCCACGCGTTCGTTCTGCCCAGAAGAGGGCGATATTTTTTTTCTCGATGTGACGATGAATCGCGAAGCCAGTGCAGAGCTGATCGCAAGGCACGGTGTGGAGGATTTACCTCTCGCCCCGGAAAACGCTTATTTTACCGACCTTTCTCAAGAAATCGGCATGTCGGAGGCCATCGTTCCGGTCGAGTCTCCTTTGGTGGGCCGCACCGTGCGCGACTCGCGGCTCCGTGCGGAATCTGGGCTCACCGTCATCGGCTTGCGGCGGGCAAGCGAGGCGTTCGAAGGAAGTTTGGTCGATGAAAAACTGCGCGTGGGAGACACCATTCTCGTCTCGGGATTCTGGAAAGATCTCAAGCGCATGCAGAGCAACAACAAGCAGCTCGTTCTGCTCGATTTCCCATTGGAATACGAAGATGTGCTGCCTGCCGCAAACAAAGGTCCGATTGCTCTGGGAATCCTCGCACTGGTGGTGCTCGCGATGATGACCAGCATCATTCCCAACGTGCACGCCGTGTTAATCGGCTGCTTACTGATGGGCGCGTTCGGCATCATGCGGATGAAAGGCGCATATCAG
Source organism: Akkermansiaceae bacterium (assembly GCA_041740475.1). Classification (GTDB taxonomy): domain Bacteria; phylum Verrucomicrobiota; class Verrucomicrobiia; order Verrucomicrobiales; family Akkermansiaceae; genus Luteolibacter. Next base: position 14,214 of record JBGSLX010000260.1, on the reverse strand, counting down.
TCGATCAGTTGGAAAAGCCTCGTTTTGATCGTCGGCATGCTGCCGTTTTCGCTCGCGCTGCAACGCACCGGTGGCATCGATCTCGCGGCAAATGGCATATTGGGGATCATCGGTGAAGGCTCGCCGCGCTTGGCGCTCGGCGTCGTTTTCCTCGTCACCTCCTTGCTAGGGATGTTCATTTCCAACACCGCCACGGCGGTCTTGATGGCACCCGTCGCCTTGGCGATTGCGGGCGATCTCGAAGCCTCTCCCTACCCTTTCGCGATGATGGTCATGCTGGGTGCCAGCACCGCGTTCATGACTCCGGTATCTTCACCGGTGAACACCCTGGTCGTTTCTCCGGGAAACTATCGCTTCGCAGATTTTGTGAAAGTCGGTGTCCCGTTCACGATCATTGTGTTAATCGTGGCAGTCATCATGGTTCCAATCCTGCTCCCACCCTGATCGGCAGGAGCAGGCGGATTGGTGTTATTTAGAAAGCGACGCGATCTCTTCCACCACCGCTGATCACGCGGACGCGGTTGCCGACCGAGAATGTCTCACGCGGATTGACTTCTTGGGTCACCGCGATGCGGCCACCGTTGTTGTCGAGGCGCACTTCGATCTCGATGCCATTGCGCGAGGTCATGTTTTGTCCGGCGTGCGAACCCAGTGCACCACCTGCTAGAGCTCCACCCACGGTGGCGGCTGTGCGGCCAGAGCCACCGCCGATTTGGTTGCCGAGCAGACCGCCCACACCTGCGCCCACAAGCGTGCCACCGGTAGTGCCGCCTTCGATTTTAACTGGACGGATGGATGTGATGGTGCCGGTTCTGACCGTCTGGGCACGGCCAGCTTCGTTGCGTGAAACAGTGTCTCCGGTCAGGCTGCTTTGAGCACAGGAGACGGCAAAAACAGGAATCAATAAAACTGCGATATATACTTTCATGGTGACTTGGTGTGTTTGCTTTACCGCCGGAAGTAAAGCGGATTTTCCACCCTTAAATGTTCAGAAAAGCCATCCACATAATGCATGGCCAATCACGGCCTCTCAAAATGATAGTAGGGTTTCACCCCATGGCAGAACCCTCTGGCCCTGCTAGCCTCCGGGTATGGAAAATCTCAATCCAAATACGTCCAAGTCATCCGTCAAAAACACCATCATTCTGTTGCTCGCCTGTGCATTCGCAGTGGGCAGCGTGACATCCTGCGGAACCGTTCGCGGCATCGGCCATGACGTCGAAACCGTTGGAAATGGCATCGGCCAAGCCACTCGTTAAATCCTGAATCCCTAGAAGACCCCGACCATGCTAATGACCGTTGCCATCATTTTAATCATCCTGTGGGCTCTTGGTCTTGTGACCAGTGCGACCCTAGGTGGCTTCATCCACGTTTTGTTAGTGATCGCCATTATTATCATCCTCGTTAGGGTCATCCAGGGCCGACGCATCATGTAGGGACGGACCAACGCATTGCGAAAGAATTTGCCAGTTACAACAAACTGGCTCATGACTCCAATCGTTCAAAAAGGCGGTGTGATCGCCGGGTTCATCCCATGAAACATCCGCCATCTTCACTCTCTCTGCTCTACAAGGATTCCTTGCGGGCGCACCTTGCAGCGAAAACTCACCCTGACCCAAAAGTTTTGGCGTCGATTGCCAATGAAATCCAAACAGTTGGATTGTCATCTGGTGAATTTGCGAAGCTGCATGAGCATTTCTTGGTGGTCGATCTACTGCCAGATTGTGCGATTAAGCTGCGCACCGCCATGATCCGTAGCGCAGGCAGCTTTTTTGCTTCGGTGATTCCATTGATCGGTGCCGAAAAGACCGGCTCGCAGAACACCGCCCGCGTTCGCAAAACCATTGAATCACTCAGCAATCGCACAGTGGAATTGTCTGCTGCGAACCAGCAGCTCAATCGGGAAATCAGCCGACGAGAAAAGCTGGAAGTCGCGCTGCGCCGGAGCGAGCAACACGTCTCTGCCGCCCTGAAAAAATCCGAAGCGCTCAAAGAGCAATTGCGCGGCTTATCCCGCTCCGTGCTATCCGTTCAAGAGGAGGAGCGGAGAAAAATCAGCCGCGAGCTGCATGACGTGGTCGCCCAAGCACTTGTCGGAATCAACGTCCGCCTTGCGACTCTCAAAATCGAATCCGGACGAAACATCAAGCGACTGGCTCACAACATCGCCCTCACCCAGAAGATGGTTACGAGGTCTGCAAACATCGTTCATCGTTTTGCCCGCGAGCTGCGACCTGCCGCATTGGACGATCTAGGCTTAATGCCGGCGCTGCAGTCATTCATGAAAAGTTTCACCACCCGCACCGGCGTGCGCACCCACCTGAATGGCTTTGTGGGGGTAGAAAAACTCAGCGCCGCGAAGCGAACGGTCCTCTACCGAGTCGCACAAGAAGCGCTCACCAACGTCGCCCGACATGCCCACGCCAGTCACGTCGATGTGACCCTCAGCAAGGACCGAAATTTTGTGCGCATGGAAGTCAGCGACGATGGGAAATCTTTCGACATCCAAGCGGTGCTAATGGAACGAAAATCCAAACGTCTGGGAATGCTCGGCATGAGAGAGCGCATCGAAATGGTCCGAGGAAGTTTTGAAATCGAATCTGAAGTCGGCAAGGGCACCAAGATCATTGCTCTTGTCCCAATCGGCCCGGCTATCGCTAAGGAGTGGCGCGAAGGGACTGACTAAACAATCACCTATTATACAATGAATCAAATCTCTGTTCTAGTTGTAGAAGATCACACCATGGTGCGGGAGGGAATCCTCGCGATGCTCAAGCTCGAACCTGATATAGTCGTCGTCGGCGAGGCCGCTGATGGTCGCAAAGCTGTAGCGATGGCGATCGAGCTAAACCCAGATGTGGTGATGATGGATATCGCCATGCCGGGGCTTAATGGCTTAGAAGCGACACGCCAACTGCTCAAGGCTCGCCCGAGTTCACGCATTATCATACTCACCGCCCACGGTGACGACGGCTACGTCAAAAGCGCGATTGAGGCTGGTGCTGTGGGATTCTTGATCAAGCAGGACTCTGCCCACGATGTGTGCCGCGCGGTCCGTGAAGTTCATCGAGGCGGTGTTCATTATAGCAAAACTATCGCCAAACGTTTCGTCCGCATCAATCCACTTTCGACGGACCGCTCAGGCAAGACGGAACGAAAGGCCTCAAACTTGACCTCGCGCGAAACCGAAGTGCTACAACTCATCGCTGAAGGCAAAGCCAACAAAGAAACTGCTGCGGTGCTTAATATCAGCATCAAAACCGTGGAAAAACATCGCGGTCATCTGATGGAGAAACTCGACATCCACGATACAGCCGGACTCACCCGCTATGCCATCGCTGCTGGCATCATCGAGAGCAGCGTGCAAGTCACCATGGAGTGATCTGGCGGACGAGGTGCTCCCCGACCGCCAGTTGGTGTTTTGTTATAAGGAGGATTATTTATTTTCACCGTCCACGCGTGCCTTGGCGGCGTCTGCTGCGGCTTCGGCGATTTTTTTGTCTGCGTCTAGTTGCGCTTGGGTGGCCACCTTGTCGGCCTCGATTTGCGCTTTGTTCACCCCAGCTTGCAGATCGGCCTGTTCGCTGGCGTATGCGGCCTCATCTGCGACTTCAGATTTGCGTTCGTTGATCGCGTCTTTCGTGTCTGACGTGTTTTGATCAATTGCGGCTTTCTCCTTGTTGCAACTGATGGTGAAGACTGTTGCTAGTGCAACGATGATGTAGGTGCGGTATTTCATATGTGTATGTGTTGGTTTCTGTGTGGAGGTTGTCTTGTGGTGATTCGATGTGTGCAATTGCATGAGTTCAGATTCTTCTTCCCAAAAGCTGACCCGTAAGTGCGATTCCAAGTAGCGTGCCTGCGCCGAGACCCATGAAGATGGCTGTATATGGATTTCGATGGATCAACTCGTTTGTTACTTTGACCTTTGTGCTGAAATTCTGGATCGTAGAAAGTAGATTGGGGCGGGTTTTTTGATCCGTGTTGCAGGCCTCATATTCTGAAGCGACTAGCCATGGATCTGCCGTTCTTGTCGGCACTTTTGCACCAGTCCCATACTCGTTCATTGGGTAGCTCATGTGATTGTTAAATAATAGATACGTAGGAAAGGTATCCATTGCTGAGCCATTTAACTATGGGGATATCACCCCATGGTCAGTTGTACTTCTGGGTGTCTTGATGTTGCGGTCATGGAAGCCGACTGACGACTAAACGTCAGGTTCTGCATGAATCCATACCAACAATACCAATATATGAAAATGAACCACACTGTCATCAACCGCTCGGGAGCAATCTTACTTGCAGGCATCCTCACAGCCGGTGCGGCTGTTGCAGCTACATCCTCCGGCAAGGATGGGATGAATACCACGACCTCTGTGCAAACCGAACAAGAGCAATTCGGTGACGGCTTACCCATGCTTGCACCTGGTGTGCAGGAGCTAAGCCTCGGCGGACAACTCAATTGGGAAGATAGCACGGTTTATAACTTCGACGTCAGCTACGGTCGATTCATCACCTCCAACTGGTTGATCGGCGTGCAAGCGGGAATCACCGGAGTGAATAGCGATAAAGACTACCGCGTCGGTGTTTTCGGCGAATACAACTTCCTGACTGGCACCAAATGGGTTCCATTCGTCCGCGCAGGAATCGGCTATGCACGCCCAGATGAAGGTGACGACAGTGGAACTCTGGGAGTGGACGCGGGTGTGAAATACTTCATGCGCTCCAATCTCGCGATCTTTGCTTCTGTGGGTGGCGACTGGATCATCTCGGGTGACGACAATGGCGACGATGGCTTTGCCAAACAGCTTGATTTCGGTCTCAAGTTTTATTTCTGAGAACATTCTACGAGTTACTCCTACCTGACGAAGTGGGGGTTCACCCCATAGCACATCAGAAAATTCTGACGCAACTTACGCAACGAAGGATGGTCATGCCGACCGAGTTCAAATTGATATTAAATTAAAATTATGAAATCCACATACCTAACTCACACCGTGATGCTTCTTTCCATGGCAGCACTTGGCTCAACAATCGCCACCGCCCAAAGCGAAACAGTCGTTAAGCCAGCGATGGAGAAAAAAGTCACAATCGCTCCCGGCTCGATCACCACAGTCGTTGCGGATGGTGCCACCTTCTCCACACTCACCAAGGCTCTCAAGGCGACAGGACTAGATGCAACTCTCGGCGGCTCTGATCAATTCACCTTATTTGCCCCAACTGATGAGGCCTTTGGCAAATTGCCCGCTGAGACACTCACCAAGCTCATGCTTTCTGGAAACGTGGAAAAACTCCGCATGCTCCTGCTCTATCATGTAGTAGCCGGCAAAGTTCTCGCTGCCGACCTTATGGATGGCGATGTGAAGACTGTTAACGGCGAGAAACTCAATGTCGATGTTTCGCCAGACAAAGTAGAAGTGAATGGAGCCAAAGTTTACAGTGCTGATGTCATCGCCACCAATGGCGTGGTACATAGCATCGGACAAGTTTTGGTCCCAAAATCGCTCGATGAATTCGCAGGTCTGGAAGACTGATTTTTCTTCTTAGTATATAATGATAGGCATCTGCGGTTTTCCGCAGGTGTCTATCATCACTTAAACGCAGCAACTCGGACTGGGCTTCTTTTTTTCAAAAATAGGCAGTGGAACGTAAATCTCGAACAAGCCGATTTTTTTACGATGGCGAACTAAGCGGGAAACGATAGCATACCGTGAACTTCGAAATCGAGGTTCGGATATTTTTGCATATTATGGAAACTTACGACCGCTTTCTCTCCAGCTACGCCGCGACATTAGTCGAGTTCCGCCGCTACCTTCATCAGCATCCTGAACTCAGTGGCAAGGAAACGGCGACCACCGCATGGGTCGGCAAGCAACTCAAGTCTGCAGGCATTTCTTTCCAGCACGGCCCAGAAAAGCGTGGAATCATCACTGACATCTCCGTTGGTACTGAGGGCAAATTGCCCGTTGTGGCCATCCGTGCGGACATGGATGCATTGCCGATTCAGGAAGAAAACGATGTGTCTTATTGCTCGAAGAATACTGGGATTATGCACGCCTGCGGACATGACGCGCACACCACGATGTTGCTCGGAGCGTTGACCGCCTTACAAAAGGACCCACCAAAAGTCGCGTGGCGCGGAGTTTTCCAACCATCCGAAGAAGTCGGTATCGGCGCGCGTGAGATGATCGAACATGGAGCGCTCAAAGGCGTGGACGCCATCATCGCCATCCATGTCGATCCGAACCTTTATTGCGGACAAATCGTGGTGGCGGCAGGCCCGCAAACGGCATTCTGCCAGGACTTTGAAATCATCATTCACGGCAAAGGCGGCCACGCCGCACGTCCGCACCAAACAATTGACCCTATCGCGGTAGCGGCTCAGCTCGTGACCTTGATTTATCAAGCGCTGCCACGCCAAACCGATGCACGCGACCCGCTCGTCGTGACCATTGGCCAGTTGCAAGCCGGCCACGCGAACAACGTGATTCCAGACACGGCGATGCTGCGCGGCACAGTGCGCACTTTCTCCGCAGAAGTTTCCAACAGCGCCCGCGAAACCATCCTCCGTCTGTGCAAGGGAACCGCCTTATCTTTCGGCGCCACCATTGATGGCACATTCAATGCTCTACTGCCCGGAGTGATCAACGATAGCGCCACCTCAGCCCTCTGCCATCGGGCAGCCGTCGGGCTGGTTGGCGAAAAAAACGTCATCTCAGAAAGCCGCCCCAGCATGGGCGCAGAAGATTTCGCAGACTACCTGACGCAGGTTCCGGGCTGCATGATGCGGCTCGGCGTTCGCAAAAAACGCAAAAAAATCACCCCACTTCACACACCCACCTTTGATATCGATGAAGACGCTCTCGTCATCGGCGCAAGACTCCTCGCACGCGTCATCCACGAATGGCCGTCGCAATCCACGAACTCCTAAATTTTCCAACATATGCTTATTAAAATCGGGTTTGATATTTCCTTAAAGATCGAGGCGGAAACCACGGTCCTCTATTGCCTGCGGGTCTCTCCATCACGGCACAACGATCTGGTGTACGGCGAAAGTTTTCACATCGAAAACGGCGGCAACCCACCAGAGGAATACTGGGACCAATTTGGCAACTGGGGCGGCAGACTGCGTTGCCCGGCGGGCATCGTCCGCTTTACCAACAAGGCCATCATCCGCGATAGCGGTGTGCTCGACCCACGACCTGCAAATGCTTATCAGCATAATGTCTGGGAACTGCCGCACGAGCTACTGCGCTTCCTACAGCCATCACGCTACTGTGAAACGGATAGCGAGCTGCTCGCCTTCGCCTGGGCAAACTTCAACTCCACCCCGCTCGGCATCCCGCGTGTGGAAGCGATCTGCAATTTTGTAAACGGGCACATCAAGTTCGACTACATGCAGGCCCGTGCTAACCGCACCGCGCTGGAAGCTTATCACGAGCGTGTCGGTGTCTGCCGCGATTTCACTCACCTCGCAGTGACGCTTTGCCGCTGCATGAACATCCCGGCACGCTACGTCACCGGCTACCTCGGCGATATTCGCATCCCCATCGTGCACGATCCGATGGATTTCAGCGCATGGATGGAAGTCTATCTCGGCGGCGAGTGGCACACCTTCGATCCACGGCACAATGCCCGCCGCATCGGTCGAGTGGTCATCGCCCGAGGTCGCGATGCCAGCGACGTGGCCATCACCACCGTCTTCGGCAATCACCAGCTCGTGAATTTCTCAGTGACCGCTCAGGAGGTTTTCGATGTGAACGCGTAGTGGCTGTGATATGCGCAGCTGGTTGTAAAATTGGGCTCAGGAAGATGTGTGAAGCGTGTTTCACAAAGTATTTTTTGCTCAGTTCACACAGGGCATCTTTCTCCTCACTCCATTCAATCGGTGCGAAATTACTACGACCGGCATTGCTGGGTGGAGCATCTACCTCGGAACCTTTTCATCTACCACGAAGTGCATATCTACACTACACCGTTCCTTAGGAGGACTGGATGTTGGGAGATATAGGCACTATTACCACGCTCGCTCCAGTGCTTCTCTGGCAGCGACGCGGTTGAGCACCTCCGAGCAGCTTTCCCAGTTGATGCTGGCGATCTGATTGTATTTCGCCTCGAAGGGATGCTTGTTCGGCACGGCGTCGATCGTTTCGCGGGCCTTACGATTGTCGCCGATGGCGGCGGCAATCCAGGCGGCTTCGAGGGTGTCTGGAATCTGGCCAAAGAGGTCGTGGATGTGCTTGAGGCGTGTAGCCAGCATCTGGTGAACGCGGTCCTCGATCGAGTCGCGGTAGCGCATGTTGAAGACGTAAACGGTATCGCGCTTCTGGCCGATGCGTTGGATGCGGCCCTTGCGCTGTTCGAGACGCGTCGGGTTCCAAGGTAGGTCGAGGTTGATGAGCGTGCCGAGGCGCTGGAGGTTGAGGCCTTAGCTGGCGGCGTCGGTGCCAACGAGGATTTTGATTTCGCCGTCGCGGACGAGGCGTTTGAGATCCTCGCGCTCGGCGGGTTGGCGTTCGCGGCCACGGTAGTAGGCAGAGCGGCCGCTGCCGGCGTAGAGGCCGATCAACTCATCTGGCAACGCTTCCTTGCTGAGCTTGGCGGCGAGCCACTCGGCGGAGTCGTAGTATTGGGAGAAAATCATGCAACCGAGGCTCTTCCAAGGCAGAGCCTCCGCCTCGGGTTTGCCTTCCGTCAGGAGCCGGAGCACCACTCGGTATTTCGGGTCTTCTGATTGGTTGCTTTCCAAAGCGCGCACGTAGCTTTCCAGCAATGCCCGCTCGGCGGGTGACAGCGTTTTGAAATCGTCGCGCTTCGGTGCGTCGTCTTCATCTTCGTCCTCGTCTTCGATTGAATCCCAGCTATCCAGCATCTTGCGGGCAGTGAAAATGCCGGCGACCACGATGCTGCCGGCGCGGCGGAGCAGAAGGGTTTTCAGGAATCCCGCGCCTTTGCGGTTCATGGCAATGGCGGCGCAGAAATCCTCCGCTAGCTTGTAGGCCTTTTTCAGATACGAAGAAAGTTCCACAGCGCCTTCGTCGCCCTCGCCGAGGAGCTTGACGTAAACCGGGTCGAGGTATGGCTGGTTGGTTTCCGGATCTTTCTCCGTCTCCAGAAAATCCCGGGTGCGGCGGATGATGTGGCGCAGGAACGGATTGTGCTCGCGGCCGAAGCCCGGTTTGAGGCGTTCGAGGCGTGAGCGGTCGGGCGCTTTGAGTTTGTTGAATCCGGATATTCGTCTTCCCAGACCAACTCGTAGTTCATGCGCCACGCGCTTTTGGATTCGTTGGCGCTGCCGAGAAACGAGGTGCATTGCCCGTTCGCCAGCTCGATCACGCCGGCTTTGCCATGGATGAGGCCGAAGGCTGAGTCCGGAAGCACCTTGACTACGAGCTTTCCGTTAGTGAGGAAACGATAGAGGCGCTCAAAGCGGTTTGCTCCCATCTCCGCCAGTTTTTCAGGTTCCGTGCGGCACCACTCGCGGCGCATCGCCATGGCGGCGGCCCGCGCGGATTTCACATCGTCCGGGTCGAGCTCTGAGTTGCAGATGATTCGCACTTTGCCGGACATTGATTCCAGCTCCTCGCCAGCTACTTCGAGGATGGACGAGGAAAAGTAGCCGGCGATGCGGTCGTAGCTGTGTGCTCCACGCAGGCGTTCCGCGAGGAAGGATTTCCCCAGGGATGGAACGCGGCGGGAGGAGTGGCGGTGCATCGGGCGAAGAGATTGTAGATCGAGGATTGTGGATTTCAGATCACGGATGCGGCGTGATGGTGAGGATCGTGATCTGTTTTTTGTCCGGGCCGTAGTGCCAGAAAATTCGCCACGCGGCGGGTGTCTTGTTTTCGGTGTAGGCCTCGAAAACCTCCTCGCCGCCAGGGCTTTTGAGCGAGCTGAATTTGTGGGTGTTGAGGTCTGGGTGGCGGGGATTGCTTTCCAGCAAACCCAGCACCTTGCGCACGGCTTTCAAGCGCTTGGCCAGTCCGGCATCCGCCTCAAGCGCGTCGAGGTCCGCATCGGCCCGTGGCGTGAAAAGCAGTTCGAAGCTCACGGGTCAGTCGATTTCCTCGTTGGCGAACTTGGCGAAGCTGCCGCGCGTGCGGACCTTGCCTTGGGCGGATTGTTCCAAACCTTCGCGCACAGCGGTCAGGGCGGACGGGTTCTCAAACAGCCATTTTTCCCGGGCGGGGATCTCCGCGTAGGGTTCCAGAATGATGCGGCCTTCCGCGTCCAGAGTTGCTTGGAAGCTACTCACGCCACGGGCCAGCTTGCCCAAAGCAATGCGCCCCTTCGAATCGGGGCGGATGGTTAATGCCTTTGCCATGACGACATCCTTTCATGGGTGGAAAAAAGCTCAAGTGGGAAAATACTTGTTTCCCACCTCAGGGTTTGACCTTTAGTCCTTCCGCCTTCGCAGCCTTGCGCTGGCGTTCGTCGAAGCTGAGAAACTTTTCAGCCTTCAATAAAAGCGCGGCGGCCACGTGCATCAGATCGAGGCTGCGGGTACCGAGGCGGACGCTGTGGCGGTCTGCGAGTTCGCAGGATTTCGCAAACAGCTCGGAAGCGGGGACCGCTGTGATGGTGAAAATCCCATTCGCCACGTCTTCAAGAAACAGGCGCTTCTTGAGAGCCGCGTCGCCTGCGCTGATCTCGCCCCGGAACACGGCCAGATGAAGCGCGTTGCGAAATTCGAGCTCGCCAAGCTGCGCCAAGCGGACTGACGCCGTCTGCTTGGCCATCAGGGCAGCGGCCCGGGCGCTGGTGGCTTCTTCCTTGTAGAGGGTCACCACAAACCCGGTGTCGGCGTAGGCATTCATCGGTCGCCGCGGTCGTAGTCCACCACGCGGGAAAGTGCCGTGCCGGGCTTCTCATCGGGGAAATGCTTGCGCATGCGGGCGAGGAAATCCGGCATGACCAAGGGTGTGGAGGTTTCCGGCTTGATCGGCTCCAAGCGCGCGAACGGCTTGCCCGAGCGAGTGATTTCCACACACTCCCCCTCCTCGATCCACCGGGCCACGGTGGGGAAGGAATTGCGGAGGTCACGGATCGTTGCCGATTTCATGGTGAGACAAATTTGTATCACGCATGGGACGGCGTCAATGATCATTCTCCAGCGCTCCGGCCAGGAGGGCGGCGGCTTTGGAGTCGGTTTGCCAGGTGGGGAGGCTGTGTTGGAAGCGGGAGAGGTATTGGAGGATGGCGATGAGGGTTTTGCGGTGGGACCAGTAGTCTTTGACTTCGGCTTTGAGCCAGGCGCGGCCGGGTTCGGCACCTTGGTCGGACTTGGCGACTTCCCGGATGGCGAAGAGGGCGTGGCGGAGGAGGCTTTCGGAGAAGGCGTCTTCGCCGGCGCGGAGGAGCTTTTTGCCGAACTCGGTGGCGGTCATGAGGCGGACTTCGTTGGCTTTGTCGTTGCCGAGCAGGGCGGTGTAATCGCGGACGCCGAAGCCGCGGGCGAGTTCGCGGGCGACATCGATGTCCTCAATGAAGCGGTAGCGGGTGAGCACGCAGAGGGCGGCGGCGTAGGCGGCGAATTGGTAATCGGTATCGGTGAAGTCCGGAGCGTCGGCATGGGGATCGTCCAGCTCGTGCATGGAATCGAGCTGCCGCTTCACCTCGGCTTCCACCTCGGGATAGACTTGATCGAGAAAGGCGGTGTCGTCACCGGTTTGCTTGCGAAGGATGAGGAGGACGGCGCCTTGGACGTAGTTGCCGACTTCCCTCGATCCGAACTGGGTCTCTGTAGCGATGCACCAAGCTGCGGTGATTATCAGCATTTTCTGGAGAAAACCGAAGGTGGGCCCGCAGGGATTTGAACCCTGGACCAAGGGATTATGAGTCCCCTGCTCTAACCGCTGAGCTACAGGCCCTTGAATGGATGACGAAGGATTTTTTGGTACGCGCTGAACACCCGTTGGATGTCTCGAAAACTCGGATACTCAGGAAATCCAACACCCGTCACCATCGGGGTGGCAATGACTACGCTAGCAGCAAGCGAGCGGGCAAGGTCTTTTCTGAGGAGCCGCAGATGAGGCGTGGCTGGGAAGGCGGTTCGCGTCTTGACGCATGCTCATCGTTCGCCGGAAGCTGCGCCCGCGATGAATGATACCACACGCCCGTTTTCCAGTCCGATGCTCGATGGCCCAGACCGTGCGCCGAGCCGCGCCATGCTTTACGCGGTTGGCTTCCAAAAAGGGGACTTCGCCAAGCCACAAATCGGCATTGCCTCCACTTGGAGCGAGGTCACTCCGTGCAACGTCCACATCGACAAGCTCGCCCGCGAGTGCAGCCATGGCGTCAACGCCGCGGGTGGCAAAGGCCTCATTTTCAATACCATCACCGTTTCTGACGGCATCTCGATGGGCACGGAAGGCATGAAATACTCATTGGTTTCCCGCGAGGTGATCGCCGATTCCATCGAAACGGTGGTCGGCTGTGAAGGCATGGATGGTTTCGTGGCCATCGGCGGATGCGACAAGAACATGCCCGGCTGCGTGATGGCCATGGCCCGCATGAATCGCCCTTCGGTCTTCGTCTATGGCGGCACCATTCTGCCGGGCTGCGCCCTACTCAAAGGCGAAGAAAAAGACCTCGATATCGTCTCGGTTTTTGAAGCGGTGGGCAAACATGCCAATGGCGAATACAGCGATGAGGAGCTGGAAACTGTGGAGTCCTGCGCCATTCCCGGCCCTGGTTCTTGCGGTGGAATGTACACGGCCAACACCATGGCCAGCGCGATCGAGGCGATGGGCATGTCTTTGCCGAACAGCTCTGCGCAAGCCGCCATCTCGGATGATAAAATGCGCGATTGTTTCGATGCCGGTGCGGCTGTGCTCAACTTGATCAACCTCGGCATCAAGCCCCGCGACATCCTCACCAAGGAGGCATTTGAAAATGCCATCACCGTGCTGATCGCGCTCGGTGGCTCTACCAACGCCGTGCTCCACATCCCAGCCATGGCGCACGCCGCCGGTGTCGAAATCACCATCGATGATTTTGAGCGGATCGGCAAAAACGTGCCCGTTCTCGCAGACTTAAAACCATCTGGAAAATATGTGATGGCAGATCTCGTTCGCATCGGCGGCACGGTTCCATTGATGAAAATGCTGCTGGATGCCGGGCTGTTGCATGGCGACTGCATGACAGTGACTGGCCGCACAATGCGTGAGAACTTGGAAAAACTCGCCAAGCCTTACCCTGACGGCCAACAAATTATTCGTCCGCTGAGTGATCCGATCAAAAAGGACAGCCACCTTCGCATCCTCTATGGCAACCTCGCGGAAGGCGGTGCGGTGGCGAAAATTTCCGGCAAAGAAGGGGAGATTTTCACCGGCAGCGCACGCGTTTTTGAATCTGAAGACGCTGCGATGAAGGCGATTCTGGCAAAACTGATCCAGAAGGGCGACGTGATCGTCATCCGCATGGAAGGACCGAAAGGCGGCCCTGGCATGCGTGAAATGCTCGGCCCCACCAGCGCCATCATGGGACTCGGTCTGGGAAAAGACGTCGCGCTGATCACCGATGGTCGTTTCTCTGGTGGCAGTCACGGATTCGTCGTCGGTCACATCACACCAGAAGCCTTCACCGGCGGCTCCATCGGCCTGCTGAAAGATGGAGACACGATCAAAATCGACGCCGTCAACAACCGCATCGATGTCGAGATTTCTGATGAAGAACTCGCCGCGCGCAAGGCCACATGGGTCCAGCCCGCGCCGCGCTACACTCGCGGTGTGCTCGCAAAGTACGCCAAGCTCGTCGCTACCGCATCAGAGGGCGCCGTGACGGACAAATATCTATAATGGCTCACGTGTGCCGTGAGCTTGCCATGGCCGACTGGCCTGTGTAGTGTGCTGCTATGTCTGAAGTCGTAAAAACCGCGAAATCGTTTGAGAATAACCCTTTAGCAAGAGCGATACTGCAAGAGGGTCTGAAGATTCAGGATCGGTTTGTCGCAGAGCCAATCTATGCAAAAACCGGCAAGGGTTATTTGAAAAGTATAGGAGTCGAAGAGATCGCCGCTGCCAAGAAATTGGCTGAACCCAAACAGCGAAAAAGCCCATGAATCACAAAGCGTGGCTGGCGGATGTTCCTTGGGAAATGGTGGTTTGGCAGAACGAGCAGCTCTGCAAACCCAAAAATGCGCATCACGGGCCTACCTCAGACGGTTATCAAGAATGCAGGCTTTTGTGGGAAGAAAAACAGATGTCGGAAATG
>JBGSLX010000259.1:0-4221 GCA_041740475.1 Akkermansiaceae bacterium | reverse complement strand
TAATGAGACGGAGCGCGAAATTTATTCCGCTTCTTCTCTAACGACGTTGGCGGAATGAATTCCGCGCTCCAGTTTCTCAGCGCTTCGTCGCGAACTGCCGCATTGCTCGGGAGAGCATTCCGCCGGAGAGATTCGCGGCATTGAAGCCATTTTGTAGCAAGATGCGTGTGGCGCTGTGAGCGCGCTGGGCCGAGCGGCAAGTGACTTGGATTTCGCGGTCTTTCGGCAACTCCGCCAGACGCGCACGGAGCTGAGGCAGTGGAATGTTCACCGCGCCGGGCACGCTTTCGACGACGAACTCCGAGGGATTTCTGACATCGAGGATGAATGCGCCCTCAGAATTTCCCCAGTGGCAGACGGGCATGTCGCCACGAAGAATATTCCCGGCCACCATGCCGGCGAAGTTCACCGGATCCTTGGCACTGCCAAACTGCGGCGCGTAACAAATTTCCGCTTCTTCCAAATCGTAAATCGTCGCTCCCATTTGCAGAAACGCGGCCATCGCACTGATGCGCTTGTCCACCGATGGGCCGTCTTCACCCACCGCTTGCACGCCGAGAAGCCTGCCGTCGGATTTCCGGAAAAGCACCTTCATGCCGATCATTTTCGCGCCGGGATAGTAACCGGCGTGCGAGTTCGGGAAGAGATAGATTTTTTCATAATCCGCATCTCCTATGCGCTTGAGCGTGCGCTCGTTGACCCCGGTCCACGCTGCTGCGCCACCGAAAAGCCCGATGATCGCCGTGCCTTGCGTGCCACGGTAGCGCGACTCACGACCGCAAATCACATCCGCAGCAATGCGCCCTTGGCGGTTCGCCGGACCAGCGAGAGCGATGAGCGCCTCCTCGCCTGTGACAAAATCTTTCACCTCGATGGCATCGCCGACGGCCAGAATGTCCGGATTGCTGGTGCGCATTTGCTCATCGACCAAAATCCCGCCGCGCTCGCCGATCGTCAGCCCAGCGGATAGCGCCAACTTGGTATCGGGCCGCACACCGATGGCGAGAATCACGACGTCAGCAAGAAACGTCTGGCCGGACTCTGCTTGGGCTTCGATGGAACCATCATCGAGACGTTTGAATGCTGCCACGCTGTCGTTGAGCACAAATTTTACTCCATGCTGCTCCATGTGACGCTCAACCATCACCGCTAAATCCGGGTCGAGTGGACCGAGCACTTGCGGCAGCTTTTGCAGCAGCGTGACCTCGAATCCGCGATGAATGAGGTTTTCCGCTGTTTCCAGACCGATGAAGCCACCGCCCACGACCATCGCGCGAATCGCGACTTTCCCCTGTTGGTTGGCGGTGCGGAGACTGATGCTTTTTTCGAGCCACTGCATGATGGCCTGCGTGTCCGGCACGGTGCGGACTTGGAAAATTCCGGGCAAATCAATGCCGGGCAGCGGCGGGTGAATCGATTTCGCACCGGGAGAAAGCACGAGTTTGTCGTAAGACTCGGTGGTGACTGCACCGCTCTGCATATTGAGCAAATCGACGGTTTTGTTCGCGGCATCGATGGCGACGGCCTCGCAATGCGTACGGCAGTCGATGTTGAAGACCGAGCGGAACATATCTGGAGTCGCGATCAGCAGATCCGCATCGTCCTCAATCACATTGCCGATGCGGTAGGGCAGCCCGCAATTCGCGTAGGAAACGTACGGGCCTTTTTCGACCATCAGGATTTCCGCGAATTCGTTGAGTCTGCGGAGGCGAGCTGCGCAAGAAGCGCCGCCAGCCACGCCGCCAATGATGATGATTTTCATGGGATTTTTTTGTCAGTTCTCGGTGGTTCGGGGTCGCTCGGAATTTGCGGTGAATCTGAAATTTCGCTCCGGTAGCGGATCGCGCCGATTGCGAGCACGGCCAATGTCCACGCGGGAAAGAGTTCGACACCTGGAACGACCTCGATGGCGAGTGCGATCAAAAGCGTCCATGGGAAGCCGAAGGAAATGAAGAGGATCAGCGCCGTGACGATGTCCAATGCCCATTGAGCCGGTGGGATGGGAATGAGCAAAAAAGCGATCGCATCAGAGAGAACTGCCGCGATGATGGCGACCCGCCATTTGGGATTGCGCATGGCGATGCGTAAACGAGGCAGTAGGTCGGCGATTCCGTTCATGTGCTGGTGTGTGACTTGATACGCCGCACTGGAGGAAGGTGCTCTTTAAACGTCTCGGCATAAATTTCCCACACCGTGAGGAAAAGTCCACAGATGACCGGGCCGATGATGAAACCAATCGCGCCGAACATGAAAATTCCGCCAAGCGTGCCCAAAAGTATCAATAAATCTGACATCTTGGCATCGCGCCCGACGAGCATCGGACGCAGCACGTTGTCCACGGAACCGACCACCAGCCCCATGTAAGCACCGAGCATCGCGGCCTTTCCCAAGTCACCCGTCGTCACTAGATAAATCACCGCAGGGATCCACAGAATCGCCGCGCCGATGCCTGGAATGATCGAAAGAATGATCATGATCGTGCCCCAAAACGCCGCGCCGCTGAAGCCCGCGAAGTAGAATCCAAGCCCGCCGAGAGTGCCCTGAATCACGCCGATGAGAACCGTGCCTTTGATGGTCGCTCGCGTGATCGAAAGCAGCCGCTCAATCATGCGCTCTTCTTCATCCGCATTCAGCGGGCAGTAGTAGAGAAATTTTTCCACCACACCACGCCCGTGGATGAAAAAATAGAACATCGCATACAGCATCACGAAGAGGTTCAAGAAAAACGCCGCCGTGCCAGCGGTCATTTTCGAGGCACTCTTGACGAGAAATTCCCCCGCCGCCTGAGTCATGTCGGTCACGCCTTTGGTAATCTGATCGCGGTCGGGAATGAACTCCGCCGCAAACGGTGCCTTTTCCAGCACCCACGACTTCGTAAGTTGGTAAGACTCAGCGCCCGCGTGATCTCGAATCCACGGGATCATGGTTTCCGAAATTTGAATCGCTTGTTTGGTGACGATCCCGAGAAATCCGGTCACCGGGCCAAGAATGATCAGGATCATCAGCAAAACGGTTAATAAAGAAGCAGGCACAGCCCGGCGGCGAAAAAGTAGGAACAGTCGCCGATAAATGGGGAACAGCATCACCGTGAAAATCGCAGCCATGATCAGCGGTTTGATGAAAAAACCGATCAGCGAGAGGAATAGCAGCGTGACGCCAATCACGAGCGCGATGACAAACGCGCCACGGAATCTTTCACTGCCTACAGAATTGTATTCATTCATGGTTCGATGATTTTTCGCACTTCGAAGGAGGTTTTCACGCCCTGAGTGATATCTGTCAACCTCGCCAAGCGGAGTGGCTCTCTCTGGGAGCCATAACCCGCAACGGCGGCTTGAAGCCGCCTGTGCGATACATGGCGTCTGGAAAACGCCACTCCGGCTTAACCCTTGGCTTTTTCTTTCGTCTAGCATCTGCAACACATCGCGCATGTGCGGCATCGCCGGAGGTTTGCGTCTGACATCGGATCGGCTGGATCGGATGCTGGCGGCCATGCGTCACCGTGGCCCGGATGGTGAGGGGTCGTTCCAGAGCGGCTCGTTTCAGTGCGGGATGCGACGGCTGGCAATCCTCGATCCCGCGCACGGGCAGCAGCCGTTTGTTTCTCTAGACGGCGAAATCCACGCGATTTTCAACGGCGAAATTTACAACTGGCAAGAAATCCGTCGGACGCTGGAAGCGCGAGGCCATCGCTTTCACACCCGCTGCGATGGCGAGATATTGCCGGCAGCGTGGCTCGAATGGGGCACCGCCCTGCCGGAAAAACTCAACGGCATGTTCGCTATCGCGGTGCACGATGCGCGGACGGACTCGTTGTTTCTCGCGCGCGACCGCTGTGGCCAGAAACCGCTGTATTACTCGCAAAGTGGTGGATTTTGCTTCGCCTCGGAAATCAAAGCTCTGGCCGCAGCAGGCCTGCAACTTGCGCCGGACGCCCAATTTCTCTCCATCTGGCTATCGCTGCGCTACCTGCCGGAGCCGTTCACTTTGTTCCGAGACGTGGTCACGCTGCCAGCCGCGCATTGGATGACGGTGGATTCCACAGGAAAAATTCAGCAACAACGCTATTGGACGCCGGGCGCGGCGGGTGCATCTGAGTTTCGCGCCGATGCGGAATCGCCGCTCGATTTCCTCGACCGCACCACGCGCTCCACCGTCGAGCTGGCGCTACAAGCCGATGTGCCAGTCGCGGCTTATCTTTCCGGCGGGGTCGATTCCGCG
>JBGSLX010000258.1:0-3863 GCA_041740475.1 Akkermansiaceae bacterium | reverse complement strand
GCCTTCCGGGATGGTCGATTGGCCGGAGGTGTAAAAGCCGAAACCCGCCGGGTTTTTCAGCACTCGCTGGGCGATGGTGTCGATGGCTTGCTCCCACGAAATCGGTTCTAAGACGCCATTTTTCCGCAGCATCGGCTCGGTGAGGCGGTCCTTGCCGTAGAGGATCGCGCCGACGTGGTAGCCCTTCACGCAGAGCAGTCCTTTGTTCACCGGGGCATCCGGGTGGCCGGCGATGGCCACGACTTTGCCGTCCTTCACGCCCACTTTGACATGGCAGCCGGTGCCGCAAAACCGACACGGTGCTTTGTCCCAAGCGATGCCGTCCGGTGTGGTCGTCGGCGCGGTGGCAGCATTCGCGCGACGGGCGGCAGCTGCGCTGGCGGCGGCGAGAGCGGAGGTTTTGAGGAAACTGCGGCGTTCGATCAAGTTCATGGTGGGGTGTCGTTACATTCTTCAAAGCCGACGTAGATCACATCGACCTGCTCGACCCCATCGAGGGATTCGAGCCATTCGTGGAATTCATGCGCGGCCCGGACGTCCGGAGTGTCCACGGCCAGCGATTGATAGATTCCGTGTCGTTCGCCGAGATCGGCTTCAGGCCGCGCGGTGATTTCCTCGCACGCCCGATCCGCCAGACGTGAGTCCGGTGACAGGGTCAGCAGCAATCCATTTACAGGCATATCTCTTCGGCTTCTTGGGGTGGAGAATGCACCGACAGTTTTCTCATTCAAGAATAAACGAAATGTTTTTCTTGAATAGCGCGGGATTGAATCCTAGAACATCGACATGCGAGCACAGGGCTTGCGGTGAATTCCCTTCAGAAAAATCATGGCGACGGCGACAAGACTCGGGAAATTGGTGTTTTTCGGCGTGATCGGAGTGATCGCCGCCAGTTTTGTCGGGGCCTTAGTTTTCCCGTTTTTTCAGAATGAGAAAGTGCGCCCCGGTCGCGAGTTTGCCGAGACCCCGCTGCGCGAAACCTTGCACCCAGTGAGCATCCGCACCCCGGAAGCCAAGCCGTGGATCGACTCCGGGAAGAAGGACGCGCAAGGCAAGCCGATCATGGTTTCCTGCGCCACCTGTCACGACACCCGTGATCCGAACTTCACCCACAACGATGCGGCGATGCTCGATGAGTTTCACCAAGGCATGAAATATGCGCATGGCGGCCAAACTTGCGTAAGCTGTCACAATGCAAACGATTACAACACGCTGAAGCTCGCGGATGGGCGCGCGCTGGAGTTTTCCCAGAGCATGCAGCTCTGCGCGCAGTGCCACGGACCGCAATTCCGCGACTACCAAAACGGCAGCCACGGCGGCATGACCGGCCACTGGGATTTGAAACAAGGCCCACGTGAGCGGAACCACTGCACCGACTGCCACGATCCTCACCACCCGGCTTATCCGATCGTGATGCCGGTGTTCCCGCCCAAGCCGGTGCTCGGCGAGACGATTCTTCCGCCCCACCGGGAAACCAACCACTGACTCATTTTCCACATGGAACCAAACCACTCATCTTCCGGCGGCTGCGGCAGCGGATCCTGCGGCTGCGAAGCCCCTCAGGATGGCGAAAAAGGCGATGCCACCCGCCGCAATCTGCTGAAAGTGGCAGGCGTCACACTCGGTGCGGCGGCCTTCGCCAAAGCACTCGCGCCGCTTGCCTCATGGAGCCGCGAGAATCTCTCGGTCGAGGATTTCCTCCAACAACACTACCGCGAGCTGGATAAGGAACAGCTCGCCGCCGTGCTCAAACACATTGAGGCAGACACCAAGAAAAACTACGGCGCAGACGTCACCGTCACCGATCACCGCCCGCAACAAGGCGTAAAATTCGGCTACGCGCTGAACTTGAGCATCTGCATTGGCTGCCGCCGTTGCGCCGAGGCCTGCCACCACGAGAACAATCACGACCGCGCCAGCGGCAACAGCTACATCCGCGTGCTCGAAATGCAGAAGGGCTCGTTGGACATGGAGCATGGCAACGCTCACTACGATCACCCGGTCCCGCATCCGGATAAATTCTATATGCCGGTGCAGTGCCAGCAGTGCGACAATCCACCGTGTGTCCATGTCTGCCCGGTGGAGGCGACTTGGAAAGAAGACGACGGCATCGTGGTGGTGGACTACAACTGGTGCATCGGCTGCCGCTACTGCGAGGCCGCTTGCCCGTATCACGCCCGGCGCTTCAACTGGACCAAGCCGCAGATTCCCAAAGAGGAGATCAACCCGAACCAATCCTACCTCAGCAACCGCATACGCCCGCAGGGAGTGATGGAAAAATGCACCTTTTGCCTGCATCGCACCCGCGAGGGCCGCATGCCCGCCTGCCTGGAAGCTTGCCCCACCGGCGCGCGCGTTTTCGGCAACTTGCTCGATCCCCACTCGGAAATCCGCAAGGTCATCGAGAGCAAACGCGTGTTCGTCCTGAAGGAGGAACTCGGCACCCGCCCCAGCTTTTTCTACTTCTTCGACGAGTGAACCTCTCTCCGCCTCATGAACACCATCTCAGCCGATCCACCCGATGAAGTGCCGCACAATGCGAAGTTTCACGCCGTCAGTTACCTGAAATTTCTGCGCCTCGCCTTCCGCCTCGCCACCGAGGGGACGTGGTCGTTTTACGTGTGGATGATCTTTTTGACCTGCGTGTTCCTCGTCGGCGCGAATGCTTGGGCGATGCAAGTCGTCGATGGCATGGGCGTCACCGCCATGACCGACCACGTCTCATGGGGACTCTACATCGCGAACTTCACCTTCCTTGTCGGTCTCGCGGCTGGCGGTGTGATGATGGTGATCCCAGCCTACATTTATCACGATAAGGACATGCACGACACGGTGATCATCGGCGAGCTGCTGGCGATCGCCGCGATTGTGATGTGCCTGATGTTTGTCATCGCCGATCTCAGCAGGCCGGACCGCTTTTGGCACATGCTGCCGTTTATCGGGAAATTCAACTGGCCCATTTCCATGCTCACTTGGGATGTGATCGTGCTCAATGGCTACCTGCTGCTCAACCTGCACATCTGCGGCTACCTGCTCTACAAGCGCTACCTGGGCGAGAAACCCGAGAAACATTGGTATCTGCCGTTTGTCTTCATCAGCATCGTCTGGGCGATCTCCATTCACACCGTAACGGCCTTTCTTTACTGCGGACTCGGTGGTCGTCCGTTCTGGAACACCGCGCTGATGGCTCCGCGCTTTCTCACCACCGCTTTCATCGCTGGCCCCGCGTTCATCATCGTCGTGCTGCAAATCATCCGCCGCATGACGAGCATGAAAATCGGCCCCGGCTCGATCCAGACGCTGGTGGCGATCATGCGCGTGACGATTTTGATCGGCTTGTTGATGCTCGGTTCCGAGGTGTTCACCGCATTTTACACCGGCGGCGGCCACTCGCAGGCGATCCGCTATTTGTTTTTCGGACACAACGGCCTAAACGCGCTGGTGCCTTGGACCTGGATCTCGCTGTTTTGCATGGTGGCGGCGGCGATCCTGCTGATGCGGCCGAAAGTCCACGAACATCTGCGCACGCTCGACGTCGCCTGCGTGCTGGCATTCGTCGGCGTCTGGATCGAAAAGGGCATGGGCCTGATCATCCCCGGCTTCGTGCCCTCCTCCTTGCACGAGTGGGTGGAATACGTGCCGTCCGCTGCCGAGTGGAAAATCATGGCTGGCATCTGGGCTGCGGGCTTTATGGTCTATACTCTGCTTCTGAAAGTCGCCATACCGGTGTTTTCCGGTGAAGCATCCGTGAAAAATCGCCTCTGAACTCATGTTTTCCGACCTCTCGCCATTTCTGCCCTATGCGCTGGGCATCGCTTTTTTCGCCGCATCCGCGCTCTACGCCTCGGTCGGTCACGGTGGCG
>JBGSLX010000257.1:0-3288 GCA_041740475.1 Akkermansiaceae bacterium | reverse complement strand
CCCCTAAATCCCCAAGGGGCCTTCTCCCCTCCCGTCCCCCAGGGGAGCGGGGGGAGACTTTTCAATAGCCCTTCTGTCCGTATCCGGCGTGGGTAATTCTAATTGTCGCTGAGGGGATTTATAATTGTCGCTGGACAAATGACGCCAGCGGCTACGGCTGGCGCGGTTTTCAAGGTTTGATGCTTACGAACAAAATTATAGTTCAGAAAATGAATGGATACCATGGCCGCATGATTCTCAGCCTTTTTTGAGAATCCGTTGCTCAGGCGCGTGAATCGACGCATTTGCATTCTCATCGTGAGATTCTGTCTTTCAACGTGGCTTGTGCATATATTGTTCATTTCAGGATTTCCAATCGTCGGAACCTTGTCTGCACGAATGACGATTTCCCTACCTTGACTGTCTGAGCCGTAAACCTTGATCAAGCGTCCATAATCCACATCTTCACCAAATGCGCCCTTGATTGCGTGGACATACGCTCTGTGGCCGTTAGTGGTGATCTGAGCGCGATTGGCAAGTCGTGAAGCAAGATCATCGACAATCTCACGAGCGGAGTTCATGCCGCGATCCCCAACCAACCACGAAGGAACCAATTTAGTATCTCGGCACAGAGCCGTCCACGTCCAGATGTCCCCCACTTGTGGATTCTTCGCTGTGCCCTTGTTCTTCTCCTTACAACCGCAGAAAGCCCAAATTTCGTCAAGTTGTAGGTCCGTGCATTTGAGGTCGCGAAGCATCTTGTCCTGATACCATGCAGCAAACTCTCCGAACTCTACAACGAGCTTGGTCACCGTGTTCTTGGCCGCGCCAGTCATCCGAACCGTTGAGCGGATTGAGTTTCCC
This sequence comes from Akkermansiaceae bacterium, assembly GCA_041740475.1. GTDB lineage: Bacteria > Verrucomicrobiota > Verrucomicrobiia > Verrucomicrobiales > Akkermansiaceae > Luteolibacter. Next base: position 2,445 of record JBGSLX010000257.1, on the reverse strand, counting down.
TCAGTGAGGCAACGGATGATCATTGCTCTCTTTTCAGTTGCTGCGCGGTTCATGCTTGCAGAATAGAAATCCAATGCATGCTAGCAAGCATTAAATTTTTTATCTTGTCATGCTTGCAAAAAGAGCGTATTCGTCAGTCATGTCCGACAAGGAATCAATCCAATCGAAGGGCGGTAAGGCTCGCAAAGAGTCCCTGACCGTGGAACAACGCTCTGAAATAGCATCGCAAGCCGCCAAGGCGCGCTGGGCGGTAGCCAAACCTCCCACAGTGCTTCACAAAGGCAATTTTATGGAGGAGTTCGGTTTTGACGTGGACTGCTACGTTCTGGATGATACCCAGAAAACTGCCGTTATCAGCCAAACCGGGATGGGAGAGGCTCTTGGACTTTCCCGTCGCGGGAACGCATTCCCTCGGTTCCTGCACAGTAAAGCCATGGCCAATTCCGTCAGCGCGCAGTTGCGCCAGAAATTGGAGCAACCCCTTAAGTTTCAAGGGAAAAACAACGGCGCGCTGGGGAGCGGTTTCGATGTGACCTTACTGATCGATATTTGCCGCGCCATCACCGACGTTGAGCCATTTCTGGACCGTCAGCAAAAGCATGTTGCAGCTCAAGCCCACGTGATTCTAAATGCCTCAGCCAAGGCCGGAATCAAAGGCCTCGTTTACGCGCTTGCCGGATACAATCCGACAACGGAAGAGGTTATTAGCGCCTTCAAGCTCTATGTCCAAGAGGAGGCAAAAAAATATGAGAAGGAATTCCCCGAAGAACTCTACATGCAGTGGCATCGGCTGTATCAGATTCCGGTACCGTTGCGAGGCAAACCTTGGCATTTTAAGCACCTTACGGTGAAGCACGTCTATGGACCGCTCGCACAGAGTAACGGGAAGGTATTGCAGTTAACGAGAGCTCTTAAATCAGCCAGTGGCGACCGTAAGGCTAAATTGTTCCAGTTTCTCAGCGAGGTCGGAACTCGGGCGCTTCGGTTTCATCTTGGGCGGTTGGTGGAAATGGCAGAGGACTCAGAGGATCAGGCCGCTTATGAAAGAAAAATCCTCAAGCGGTTTGGGGGACAGCAAGAACTTGAGCTGATCGATATCACTCCTCCGACTTCTTCAGAAACTTCCGCATGAAGTCGTTGGCGGTGTCCACTCCTTCTTCCTCGGGAGATTTGTGATCGTGACCGCACCCACATTCCTTCTTATCGCCGTCCTGTTTCACGCGGGACGGCGATTTTTTTTGTCATCGACGGGTCCGGGTTGCTCGGGGCTGATCATGCTTACAGTTTCGCACCGTGGCGGGACTGCTTCAATCAAAGAATTTCGTGCGGATTTCAAACTGACTCACTACCATTTGAATTTCCCATGGAATGGCATGTGGGTCGCACATCACACAAATTCAGCATTACAGCACCACGCATCTTTCCCGCTAAAATCTTTGCAAGAGCGGATGCACGGGCATAAGTTTCGTCATGAATCAAATGCACCTCGCGTTCATCGGATCACTTGGCGGTCAGGAAATTATGATTATTTTCCTGATTGTCCTGCTTCTTTTTGGGGCGAAAAAACTTCCGGAACTCGCACGAGGCATCGGCAAAAGCATGGGTGAATTCAAAAAAGCCCGCGACGATTTCGAAAAAGAAATTACTCGCGGTGACACCGAGGTTCGCGTCAAAGACGCTCCCGGCAAAGAGCCGCAAGATTCCTAATTCACTAGCGGGACTGTGATGTTTGTGTGAAACGGATCGGTTTATGAAATGCGTCGCGCTTATTACAGCGTGCGTCGCAGTCGCGCTCACGGGAGTTTCCTGCAATAAAACCAGCAGCACGCCCAGATGGGACCGCAGTGATCGGGAGCCAGCGTCTGCTCCTGAACCCCAGCAGAAAAAGGCGGACAAGACACCCGTTGTCGAATCCCCCGCTGTCGAAAATTCCGGAGATTCTGCATTTCGCTTCTGCGCCTACAACGTTCGGAACTGGCTGACCATGGAGCGCGAAGTGGGCGAAAAACGTCTCGTCAACGCTCCAAAACCCACTGAGGAGAAACATGCGGTCATTCGTCTGATAGTCGCCGCGGCACCCGATGTGATCGGGTTGTGCGAAATCGGTGAAGCCGCTGACCTTGCAGAAATCCAATCGCTGCTGAAAGCCGGCGGGATCGATCTGCCGCACCAACACTACGCTGGCGGCTCTGACCCGGTGCGCCGTCTCGGTTTGCTCTCACGTTTTCCGATCACCGCCACCGCCAAACCCGCCGTAACGGATTTCCGTCTTCACGGTCGTACGTTTTCGATCAATCGCGGAATCCTCGACGCCACCGTCTCGGTGCGGGGGAAGCCGTTTCAGTTCATCGGTGTGCATTTAAAATCCAAGCGAACTACCGACGAGGTGGATCAGGAAGAAATGCGGGTTCACGAGGCCAGATTGCTGCGTCGTCATGTGGATGC
>JBGSLX010000256.1:0-3928 GCA_041740475.1 Akkermansiaceae bacterium | reverse complement strand
AGGCCTTTGGCAGTGCCTTCCGGCCAAGCGGAGGGAAGCGCGGGCAGAAGGTCAATGAAATGGCCGCCGTTCGGAGCGGCGACGTGGCTTTGGACAAGCATCTCGGCGATGGCGGCGGTGGCTCCGAAGTTGCCGTCGATCTGGAAAGGGGGGTGCGTGTCGAATAGGTTGGGCAGAGTTTTGTCACGCAGGAGATTGGAGAGGAGCTTGTGGGCGCGGTCACCATCGCGGAGGCGAGCCCAGAAGTTGATTTTCCAAGCGAGTGACCAGCCGGTTGCCCCATCGCCGCGGGCATCCAGAGACTTGCGGGCAGCGGCGAAAAACTCGGGGGTGGACGGGGTGATTTGGTTGGCTGGGAAGAGTCCGTATAGGTGGGAAACGTGGCGGTGATACTTGTGGACTTCGGGGTATTCCTCGATCCATTCCATCAGGCGTCCATCGCTAGCGATGCGGACAGGCGCGAGGCGGCGCAGAGCATCTTCGCACTTGGAGCGGAAGGCGGCATCAGTGCTGAGAATTTTTTCGGCGGCGATGCAGTTTTCTAGCAACTCGCGGATGATCAGCAGGTCCATCGTAGCGCCGTAGGTAAAGAGAGACTTGGTGCCGTCCGGGAGGAGGAAAGCGTTTTCCGGCGAGTGCGAGGGGTTGGTGACCAGTTTCCCGGCAACGGGGCTGCCGGCGGGTGCCTCGACGAGAAAATCGAGGATGAACTCGGCTGCGCCGCGCATGATAGGCCAAGCGCGCTGGCGGAGGAAGGTCTGATCTTGGGTGAAGAGATAGTGTTGCCACGGGTGCGCGGCTAGCCAGGCGCCGCCCATCGGCCAGATGCCTTGGATTCCATCGGCGGGGGCCGTGCGGCCCCAAGCGTCGGTAAGGTGGTGAACTGTCCAGCCGCGTGCGCCGTAGGTGTCCCTAGCAGTGCGGGAGCCAGGTGTCATTAGGCTTTCGATCAGGTCGATGAGCGGCAGTTCGCAATCGGACAGACCCGTGAGGTGGGCCGGCCAGTAGTTCATCTGGAGATTAATATTGGTGTGAAAGTCCGCATTCCACGCTGGCCTCGTCTCCCATGCCCAGATGCCTTGAAGATTGGCGGGCAGGGTACCGGGGCGGGAACTGCCGATGAGCAAGTAGCGGCCGAAGTCGGAGTAAAGAGCAGCCAGAGCGGGGTCGGCGTCGCCATTTTTGAAACGGGCGAGGCGCTCGTCGGTGGGTAGAGCGGTGATCTCCGCTGGCGATGGCATGGCGAGAGAGAAGCGGTTGAAGTAGCTCTGGTGTTCTGTGATGTGCGCCGACTTGAGGTCTTCGAAAGATTTTTTGGCAGCACGGTCGAGCGTTTCGACGCAGAGTTTTTGGGTATCGATGGAGGGATCTGCCGGACCTTTGCCAAAGCCGGGGAAATCGGTGGCGGCGGCGATGAGGAGCGTAACGGAATCGGCATTGCTGACGCTGAGGATACCATCCTCGCTTTTCACCGATCCTCCCTCAGCGACGATGCGGACGGCGGCGTGGAAACGCATGCGGTCCGGTTGTTTTCCACTGCCGATGTGACCTTCGAGGAAAATGACATGCGGGTGGGCGGGATCACTCAGGGGTTTGGCATCTTTGATCCGCTTGAGGGTGAGCTTCAGTGAAATGCTGCCTTTTTTCGAGGAGGTGAAACGGGTGGCGATGACATCGTCTGGCGCAGAAGCGAAGGACTCGCGGGTGTAGCTGACGCCTTCGCTTTGGTAACCAACGGCGGCAGTGGCGGTGGCAAGATTGAGCGAACGGCTGTAGTCAATCGCACCAGCGAGGCCGGGCGCTTCGAGATAGAGTTCGCCGAGGGTCGTATAGGGACTTATACCCTTGGGAGTGCCAAGCATCGTCTTGCCGGCGAGTTCGGCAGCCTCATTGTTTTTACCTTCGAACAGAAGACGGCGGACTTCGGGCAAGTTTTTAAGAGCCTCCGGGTTGTCGGCATTGAGGGGCGCACCGTCCCAGAGAGAATCGATATTGAGTTGGATGCGCTCGTCGGCAACTCCACCAAAAATCATCGCGCCGAGGCGGCCGCTGCCGAGAGGAAGGGCCTCGGTCCACACTTTGGCGGGTTGCTGATACCAGAGGAGTTTTTCTCCGCTAGGCTTGTCTGCCTTGCTGGTGAGTGCTGCGCGGTCATCCCAGACCCAATCGTGATCCTTGTTCTCTGGTAGAGAGCGGTCGGTGGCGGGTGTGGTTTCGCCATGAAGAGGCACTAAAATAAATGCGGACAGCAGGGTGAGATAGAGCTTTCTAGCAATGGTGGATTTCATGGGCGAGTGCGCAGGAGCTTGTGGTTAGAATTTAATCCAACCTTCATATTACCGCGCAAGTCGCGTGAACCTATCTTGCAACTTCGCGAAATCCCAACTCACCCATGAAACTGACGAGTGAGTGCGTGTGTGTCTGCGGTGCAGAGAGCGGAACAGAATAAAAACGGAAGAAGTGTGAAGATACGCTTCAACACATTGGCTAGGGCTTCTCGTGGTGTGAACAGGTCAGATGGAGAAGACGAAAAGAGTGGTAACCGCACGTAGCGGTCACCACTGATTTTTTGGGAGGGGATTATTTCACTGCCTTGAGACGAGCGTAGAGTTTCCAACCCGTTGCATGAGAGGACGAAATCGTCGCTTCTACGACTTTATGTGAGCTTCCAGATGTCACTTGGAATGTCACACCATTGGTGGGGCCACCGTTTACTTCTGGGACATTCACACTGGTCCATGGATCTGTGATGCCGAGATCGCTGCTGTGCTCAAGAACAAGCACGGCACCGTTGCGCTCAGATTCTGCACGCATGTTAAATGACATCTTGATACCACTTTCGACGACAGTGACGTCCGGCAGCAAGTTGACAGCATTTTCATTCGGGGTCGCTGCACCGAGCAACCATGCCAAACCGTTGTCCACACCGTCGTTGTTGGCATCGGCAACGAAGTTCACGCTTGGACCACCCGCCCAAGCAGCGAAAGGATCGCTACCAGGAGCGCCACTGACCACCAGTTCGAGGTCGGTGCCGGTGAATCGAAGCGTGCCTTGGGCCGGGCCTGCGCCGAGGGTGCCAGTCAGATTGGAGGCGTTCAGGCTGCCGACGATACTTGTCGCTCCAGTGATGTGCTTGTAGGTGCCGTTTTCGAGTCCGGTGAAGTCACTGAAGGTGAAGTCACTGAAGGTGAAGTCACTGAATCCAAGCACACCCGTCCCGATGCTCAGTGCTCCGCCGATGAAGCGATGAGCGCCCGCCACATCGTGGTGGACACAAAAAACAACCAAGCTCGGATCTTCGAAGCCGCGCCCGCCGCCCTCGTGGTCGCCGAGCCCGGAGCAGAATTGACCCAGCCCATCGTGCGTGCCAATCGCGGGCTAGTCGCCTCGTTTCCGATCACTCCCGGCCAGCCGAAATTCATCAAATTCGGCACTTGGGAGCTGCGCAACATGGTCGAGCTGCCGTGGTGGCGCTACGACCAGAAGTTTCTCGATACCGGCAAGCGCAGCGAAAACGCGCTCAACATTCCGCCCGGCCCGAACAGCCCGGTGGGCGTCATTTGGAACGGCACCAGCCGCTCCGGCATCGGCCTGCACGGCACATCCGACCCAGAAACCATCGGACGCGCCCGCAGTTCCGGCTGCATCCGCCTCGCCAACTGGGATGCGGTGCGTTTACCGAACTTGATCCGCCCCGGCGCGACTGTGGAAATCCGTAGATGTCCCCGCTGGCCAAGTTCTCGCTGCGCCTGGCCATCTATGGCTTGGTCGTCGCCTACATCGCCGGGGACTTGTTTCTCTTCCACGGTCCCTTGCGGCAAAAAATGGAGCTCGCAGATTTTTCCAGCCCCTCAGCCATCGAGGCAGCAAAAGCAAAAGGCATGGTTGCCCGCGTTTTTAACCTGCAAATTCACCGCAATCAGCTCGA
>JBGSLX010000255.1:0-2515 GCA_041740475.1 Akkermansiaceae bacterium | reverse complement strand
AGCCACAAGGTCGCACAGGCATTCGGTATATCGACGATGCCGCTGATATGTCCTTCTACCGGTGCCGTCCCGAGAATCGCGTAAGCTTGTTCGCCAGTATAGCCGAATTTTTTCATGTACTCGATGGCATTGAGACAGGCCATTTTGTAGGCAACGAAAGGATCGAGATAGTGCTGCTTGCCTGCTTCATCGACGGAGATGCCTTCGAAGATAATATGTCTTTTGTATTCTGGCGAAAGTGGGCTGGGCAAGAAGAGCGGATTGCGAATTGCATATTTCTCGACGCCTTGCTTGATCAAACTTACACGGATATCGAGGTAACCCGCCATCTCGATGGCTCCGCAGAATGTGATCTCGCCATCTCCTTGGCTGAAGTGGATGTCACCCATGGAGAGTCCGCCGCCATTGACATAAACGGGGAAATAAACTTTCGAGCCACGAGTGAGATTTTTAATATCACAATTACCGCCGTGCTCGCGAGGCGGCACCGTGCGCGCACCTTCTGCAGCAGCGGCATCACGTGCGCTACCAGTCATGCGACCCATGTGCGCTGTTCCAGATGATGGCAAAGCACAAAGCGGTGGAACGCGCTCTGGATCGGTATCAAATAGTTCTTTTTCCCGCTTGTTCCAGATATCGAGCATTTCCTTGGATGGCAGGCAGCCGATCAGTCCTGGGTGCATGATTCCTGCGAACTCGACATTCGGGATATGTCGTGACGAGGTGTAAATGCCGTGAAAATCCCAGCAGGCTTTTCGCGCATCTGGGTAATGATCGGTTAGAAAGCCACCGCCGTTCGTGCGGGAAAACAGTCCGGTGAATCCCCACTGCGAATCTTCCAGAACGCCGACGTCAAGAATGTCCACGACAAGCAAATCGCCCGGCTCTGCGCCTTCCACTCCGATAGGCCCGCTGAGGTAATGAACCTTGGTGAGATCGACCACATCAATATCGTTGGCAGTGTCATCATTCTTGATTTGGCCTCCCGTCCAGTCGATGCACTCGACGCGAAATTCATCGCCGGGTTTCACCATGGCAACCATTGGAATATCTGGGTGCCAGCGGTTGTGGAGGTAATCCTGCGATTCGGGAGATGCGTTGATATCGACTTTGATCAGTGTTTTCATCGGTATGTGGTAGGTGGTGTTTTGGTGTAACTGTGTTTTTTGTTTTTGGGTGAGTGGCTTACTAAACTGCGAGCATGGCTTTGATCTGATCGGCGTTTACATCTTCGCGACGGTCTTCTCGCACGAGGCTGCCTTTATCGATGACCATGATGTTATCGCAGGTATCGAGCACGAAACTGAGAACCTGCTCGCTGACGACGATGGTGAGTTTCTTGAGGTCGCGGATTTCGCGGAGGCTGCGTGAGATGTCTTTGATGATCGATGGCTGGATGCCCTCGGTGGGTTCATCGAGAAGAAGCACGCTGGGATTGGTCATCAACGCTCTGCCGATGGCGAGTTGCTGTTGCTGACCACCAGAAAGGTTGCCGCCTTTGCGGTTCTTCATTTCTTGGAGAACTGGAAAGAGCGAGTAAATCTCCTGCACGGCCTCGCGTGTGGCACGACCCGCAACGCCGGAGATGAGATTTTCATATACTGATAGATACGGGAAGATCATGCGACCCTGCGGAACAAAGGCGATGCCTTGAGCCACGCGGCGATATGAAGGTTGATTGGTGATTTCCTTGTTATTAAGGGTGATCGAACCCGAACGAGTCGGGATCATGCCGATGAGTGCACGGAAGAGTGTGCTTTTACCCATGCCATTTCGACCGACGATACCGAGGATCTCGCCCTTTGGAGCGGTGAAACTCATGTCTGGAATGACAAGACTTTGGCCGTAGCTGACTTGGAGTTGATTGACGGAGATCATTGTGAAGGGGTGTGAATTGTGAGTTAGTGGCCGATATAGACATCGATGACTTTCGGGTCGTTGCTAACGGCTTCCATGGAGCCCTCGGCAAGAATTTTCCCGAGGTGCATCACAGTGACACGGTCGGCAATTTCGCGGACAAACTCCATGTCGTGCTCAATGACGATGACCGAACGGTTCGCAGAAATTCCACGAATCAAAGTTGCCGTCTCTGTGCGCTCGCGGACGCTCATACCGGCAACTGGTTCATCTAGCATGATAATTTCAGGGTCTTGCATGAGTAGCATGCCAATTTCTAACCACTGCTTTTGTCCATGGCTGAGAATTCCTGCTTCGGTATCCAGTCGGTCAGATAAACCAATTTGCGCCGCCACATCTTCGCATTGCTTGCGGATTGCATCGGTCCGCCGAAATAACAAGCAGCCGATCACTCCACGCCCGGTGGGATGTGATAGTTCCAAGTTTTCGAAAACGGTGAGGTTTTCATAGATCGAAGGGTTCTGAAACTTCCTTCCGATGCCGTCGCGAACGATGCGATATTCTTTGCGACCACGGATTTCTTTACCTTTGAATTTGATGGTGCCCGAGGTGGCAGTAGTCTTGCCGCAGATGAGATCCAACACGGTGGTTTTGCCAG
>JBGSLX010000254.1:0-16104 GCA_041740475.1 Akkermansiaceae bacterium | reverse complement strand
TTGAGCGTGAGGCTCCAGAGAAATGCGCCGCTGCTGCTGCCACCGCCGTGCGAAACCGTGTCGGCTTTCAGCCAGCCCGGTTCGTCGAAGGCTTGGGGGCCGCAGCGGATCGGGACGAATTTCTGGATCCGGTTGCTGGCTCGACCGGTCTTGCGTCCGTGACGGCCACCACCCGCAATGCGATGGGGGGCGGTGATGCGATCCAAGGTGCGCGGGCTGTAGTTGAGGATTTTGACCCGCACGGCCTCATCGATAACCCCGTGGCGAGCTTGATAGCTCTCGATCCAATGCGGCAGGGCTTGCTTGAGGCGGGAACCGCAGGGCTGCTCGCTGCGCTTCCAAATGGCGACGATGACGGCTTGCTCTGCGGGCCGTAGGTGGGTTTGGAACCGCGTCTTTTGGCGTGCTTGCCGTGGGCAACCCGGCCGTTAAGTGCCTTGATCGTGTGCTTGCGGTTCCAGCCCAACGTGTCGATGACCTCGTCGATCATCGCGCTTTTCCCTGCCCGGTTCCGGCTTGGATAACGCTGACGGCAGCCCTCCAGATATTCATCTTTGCTCGTGTGACTCATGATCCCAGATAGTGTTTTCATCCGGGTGTCATTCTTTCTGGCGCAACGACTGACGTAAGCCGATTCTTCAACTTCTCTCCGGTGTCATTCTACTTGGTGCAATGCGGGCGCGACGTGCAACGAAAGACTGAGCTTGACAGGCTCAGCTCGTTTTCTATTTTTCGCGCCCCCGCACAGCGGCATTCGACTCGTCTTTCAAGAAACATCATGGCCAATCACAAATCCTCGATCAAACGCGCACGCCAAACTGTCGTTCGCACGGAACGCAACCGCGCTGAAAAAAGCCGCATCAAGACGCTGCGCAAAAAGACTCTTGGAGCTATCGCCCTCGGCGATAAGGAAACTGCGGCTAAGGTGAGTGCAGAATTCTCTTCCGCTGTGGACAAAGCCGCTAAGCGCAACGTGATCCACGCAAACAAAGCGGCGAACTTGAAAAGCAAGACCGCCAAGGCCATCGCCGCTATTGCCTGAGTCAGCGCTGTAAGAAACTTCTCCCATCACTTAAAGGAATGAGCGGACCGGTCAGCCGGTGCCGCTTTTTTCATCGCCAACATGTCAGATCCCCAGCCCCCCAACCGCGCAGCGACTGCTGCAAAAATCGCCGCCAATCCCTCGGGCTATAAAGTCTGTGAAGGTTGTGATTCCATTGTTGGCAGCGGAACTGCCATTTGCCCGAACTGCCATAGCTACCGTTTCGATGCTACGCCAGAACGTGTGATCAATCAGGCTCACGTCCTTGGCTCTCGCGAACAAACCAGCGTCACGGCAGATGATTTGACTTAATTTCACTCGCATGAGTCTGCTCGCGACATCTGAATCCATCGCCTTCAAAGAATGGCAGGTCATTTGCGACGCATTGGCCAGTGGACGACAGTCTATCTTGCTGCGTAAAGGGGGCATCCATGAAGGCCGAAAAGGATTTTCCTTTGCCCATGAATCCTTCTTTCTCTTCCCAACACGATTTCATGCTCAGGAAAACAAAATCCGCGAAGGTGAGATGTCGCCACAGCCTGAATGGCAAACCGGAGATACGATTCGCATCACGCATCATGCCGAAGCGTTGATAGCGGTCACTCTCACCCATTGGGCTCAGGTAGAAGCTCTCGCACCATGGCACATTTATACCGAACAAACAGTTCGGGAACGCTTCGATTGGGAGTGCAAAGGGATGGCATCAGGCAGCATTCATTTGGCCTTGGTGCGCATTCGTGAACTCGCCAATGCCTGGGAGTTCCCTTATCAAGTGACATATGGCGGCTGCCGTTCGTGGATTCAAATTCCCGGTCCACCCACAGGCTGGCGTGAGTCAGCGATGCCTGTGATCGACGATGAAAAATTTGCTGAATTGCATGCAGTTCTGGCCGATTTCTAGCTCTATAATAGAGTGAATTGCGCCAATGAATCATGATACCAAAGGACTCGGCTAATGCGGGCAGCCAATGCCTGTGGTTTCCCCACTTGCAATCCTTCTTATCCATGGGAAAACTGCAATCGCACTGCGTCTAAGCCGGGCTAAAAAGCCCCGAACCTCACATCTATGAAATCGTTTTTTTCCATCTCACTTGCTGTTTTATTGCCGTTTTTGCCATCGAGCCACGCGCAACAAGTTTCTGGGGGGTACACGGAGGTAAATGGAATCGCCGCCAAAGTGAACGGCCAAGTAATCACGAAAAACGAAGTTTCATTCATGTTGGCCCCGATTTATTCCCAATTAGCGGCTCAGTTTCCCCGTCGTGGACCGCAGTTTGAGGCGGAGTTTACAAAGGCCAAGAGTGGAGTCATTCAGGAGCTGGTGGACCGTCAAATCATCCTAGACGAATTCAAACAAATCGGTGCTTCAATCAAGCCTCACTTGATCGATGAAGAAGTGAAGCGCCAGATGCGCGAACTCTACAACGGCGATGAAGTGAAATTTCGCGAAGAGCTGAAACGCAGCCGATTGACCATGGAAGGCTACCGCGAAATGACCCGCGAAAAAATGGTCGTTCAGGCGATGCGAGCCCAACAATTTTCGGATGCCCCGCCGCCACTGCCTAACGAAATTCAGAATGAATACAACGAAGTTCGCAAGACCCTGCGTGACGTCACAAAGGATGTGATCACGTTTCAAAAGATATTCATCCCAGCTTCCGATCCAGAAAACCCACTCGCCAATTCAGAAACTCAGCTAACTCTCGCAGAGGACATCGCCAAACAGCTCGCCGACGGCAAAGACTTTTCCGAGCTTGCCAAAGCGCACTCCAAGGATGCCTTTGCGACAGAAGGTGGTCTCCAAGAAAATGTCCCACGCACCGATCTTTCTGCCGAATTCGCCGCGATCATTTTCGATTCTCCGAAAGGCAAAATTGTCGGCCCATTGATGGATCCGCAGGGCTTCACCATCGTTAAACCCATCGAAATTCAATTTGGCCCGGCACCACCACTCGATGAGGTGCGTGAGATGATCGAAGAACGCGTCCGCAGGAAAAAGACCTCCATGCAATACGAAAAGTGGATCGAAAGCCGCCGCAAACGCGCCATGGTGGACATCAAGTTGTAAGAATTTCCCTCTGGGAACGCCGAACTTCCGCTTGGCTATTATTCAACAACGTTTTTTAACACCTCCGCTTACAATCAAAAAAGCCGCACCCATTAATGGGAGCGGCTTTTTTGTAATCTGCAAAGAATCTTCGGTGTCTTGGATCAGCGCTTGGAGAATTGGAAACGCTTGCGAGCACCTGGCTGGCCGGACTTTTTCCGTTCCTTCATGCGTGGGTCCCGGGTGAGGAAGCCGAGTGGCTTGATGATTTTGCGGTTTTCAGGGTCCACTTGAGTGAGCGAACGAGAAATCGCGTGGCGGATGGCTTGAGCTTGGGCATGTGTGCCTCCGCCTTTGACTGCCACCTTGACGTCGAATTTGTTCATCAGCGAAACCGCTTGGAACGGTGCGAGAATGGCGTTCTGAAGTTCGATGGTGGGGAGATACTCCTCGAAGGGGCGGTCGTTAATGATAATTTGGCCGGTGCCTTCGGTGATCCAGACGCGGGAAACGGCGGTCTTACGGCGGCCAGTGGCACTATTGGTGGTGGTAGCGGACATGTTGGGAAAAATGTTGTGGGTTAGCGGACGGCGTGTGCCATAGGCTGTTGGGCTTCGTGCGGATGCTCGGCTCCTGCATAAACCTTAAGTTTCGAATATTGAGCTTTGCCAAGGCGAGTTTTCGGAATCATGCCGTAAACAGCACGCTCAACCAGAAGCACAGGGCGACGTTCGCGAACCATGCGCGGAGTCTCAACTTTTTTGCCACCGACATATCCGGTGAAGCGCGTGTAGATTTTTGCGTTTTCCTTCGCACCTGTGAGAACCACTTGATCGGCATTGATGACCACTACGAAATCGCCAGTGTCAACGTGTGTGGTAAAAATGGGCTTTTGCTTACCGCGAAGCAGGCGTGCTGCCTCGACGGCGACTTGACCGAGGACCTTGCCCTTGGCGTCAATTATAAACCATTGGCGCTCAACTTCGTGAGGCTTGGCGGAAAACGTCTTCATGTGATTATTGGAAAAAATACCCTCGGGCACCGTGTGTGCTCGAAGGGGGACGCAAACTAGGGATCTGATTTTAGGGTGTCAACCGGGAAATCAACGCATCTGCGGCAGATTTCTTCACTAGGCAGAGGCTTCGTTAGTCGTATGATTCGCCATTGGCGGAGCGGCGCTGATTTAACTACTCGGGTGCCGCGTAATTCAGATGGATTTGGTAAAAATGGCGGTTGTCTTGCGGCAACGGGAAGGTGAACACCCCGGGGCTGCCATCGCCGATGAGTGGGTCGATTCCGATCAATGGCTGCCAGTTATCAAGTTGGGGGCTGTGCCAAAGTGTGTAAATAACCGCAGGTGTGGTGGGAAAAGTGATCGAAAAATCAGGTCCCAAGTCGGAAATCGCCGTGGTGAGCGCGGGCGGGAAAACAAGGAACTGGGTGCTTCCGCGTGTGCCGGGCGAGCCGAAATCGCCATCGAAAACGGTGGTCGATGCGATGTAGTCCACATCCTCAGTTTGGCCGCTCGGGTGGGCGTTTCCGATGGCAAGTTCGAATGAAACTCCTGTTCCAAATAAATCCCCATCCTCATAGATCATCGACGCGACGAAGTCTCCGTCCTCGTCCAAAATGATGATCGAATCTTTGGTGTTGGTGAGGGTGAAATCACCGAAGGTATTTTGCCAAACGGCGTCCGGTGCACCGCCGGGAGCTGCGCCATTGAGGTCATTACTGACGCCGATAACGAACAAATCCCCGGGCTGGATCACGCCGCTGAATGTCGCCGTGTTGAACTGGCTGTCGAAGATCGTCCAGTTTGTCATGGTGATGGGTGCCCCGGTGGCGTTGAACAACTCGATGTATTCGCCCAAACCATCGCCAACCTGTTGAGGGTCCGGCATGATTTCGGTGATCACTAGGGCGCCGATTGGCAGATCTGGGACCGGATCAGAGAACAGTTGAATTTCTGCGTTCAGCGCCTGTGTGATGAAGGCCCAGTTCGCGGGAGCGCCGCTGCGCACATTCGGATCACATTCCATATGGATAAATCGCTCAGGAAAAATTGCGGTCCGGGCCTCCACCGCGCATGGCTCATCAGAACCGTTGGTGTAGCGACCTTGAGTATTCGTGCTGCCGCTGAGTGCCGGGTTTTCACCCGGTTCTTGGTGGCTGACGACGGTGCGCGGGTCCGCTGCGTTGGTGAGGATCAGGCTCATGGCGTCTGCCAGAGATCGCGACAGCGAATTTCCCGGAAATGCCCGCGGAGTTCCATTGCTGACGACGACGTTCGCAGGGTCAGTGTCGGTGTCCATGCCGTGGAAACTCAGGCTCACACTGCGAGTCACGGTTTCCTCGATCACTTCGTGCGCCGCTTGGAAAAAGCTCTCGGGCGCGTGAGCCATGTCTGAGATTCGATATGGATCGCCACCGAGATCACCATCGCAGTCCGATTCGGTGGGCGAGTTGTTCCGGTGAGTGCCAGCCATAAAAAAAGCGAACGCGTTTGTATCCATGAAGATGTCGGCCGAAGGCGTTCGGACTCCATCAAAGAGCGGATGTGGGCATTGAACGACAAGGGCGCGCTCAGGGGTCTGGTCCACCACGTAGATGCCGCCCCAGTGTCGGTCGCTGTTCTTTTCTCGCAACAGGGTGATGACATCGCCGCTGATGTTGTCGGTGTAGGAAACCACGTCGTAGTTCGCGAGTGCCGCATCATCTGAAGCCGCCGGAAGATCACCAGCGAGCACATGACCAAGCGCGTTGCGGAAAGCGGTCAACTCCTCAGTGGTTGGTAGGCGATACTTATCAAGGCTGAACTCGGACGGAATAACCGTGTTATCAAGCAACAGTTGGAGATCGCCCGCCTCGTTCAGAATAGGCCCTGCCGATAAGCACCCCGCAGCGCTAATGAACACCATAGCAGGGAGAGAAAGGAAAATACTGGAGTAGGAGGTAGCATGACTTTTCATCATGCTACTTAAACTGGTGGGCCTATCAAAAATGGGCAAGCCACTTTCGGCACCGTCAGCAGCACGGCCCGCAAATAATAAAAAATCAACGCGGACAGGGAGGGATTCGAACCCTCGGTAACATTGCTGCCACACACGCTTTCCAAGCGTGCTCATTCGACCACTCTGACACCTGCCCTTCGCTTGGAGCGGCAAACTAGGAAGCGGTGCATAGGTTGGCAAATCAATTTTGAACTCTTTCCGAGATGCGTCTGGCGAAACTCTTTGGTGTGCGCTAGTTGGGGACATGTCAGAAATGAAATTTTATCGTTGTGCATTGGTGACTGGGGCATCGGCCGGGCTGGGTGAGGAATACGCCATCCAACTTGCGCGGCAATCCCGGCACTTGGTTTTAGTCGCGCGGCGCTTGGAATTACTGGAAAATTTGGCCGACAGGATTTGTGCGAAGTTTCCTAATATCGGAGTGACGGTGATGGCGACCGATTTGGCCGACGCTTCATCGCGAGTGAATCTGGCGGATCAACTCGCCGCATGGAATCTGGTGCCGGACCTTTTGGTGAACAACGCCGGGCTGGGCGATTATGGTGAATTTGCGACAGCGGAGTGGTCGAAGCTGGATGCGATGTTGAAGGTCAATGTCGAGGGACTCACGCATTTGGCGCATCTGCTTCTGCCGGGGATGATTCGGCAGGGTGGGGGATGCATCGTGAATGTTAGTTCGTTGGCGAGTTTACTGCCGATCCCGGATTTCGCGGTCTATGCGGCGACTAAAGCGTATGTGACGAGTTTTTCCGAAGCGCTTCGAATCGAGACTCGCGAACATGGCATCCGCGTTCTGGCGGTGTGCCCTGGGCCGGTGAAAACGGAGTTCGGCGATGTCGCGCGGCGCGATGATGGCCTTCCGGGCATCCCATCACGGAACTTCTTTTATGTGTCCAAGGAGCAAGTCGTGGCGGATTCATTGACTGCGCTGGAGCAGGACCGGGCGCGAGTTTATCCGGGACTCAAGATCGCGGCTGCTGCCTTGCTGCTCTCTGCGTTGCCAATCTGCTTGTTGCGGCTCGCTCTTTCGCGCCGTCCACGACGGATGTGAGCGAGAATTTTTTGCGATTAACGTGCCTCAACTGGCGTGTAAGACCGCAACGTGGGGCCGGTGTAAATCTGGCGCGGGCGGCTGATGCGGCTTTGTGGATCTTCCATGACTTCCTTGAAATTCGCGATCCAGCCGGGCATGCGGCCGATGGCGAACATCACGGTAAACATGTCGAGCGGGATGCCGATGGCGCGCATGATGATGCCGCTGTAGAAATCGACGTTTGGGTAGAGCTTGCGGGCGATGAAATAGTCATCACTGAGCGCGATTTCTTCGAGCTTCTTGGCGATGTCGAGCAAGGGATCGGACACCTGAAGTTGAGCGAGCACCTTGTCACATTGTTGTTTGATGATGACAGCGCGGGGATCGAAGCTCTTGTAAACGCGGTGCCCGAAGCCCATTAGGCGGCGGTTTCCGGCTTTGTTTTTGACCTCGTTGAGGAACTTCGTGCCATCGTCGCCTTCGGCATGAATTTCTTCGAGCATCTCGAGCACGGCCTGATTGGCTCCGCCGTGGAGCGGTCCCCAGAGGGCGCAGACACCCGCAGAAGCGGAAGCGAAGAGGTTGGCGCGGCTGGATGCGACCATGCGGACAGTGGAGGTCGAGCAGTTTTGCTCGTGGTCGGCATGCAAGAGAAAGATCAGATCGAGTGCGCGGACGACTTCAGGTTTGAGTTCACAGTCCTCGCCGGGATGGGAGAACATCATGTGCAGGAAGTTCGCGGTGTACTTGAGCGTGGTCTTCGGGTAAATCGTCGGCAGTCCGTGGGCTTTGCGATATGAATATGCGGCGATGGTGCGGACTTGAGAAATGAGGCGAGCGGCATGCCACGGGAAGCGTTCCTCGCGTTTGTTGATGATGTTGGGATGATACGAGGAAGCCGCGTTGATCATGGCTGAAAGGATCGCCATCGGGTGCGCAGTGGCTGGGAAACCATCAAAAAGGTGGCGCATGTCTTCATGGAGCATCTCGTTTTCCGTCAGCAATGCCGAGAAGTCAGAAAGTTCGCAGCGAATGGGGAGATCGCCGTAGATCAAGAGGTAAGCGGTTTCGATAAAAGTGCTTTTTTCAGCGAGCTCGGCGATGTCGTATCCGCGGTAGCGCAGGATGCCCTCTTCGCCGTCGATAAAGGTGATGGCACTTTCGCAGGCTCCAGTGTTTCCATAGCCGGGATCGAGTGTGATGCAGCCAGTCTTGCTTCTCAGAGTTGAAATATCGATGCCCACTTCCCCTTCGGAGCCAGTCACGGTCGGCAGCTCCACAGCGTTTCCATTAATGTTCAATTCCACAAATTCGTTCATGCTTGGCGAAAGAAAGCAGTTTCAATTCCAATATGCTAGTTTGGTTTTTGGTGAATTTTTCGAGGGTGATGAGTCACTCAGAAGAGTCAGGATATGAACCCAGTAGCTTGACCATGGAGCAGTGATTTCCGAGGTCTCTGAGCGCGGTGGCCACGGCCGGGTCATCGCAATGTCCTGCTAGATCGACGTAGAATATATACTCCCAGTCTTTGCGTTTGGAGGGTCGTGACTCGATCTTGGACATGTTGATGTGGCATTGATCGAACGCTTGCAGTGCCTTGACCAGTGAGCCGGGTCGGTCGTGGATGGCAAATAGGATGGAAGTGCGGTCTTTACCGGTGGGCGGACAAGTTTTCTCGCCGATGACGAGAAAGCGCGTGGTGTTGGTGGCGCGGTCTTGGATGGATTCCTCCAAAAAGGTGAGGCCGTACATTTCCGCTGCCAGCGGACCTCCAAGTGCCGCTGCGCCTTGTGCGGCCTGATCGCGTGCGATTTGGGCGGCTTTGGTGGTGGAGGAAACTTCGACCAGCTCAGCTTCTGGAAAATTTTTCAAAATCCAGCTTCTGCACTGACCGAAGACTTGTGGGTGCGAGTAAAGAATCTTGATTTGCTCCCGTGGAATGGCGGCCATCAGGCCATTTTCGATGCGCAGCAGGACTTGAGCGCAGATGAAGAGCGTGGAATCGACGAATAGATCCAAGGTGTGGGAAACTGCGCCCTCGGTGGAGTTTTCAATCGGAACCACACCGTAGTTCGCCTGACGACGCGTCACTTGTTCGAAGACATCCGAGAAATTTGCCTGAGGAGAATAACCGACAGAGTGACCAAATTTTTTGATCGCGGCTTGATGTGTCCAAGTGCCCTCGGGGCCGAGATAAGCGATCTTGAGGTCGTCTTCGAGTGCCAGCGCTGCGGACATAATTTCGCGGTAAATCGCGCGAATCGAAATTTCTGGCAGGCGACCATGGTTCATCTCAATGAGCCGTCGCAACAAAGCTTCCTCGCGCTCGGGTGCGTAGATTTGCAAGCCGTCGCGTTTTTTCACGACACCAACTTCGTGAACGAGGTCGGCTCGGCGGCTGAGAAGATCGAGCAGAGTGTGATCGATTTCGTCGATCTGGCGGCGGATTTCGTCGAGATTCACAGTTGGTAGCGTGGGGTTTAGGCTTCGGGAGCGGTTTCTTCCAGATGGTGATGGGCGGCGGCAGGGCTGCCGATGGCGCTGAGCGCAAGTTGTTGTTCGGAGTCTCCTTTTGCGGCTGCGCCGTCATCCGCGGAGGGCAGATTGATTTTGCGGAGTTCGGCGGCGTTTGGTAAATCATCAATCGAGCGGATGCCAAAGTGTTCGAAGAAGCGGTCCGTGGTTTCGTAAAGCAGTGGACGGCCTGGAAGTTCCGCGCGACCGCCGATGCGGATCAAGTCGCGGTCGAGAAGTTTCTGCAACATGCCATCACAGGCGACACCGCGAACGGCTTCAATAGCAGCTTTAGTGATCGGTTGGCGGTAAGCGATGATGGCCAGAGTTTCCATGGCGGGCGCGCTCATGCGCTCGGGTTTGCGACCGGGGAAAAGTTGGCGGACAAAATCGCCGAATTCGAGACGAGTGTAGAGTTTCCAGCCTTTGGGCCGCTCGAGGATTGTGAATGAGCGCTGTGACTCGCTGTAGCTGCTGTTGAGATGAGAAATCGCTTCGGTGACCTGCTCGGCGGAAGTGGTGGCCAATTTCGACAACCATTCGGCAAGATCGGCGGGTTGTTTTCCGTCCTCACACTCGCGGGCTCGGACATCCTCCGCCTCGGCGACTCGGGCACGAACCAGTCGCGCAATTTCTTCGGTAGATAAAGGATCTTGCGAGGCAATCAGGAGTGCTTCGACGATGGCGCTGAGATGCATTGCGGCGGAGCATAGGAGAATGAGTGCTCATTTCAAGCCTCGTGCGGCGACCGTTGAACTCGGTATTTTATGATTCTCTACTTTTCTGCTTGAAGGGCTGTGAAACTAGGGCTAACCCACCGCGCTCGCCTCCAACCGCAACTAATGTGCGGCCACGAAAGCATTCCATACATTTCCTTTTTCATTTTCCCACAGCCCCATGGCCGCAAACAAGAACACACCTAAATCCGCCGCTGCAAACGAAGCTCCGAAACCCGTTGCCAAATCTGCAAAAACCGCATCAAAGCCAGCCGCGAAAGCTCACAAAGAAACAGCGGCACCCAAAAAAGCTACGGTATTGAAAAAGGCCGCTGCTGCCGCAAAACCAGTTCCAGATGAGAAACCGGCGGTAACCCAAAAAATAGTTCTCCCTGAAAAAACGGCAGAGCCAGCACCACTGATCAAAAAGGTTGCTGATGTGAAAACTCCTGCAAAACCCTCTTCTTCCACCAAAGCGACAGCAAGTTCAAGCCGCTCCACGTTGGTAAAAACGCCAGTGCCGGTAGCTCCGGTAAAGCCGCCATTTGTGCCGCCAAAAGCTCCCGCAGAGCCAAGTGGCCCGATTCTGGCACCGGGCAGCAATGGCAGTCACAGCCCAGCATTCGTGCAAAAACAACGCCAGCGCCTTCTCGATCTACGCGATGATTTGGTGGACTCAATGTCTGGCATGACCCGCGACACGATCCGCAATGCGCCGGAAGGTTCTGAGGCTTCTGGCTCGGGACAGCATCAAGGTGATGCCGGTAGTGATGCCTATGACCGCGATTTCGCACTCTCTGTTTTGGCGAAAGAACAAGACGCGCTCTACGAGATCGAACAAGCCCTGCGCCGCATTCAAAGTGGAAACTACGGCATCTGCGAAATGTCATCGCGCAAGATTCCTCAAGCGCGCCTCGAGGCCATTCCATTCGCTCGTTTGACTGTGGAATGCCAAGCCCAATGGGAGAAAGAATACGGCAAGCGCCGCTTCCGCCCATCCAACGAAGTAGGATTCAGCGGTGGCAATTATATGGAAGACGAAGATTCCGAGTCGGTTTCGCTTGACGAAGACGAAGATTAAACCAACATCCCGCCCCCAAAGACTTATCCATGCCACGAGAGATTATCATTTTAGAATGCACTGAGGCGAAAGCCGAAGGTAAACCGACTTCACGTTACGTAACCACTCGCAATAAGAAGAGCCTCCGCACTCCCGGACGTCTCGAGAAAGTGAAGTTCAACCATTTCCTCAAACGTCGCACCCTACACCGCGAACTCCGCTGATTATTAATCCCATGTCCGAGCCAAAAACTGTTCAACGTCGTATCAATTTCCGCAAGGCCAACCGGCAAATGCCGCGCCGCCGCCATGACATCCCAGCGGAGCAGGTGATCCCTACGAACCCGGATCTTCTCACCAAGTTCACTTCAGAAACCGGTAAAATTCTACCACGCCGCGTCACTGGCGTATCTGCGAAACTTCATCGCAAGATCACCAATGCCATCAAGCAATCTCGGGCGATCAATTTGCTTCCATAAACATAAGTCTCGCTTTTCTCAACACCGATCCGTTTCTGCGGGTCGGTGTTTTTTTGTTTCCTGCATCAAAAAGCTTGGAAACGCGGCGGTGTCCAGACGCTAGACACCAACGTAATCGAGATTCGAAGTTCTGTTGATGAAGAATTGGTCCCTCGTTTTATGTCGCATACTAAGTATTCATGTTAGCTAAAGGTGAATGTTTATCATTTGCTCAAAATCCTTCGCCCGATTTTCATCGAATCGGCGCACAGCATTAATATATGCAACCAAGCCGGTATTTTTAAACTTACTTGGCGGTAAAGAAGACAACCAATCCCCAGACGCCTGAAAGTCCTTCTCTGTCCAGATGGAGATTAAAGCCGTTATGGCATTACCACCCATGGAATCTTGAGGGAATTCAATGAGCCATTTGGCGACCACATCCGGATCGTGCTTGGCCCATTCGCTCACAACGGCAACCAAAGATTCGTCTTGTTGATTGCCCGGAAGAAAATCATTCACCACAAATAGTGCCGCTGCATGCGGATCGGTCTTCGCGATGCCTATCGCAACATATTGAGCCAATGGTTGCCGAAGCTGAGCATTGCCGATTCCCATGACCCACCGTTTCGCATCGTGAGGATCGGCACTAGCCCACGAAATGATCAACTTCTGGGTTTTGTCAGCCATAAGCTGATCATGCGTCATTGCTGAGAGTGCCGTCTCCACTTGTGATGAATTGAGCTCACTTACTTTTATGTCATGTTGTCTTCTCTTCGATGGTAATTCTTTAACATCAGCCTTGCTAGCGTCCGCTCTCACTTGTTGACGACCCAGATAAGGAGACATCTGATGATCTAAATTTGCGCGATCATTGGCTCCGTCTTCCTTGCCGTTGCGGTAAACGATCCAGCCAATTCCGCAGAACAAAATGATTAAACTCAAATGACTCCACAAATGATACCAACGCACAGGTCGCTTTTTTTTCTGGCAGCTTTTCATTCGAAAATTTCTTAGAAGTATTGGTGATCCTTTTCACTAACAGTTTTGGGAGAGGATCGAAACCCTCTCCCAAAGATGCGATCGCCGTCCACCTAGCCTATCTCTAAAGATGAAATCAGTGGGGTGTGCAGGTTGATCAGCCCTTTGCGTCCTGAGCTTCGATTACAGGTCTTTGAATAAGTTAAGCTCCGAAATGCTCCACCATTTCGCGCTAATGCCAGTAGAATTACCTGCACTGCCTGTTTGGGTGATCCGGATGTATCTTGCGGTCTGATTCGCAAACGAGATTGAACTCTTGCCATTCAATGAGTTAGTCGTCGAGACCGCTATGACAGGACTTGTTGCCCAATCGGTGCCATTATTGGAAACGCGAATTTCATAACCACGCGCATAGTCGAAATGGTTGTTGGTATGATCGAACTCAATCCGGTTAAACTCGGTGGGTGTGGTCAGATCGAGCTGAAGGTGCTGGCCATTCGTTTGCGCGGCACCTGTCGTCCATCGTGAGGTCAAACTGTTGTCTTTGATGTTGTTATGGCCCGAACCTACAGGACTTGATGTAACAACCCAACTAGTGCGATTCAACGGAGCTGAAACGGGTGTGGTCACGCTCGCATCGCCGAAGTTGATGTTATACAAGAAACTCTGGTGCGCTTGACCCGTTGCTTCCCATTGCGTTTTCGTGAGTGCCGTATTCCCATGCATGATGGTGAAATACTGGTCCCAGTTCGCATTTGTCACCAATACTCCTGCTATGCGAACGTTTCTGAATGTAATATCGTAGATCATGCCATCCGAAAGTCCTTTTGATGCGGCAGTGACGCCAGAGACTGATTCTTCACTGGCTTTCCGAGCACGGATCACATTCTTCGGTAGTGCGCTTGCAATGGTGATATTCTCGAACACCAGCTTTCCAAGTTTTGTTCCCGCCTGAGCTTGTAAACTAATGACAGGCTTATGCGGGCTTAGGTCAGAAATGGTGATATTTGAGAATGTGACTTGTTTCTGAGATTTATCAAAACTCGCATTGTATCCCCCAGTCAGAGAGCCATTCCAAACGGGTGCAAGATCGTCTGGAGCGGTAGTGCCGATGACTGTTGAACTACTCCAGCCCATGTTTTTTCTAAACACAGCGTCAATGTTTTCAATTCTCATGCGAGGCAATAGAATCTCATTGATAGCAGACAGTCTGAGTGAGGTTCCGTTTGAGTCAGACCACAGCACATTATTACTGAGATTAAAACCCTTGGGGTAATATCCATCGTCTTGAACACGGTAGAAACAATTGTAATTGGCACCGATTTGTTGATGGCCACCACCATCAGAATTCACACGCCATGCGAAGATTTTCACCCATGATACGAGATTGCGGTATGTCGGGTCAGTCAGAGCGTTATTAGTTTTTGTAGTCATATAAATTGAGTGGTTACCTGGATCCACGATATTCACACCCATGACTTTCGCCTTGTTACCATCAATGATCGAGATGGCTTTTCTCTTATAACTGTTTCGTTGATTTTCAGTGTCGTAAGTGAACTTAGGGTTGTTGGGTAGAACAGTGCCTCTATTATCCCATGTCACCGTGAAATTCTCGAAACTCGGGTCAGTAGGGGGTCTTTGGTAACGGTCGATTTTAGACAAGCCCCAATGTTCGTAGTTTGTTCCCGAAATCGTCCCGTGTCCGAATATTGTGATGTCATTACCGTCCATATCTAGTGGCTTCTGTTCCCAATTGCTTCCTCCAATGTAGTTGGTTAGGTGATTGTTAAATGTCCCATTGATATAGGCATCTCCCGGAATGTAGTATTTGACTCCCTTTCTGATCTTAAAATCAGCACCGAGATCGTGAATGCCAGCTCCGAAATAAACGGTGTCTTTACCAGTTGGAAGCACTCCTATTGCAGCTTTCAGATCATTCAAGACTTGGCCGCCTGAGGCGGGGATCGTGAGCACATTTGCAGCACTCACATTCGGAACGCCATCCAAGACCGGGTTTGCGTGGATTGACAACGCATGACTGACTGGTGAGTTGCTTTGATTGCTAGGATTTGCGAATGCGCCCGTTACGCCGTCAACGTCGATTACCACGTTTGCAGCTTGTCGCATTTCGAATTGAAAATAGATATTTCCAACCTGTAAACTAGGATTGATTACCTTGTCTGCTGGATACGCTTTTGTGGCTGAGTTGAAAGCTCCTCCCGATTTTTTTGAGACACGGACATGGAAGTTCGCATTCACTACAAAGTTCGCATAACTATGAGAGCATCCCCAAATATTGGAGTAGTAGCGCTTGTATTTGTCATACCCCGCATATTGCTGGCTGGTATAAGTGTCTGACTCGATAGCCTTAGTTTGCAATACCTGAACGCTCCGCCAAGGACCAGTAGCGGTGTGACTTACTTCAACATTGTATTGGTCTGAAGTGATTGAGTTTGAGTTCGGAATCGCATTATATACACCGATGTTATTATTAAATACTTGACCATACAGAGGTGACAACATGGCAACATGTCCTAGTAGCATTTTTAAGATACATTTTGGGTATGTACATGGTAACTTGGGTTTGGTTTTGATCATTTTTTTGGGTTTGTTTTGTTATTGGATTTTATCAATTTAACCTGTCTTCTAAATTAGAGTAACTAATCATTCTCTTCAAAAGATCACAGGCTTAATACTCAGAAAATATTTATTATCCATTGCTTCACAAGCTTAAACTCTCGGAGCTGATATACGTGATTGCGTATTCGTTTCTTGGTTCATTCTCATCGCGCTTGAGTAATGAACTTGCAACCTAGTTCATATGTGTGTCATATTAGTAAACAATTGTTTAAGGATTGATCTGTAGTGAAATGTCCCGTATTGCAGCGGTCATACTGATATGAATATGCAATGCTACGATTCAAATATTTATTTTTAAATAGTATGGTCACGATTGTTATCGAATTGAAAGGTCTGGTCCCATATATCAATCGTTAATCAATATTTAGTTGTATTAAGCTATGCTTAATGTGATTGATCGGGTAGCAAAATTCGCGATTATTTTTTTGCGTAAAATATATCAGAGTAATTATTTCACAATATTTTGTAACTATTCAGGTCTTTAAGAAAACTTAAGTAAATTTCTGCGTATTGATTTCAGCAAATGTTGAGTGACCGAGCCAAAGCCCTGCGTCCCATGATCCAAGCCGCGTATGATGCGGGTGGGTTGGACGGTGTCTGCGA
>JBGSLX010000253.1:0-2619 GCA_041740475.1 Akkermansiaceae bacterium | reverse complement strand
TTGTCGAAGGTAATCAACCGTCTCCATTGCAGAGAGCTTTTCTGCTGCTGCTGTAATCATGAATTGATTCATGGAGTAGCCATCCTTCGTCGCGAGCTCTTTAATCGCACGATGGAGGGAGTCGGGAACACGGATCGATAAAGTCGTCATGGTCGGATCAAATCTAATGCGGTTGCTGGTGTGATGGCGCGAACTCCCATCGAGTCCGAACCCTGAAAATCGCTGACGTTGTGTGTGATGACGAATGATGCCGAAGCAGCGACCGCGAGTTCGAATTTCAGAACCGCCTCCGACTCAATCAATCGACGGAATTTTCAACGCGATGTCTGTATCCGCTTCGTAATCCACGCCATCGAGGCCGAAGCCGAAAAGCCGCATGAAACTGGAGTCGTAACCCTCCAAATCCGCCAGCTCTGCGAGGTTCTCTGAGTTGACCTTGTGCCAGTTGGCGATCACTGGCACTTGGACTTTCGGGTCCATTTCCCAGTCATCGACGCGGATGCGCCCGACTTCATCTGGGCGTGGATCGGTGTAGCGGTCGCGGAAAAGTCGATCCATTTGCTCGATGCAATCTTCGTGAGTGCCGTCCGCTTTCATCACTTTGTAGAGCAACGATATGTAAAGCGGCACGACTGGGATGGCTGAGCTGGCTTGAGTGACGAGCGCTTTGTTCACCGAGACCCACGCCTTGCCAGAGAGCGGAGCGAGCTTTTCATCGAGCTCACGCTGGACGCGTTCAAGATCTTCCTTCGCCTGGCCGATGGTGCCGTTTTTGTAGATCGGCCATGTGAGTTCTGGCCCGATGTAGGAATAGGCAAACGTTTGCACGCCGGGAGCGAGCAGGTTTTCCGCAAGCAGGGCATCGATCCACATTCCCCAATCTTCGCCACCCATCACGGCGATGGTTTCTGCGACGTCGTCGCCCTCGGCGGGCTGAATGGTGATTTCATCGACCACGCCAGTCGCGGTGTTGAGGTTCTTGTTGGTGTAGCTTTCACCGATCGGTTTGAGCACCGACCTCAGGACTTGCCCAGTTTTCGGATGAGTGCGGCGCGGTGAGGCGAGGCTGTAAACGATGCAATCGACTTGGCCGAGATCCGCTTTGATCGCGGCGATCACTTCGGCTTTGATTTCATCGGAAAAGGCGTCGCCATTGAACGAACGAGCGTAAAGTCCGGCTGCGGCGGCTTCTTTTTCAAACGCGGCGGTGTTATACCAGCCCGCGGTCGCGCACTTCTCGGCATCGCCAGATTTCTCGAAAAACACGCCAATGGTGGCCGCTTGGCAGCCAAAAGCGGTGGCGATGCGTGAGGCCAGCCCGTAACCCGTGGAGGCACCGATCACGAGCACTTTGCGAGGGCCATTGGCGATGGGGCCACGGTTTTTCACCACGGCGATTTGTTCGGCAACGTGTTTGGCGCAGCCGTCTGGATGCGCAGTGGTGCAGATGAATCCGCGTATTTTAGGAGCAACGATCATAATCTCGCGGCAGGCTATCGCTCCCCGCCAGCGTGGCAACCCTGATTTCACCCGCCCCGCCTGCCGAAGTGACTCTTGCGGGCGGGTCTTTCAGGCGTTAAGGCCACGCATGCCCTTGCTGCTTGGAGTTAACATCGATCACGTCGCCACTTTGCGCCAAGTCCGCTACGCGCGGACTCCGGATTCTCATAATGCCGAGCCCAGCCCGCTGGTCGCGGCGCAGGACGCACTGGCTGGCGGTGCGGATTCGATCACGCTTCACGTCCGTGGCGACCGCCGCCACATGCAGGATGCGGATGCGTTTTTGGTTCATGCCGAGGTTCCACTGCCGCTGAATTTGGAAATGGGCGTGACCGAGGAAATGCTCGCGCTCGCGCTCAAAATGCGCCCGCACTTTTGCTGTCTAGTGCCCGAATTGCGCGAAGAACTGACGACCGAAGGCGGGCTGGACGTCTGTGGCGGCTTCGAGCGCATTCGCAGCGCGGTCACGGAACTTCACGGAGCGGGCATCTTAGTCAGCTTATTCATCGACCCCGACTTGCAGCAGGTGCAAGCCGCAGCCGAGAGCGGGGCGGAAATCATCGAGCTGCACACCGGTTGTTTTGCCAACGCCCAGCACGGCGAGTTGGAAATGGAAATCCAGCGCTTGATCGACGCTTCCACCGCCGCTCACGCCGCCGGACTGCAAGTCAATGCGGGTCACGGCATCAATTACCTCAACCTCACCCAGCTCTGGACCGTGCCGCATTTGGTCGAGCTCAACATCGGTCACAGCATCGTCGCCCGAGCGATGCGCGTGGGCCTGACGGCTGCCGTGCGCGAAATGAAAAACCTGATGGCGACTTACCCGTTTTGAAAAAACGACCACGGAACACACCGAAGGCACGGAAAGTCATCAAGTGGCGTTCCATTCCTTGATTCATCCTCCAAACTCTTCACTTTCCGTGATTTCCGCGCCTTCCGTGGTTCAAATTCTTCTCTTCTAAAATCATGCGCATTTTCGGCATCGGCATCGACGTGGTGGAAGTGGCGCGTTTCGCCAGCTCCATCGAGCGCCATGGTGAGCCATTTCTCGCTAAAATCTTCACGCCCGAAGAACGCGCTTACTGCGAATCGCAGAAAAATCCGGTGATTCATTAT
>JBGSLX010000252.1:0-9647 GCA_041740475.1 Akkermansiaceae bacterium | reverse complement strand
TTCTTTCAATTCCCTGCACCGCATTGATGAAGCTGGGAAATGCTGGTTGCCAGCCGGTGGCGCGGAGTTTGGCGTTGGAGACTTGTTTGTGAGTCCAGCCGCGCTTGCGGGTGAGATCGCGTGGGCCGCTGGGTGGTAGAGGTTTCTGGAAAATTTCTGCAAGTGACTGGTAACAAGCTAGCTGGGTGAGCGGAGATGAATCGCAGACGTTGTAGATTTCTCCGGCGTGGCTGTGAAAAAACGGGCGGGTCGCCCGTTCCCCGGAATCGTTGGCGAGGTGGAGGATCGCGCGGGCGGCATCGTCGCGGTGGATTTGATTGAGGAAACGCCGACCGTCTTCTTCGATCACCGCCTCGCCGGTCAGGAATTTTTTCAGGATCACGCTGCGGCTTGGGCCGTAGATTCCAGAAAGCCGCGCGACAATGCCACCCGCAGCGAGCGTGATGCGCTCCGCTTCGAGCAACAGACGCCCGGTTTCGCGATCCGGGGTGGTTTCGCTGTCCTCGGTGACCACTGAGCCGTCGATTTGTTGGTAAACCGAGGTGCTGGAGGTGAAAAGCAGCGGTTTTCCGGGAAAGACTTCTGCGAGATTCCGGCAGCCATCGACATAGACTTTTTGATAAGCCTCCGCGCCGCCACGGCCCGATGCGGCGCAGTGGACAATGAAATCTGCCGCGGGAAGTGATTCGACGGCGCTGCGATCTGAGACATCACAAGCCAGCACCCCTTCGCCGCCAGTTAGGGAAACGGGGATGACTTCCCAGCCGGCAGCGAGGAAAGTGTGCGTGACCGCTGTGCCGAGATAGCCGTGACCGATGAGTAGGAGTTTCATGGATTCGTCCAGAACGAGAGTTTCGGCAGGATCATTGTGGTCGAAATAACCGCATCTCGGCATCAGCGACAACCTTGAATCTGGTGCAGAAGAAGTGCTTTGCAGGTAGGATTCCAAGCTTGCACTTCAAAAACTGGTCAGACAGTCTCCGCGCGTTGACCATCTGCGAGATGGTTAAGAAACCGAGATAACCAACCAAACTGATACACTACTATGAAAATCGCTAAACTTGTCGTGATCGCCGCCGCTGCTTCATTGTTCGCTGCTTCTTGCTGCCCAAGCTCCGCACCGCAACAATCGCCTGCTCCGGTGCCAATGTCCGCTAAGTAATTCTTCTACGACCCATGCGCCCGGTTCCCGTCTTGGGGACCGGGCGTTTTTTTGGCTCTCACTTCGGAAAATCTGGCGTGCTTGCGGTTTGACGAGTGCCTGATGAGTGTCCAGTCTCCGCCGCGATGTCCGCACCCAAGCATTTGCTTTTCGTTTGCACAGGAAACACTTGCCGCAGTCCGATGGCCGAGGGGCTTTGTCGCAAGGCTTTGGGCGGGCGAAGTGATTTCTCGGTGAGTTCTGCTGGAGTGGCCGCGTCCAAAGGAACTTCCGCCAGCCGCGAAACTCTCGAAGCGCTCAAAAAGCGTGATGCCACACTGGACGGGTTCAAAAGCCGCCTCGTTTCCGCCGAGATTTTAGAATCGGCCAGCCATGTGTTTGCCATGACGGAGGGGCATCTGGCTGCGCTCGAAGCTTCATTCCCAGAGCATGCCGACAAGTTTTACCTGATTCGCGAGTTTTCTGGCATCACCGACAAACGGCAAGGAATCGACGTGCCGGATCCCATCGGCATGGGGCCTGCCGCCTATGAAGAAGTCGCGGCGATGCTTGAGGCCGCCATTCCATCGATCATCGCTTACATCGATTCGGTGGATTCGCATGATTGAAAATGCAGCTTCATTTTCACCGCAAAGCCGCAAAAAATCGCGGAGTTGGCGCAAAGGAAGTGAAGACGGATGCGGAATGAATTTCGCGCTCCAATTGAAGAACTTTACGACCATTGCGGCTCTGCGATTCAATTTCTTCCCGAGTGTGAAAGCAGCAAGATTCTGGGCAATCACGGCTTGTCATCTGGAATGGGACTTCACACGCTCGCGCTGACTGCGGTTGAACCATCGCAGCATGACATTTCAACCATGAACACGACTCAACTTTCCCTAGCTGCAAACGAGGCCCGCGGTCTCGCAATCGATGCCGTTCACGCCTGCAATTCCGGCCACCTCGGCCTGCCACTCGGCTCCGCTGAGATCGGCGCGGTGCTTTTCGGCGAGTCGATGCGCTACTACCCAGACGCGCCGAAATGGCTCAATCGCGACCGATTCATTCTCTCCGCAGGCCACGGCTCGATGTTTCTCTACGGCTGGCTGCACCTCTCGGGCTACGCAGTGAGCCGGGACGATGTGAAAAATTTCCGCCAGCTCCATTCGATCACGCCGGGCCACCCGGAATACGCGGAAACACCGGGAGTCGAGGCGACCACCGGCCCGCTCGGTCAGGGCGTGGGCAATGCCGTGGGCTACGCGCTCTCAGGAAAACGCGCTGCTGCTCGCTACAACACTGCGGAACACACCATTTTCGACCACCACATCTTCGCGCTGATGGGCGACGGCTGCTTGCAAGAGGGCGTCGCCAAAGAAGCCATCGCCTTCGCTGGACACAATGGCCTCGATAACTTGGTGCTCATTTACGACTCCAACGACGTCACGCTCGACGCCATGGCGGATGTCACGCAGAGCGAAAATGCAGAGGCCTACTTCGCTTCGCAAAACTGGGATGCGGTGACTGTTGATGGTCACGACCTCGTCGCCATCGCTGCTGCCATCAACACGGCAAAAGCCGACAAAAATGGTCGTCCCAAGGTGATTATTGCCAAGACGATCATCGGCAAAGGCATCCCGGAAGTGGCCGGAACTGCCAAAGGCCACGGCGAAGGTGGCGCGAAGTTTTCCGATGCGGCCCGTGTCGGTCTCGGACTGCCAGCCGACGAGCATTTCTACGTTTCCGCTGAAACCCGCGCGTTTTTCGACGACAAAAAAATCGCCAGTCAAGCGGCGTTCGAAGCCTGGCAAACGACATACGACGCCTGGTCCAAGGCAAATCCAGAGCTCGCCGAGGAACTCACTGAAGGCCTCGCCAAGGCGGTTCCAGTCGATCTCACCGACAAAATCCCAGCGTTCCCTGCCGATTACAAAGACGCCACTCGTTCCGCTGGCAGCACGGTGATCAACGCCGTGGCCAAAGCGCTGCCCACGTTTCTCACTGGCAGTGCGGACCTTTTCGGCTCGACCAAAAACTACATCAAGGACGGCGGTGACTTTTCCGCAGCCAATCCGCTGGGACGCAACATCTGGTTCGGCATCCGCGAGCATGGGATGGGCGCGATTTGCAACGGCATCGCCTACGAGGGCATTTTCCGCGCTTCTGGTGCGACCTTCCTCGTTTTCGCCGATTACATGCGCGGCTCGATCCGTCTCGCGGCGCTGGCGCATCTGCCGGTGACTTATATTTTCACTCACGATTCCGTGGGCGTTGGTGAAGACGGCCCGACCCACCAGCCGGTGGAAACGGTCAGCGGCTTGCGCGTGATTCCCAATCTCGACGTCATCCGCCCCGGCGATGCCGAAGAAACGGCGGGCGCATTCATCGCGGCGATGGCTCGCACCGATGGCCCGACCGCGCTGATTCTCACTCGCCAAGCAATTCCGCTGATGAACGAGCTCAGCGTGGAAGAGCGCCGCGACGGGACTTTGCGTGGCGGCTACGTTGTGAAAAAAGAAACTAGCGAGCTCACTACGATCCTCATGGGGTCTGGCTCGGAAGTACAATATGCGATGGCTGCCGCTGTTGAACTCGGCGATGGCGTGCGCGTCGTTTCTTTGCCGTGTTTCGAACTATTTGAACGCCAAAGCGCCGCCTATCGCGAAAGTGTGCTTCCCGCCGCCTGCACCAAACGCGTGGCCATCGAAGCGGGCGTAACGGGTCTCTGGTGGAAATATGTCGGCACCGCAGGCAAAGTCATCGGCATCGACCGCTTCGGCATGAGCGCTCCCGGAAACACCGTTTTCAAGGAACTCGGCATCACCACCGAAGCCGTAATCGCCGCTGCAAGATAAGGAGTGGGGACACTTTTGTCCCTTAAGCCAATCAATTTCGCGCTCCAATTCGTCAGTCGGGCAGGGTCACTTGCAACACAGTCGTCGCTGATTTTGCCGTCAATGGCGCGGCGTCGCGGGGCAGCAGAATGAAATCTCCTTTTTGAAATCCTCTCCCAGCGCGACTTTCAAGCTCACCTTCGACGACAGAAAGGATCGAAAATTTTCCGGTATGTGGATTGGAAATCTCTTCTCCAGTCTCCAGCGATTTGCGGTCCGTCCTGAAAAACTCGCAGCTTGCGAGCGTCTCGTCTTGTGGGTTGTCCATCGTCGGCTCGAAGTCCTCGAAGTCGATGCTTGCGAGTGATTTTGCGACGTGCAGCTCGCGCGGCTTGCCATCGAGTCCACAGCGATTCCAATCAAAAACACGGTAAGTGGTGTCCGAGTTTTGCTGAATTTCGTGAATCAGAAAGCCCGCGCCGATCGCATGCAGGCGGCCAGATGGAATAAAAATCGAGTCGCCGACTTCGGGTTCAATCGCATGAACGCAATCCTCGACGGTGCTATCGGCAATCGCTCGCTCGAAATCCGCACGAGTGACTCCGTGTTTCAATCCGACATAAAGTTTCGCGCCAGCATCACAATCGGCGATGAACCACATCTCGGTTTTCGGCTCGCCGCTCAGTCCAGCCGCGAGCTGCGTCGGCGGATGCACTTGGATCGAGAGGTCGTCGCGCGCGTCCAAAACTTTGATGAGGATCGGGAAACGTGGATGATTTTCGTAACCCTCGCCGAAAATTTCAACTCGCTGCGTGGTCCACAATTCGTGCAGTGATTTCCCGGCTAGCGGCCCCTCGCTGACGACCGATTGCGCATCCTCGCGGTCCACGATTTCCCAAGATTCGCCGAACGGTTGGTCGGCATCTGGAAGTTCGCGACCATAAACACGCTCGATTTCACGTCCGCCCCAAACGCGTTCCATGTAGATCGGCCGAAAAGTGATCGGTTCGACACATGAGGGACGCGTCTCGCACGCCGAAATTTCCGGGACCATAGAATGATAGAAGCTAGGATTGGCGGAGATGTCAGGAGTAATCCTGCAAGTGACTCCGTATCAGCACCATTGGACCTGCTGACCGCAGTCAGAGATGCGATTTCCGACAAGAAATCAAGCAAATCGTTGTCTTCGGAGCCATCCTTGATGGAACCGAAGAAGCGTCAAAAAACCAAGGAAACCGTGATCATCGGCAGGGGTGCCGCCACGGTCCGTATCTACCCGATCATCCGGAAAAACGGCTACCCACAGAACACCGTCTGCTGAAAGGAAGGCGGTCGTCGCCGCACGCGATGCTTTGCCTGCATGGACGGGGCGAAGATGGTCGCCCAGCAAAATCAGCGTGAGACTCACCAACGGCTGGTCCCTCGGTGACGAGGTGACACGACATTGAGATCCTTCGCCACTGCGAGGGCGTGGTGCGACAGCATGGCGTTGAACTGGTCGCCGCCGTCGAGGAATGGGCCAGCGCACGCAAGACGGCGGGCCCGATTCCGCTGGCCGATGCCGTCCGGTTCTATGCCGCCAACCGCACCGACTTTTTCCCGTCCCGCAAGGTGGCCCATGTTGCCGATGAGTTCGTTGAATCACTCCGCTGCAAGGGTGTGAGTGACGCCAACGTCCGCAACGCCAAGATCCATCGCAAAGGCTTCACCGCAAAAGTCAGCGGAGAAAGCGCCGATGTCACGGTGGCTCATGTGAATGGCTATCTGTACGGACTCAAGACACTGGAGTCGGTTAGCAGAAACGGCATCCGCCGCAACATCGTCACCATGTTCGGTTTCGCCAAGCGGCAGGGGTATCTGCATCCCGACCGGAAAACCGCCGCATGCATGTCATCGCCCACGCCCGCATCCTGTCACTCTTGGCCATCGGTGCCTTTGCCGGCATCCGCTCGGCGGAAATCCACCGTCTGGAATGGGAAGACATCAAGTGGGATCGCGGCCACATCGAGATTGCGGGCAAGAAGGCCAAGACGGCGGCACGGCGTCTCGTTCCGCTCACCCGGCAATCCCGGGTTCGGCGACGACATCACCGATTGCAGTGACGATGCGAAGGCTCTCCAACTCATCGCCGCTCTGACGCGCGCCGAGGAAATTGTTACCGTGAAAAGACTGCGCGAGTCCCGCTCGCGTGGCGAGCTAGACGCCATCGTGAAGGAGGCTGAATCGGCGATTACTACCTGCGAGCGGCGATTGACGCCGCGCTGGCATCACTGTGTGAAATTAGGTTCGAGACAGTGCTTTAGGAGTTGTTATTCAAAATCGGTATTCCAATCCCAGCAGCAAGCCATGGCTGGTGACGTCGTAGGTGGTATCTCCGCTGGTGTAGTCGGTGCTGATGGCACGGTAGCCTAGGCCCACGGATGCCTTTTCGTTGATGCGATATCCGAGCGAGGCCATGGCCTGCCACGTGAGGTCTGACGAGATGTCAAAGCCACCAATGTCGGCCAATGCACGGACGAAGAACTTGTCTGTGAGATCATGATGAACGCGGAATCCGATGATGGGATCCACCCAGGTATCGTCGCCGGATTCGCTGAAGTTTTTACCGAGCGGCCCTTTGCCTTGGATATCTACGTCGGTTTCCATCCAGTTGACGCGGGCACCGCCGTAAACGTCGAAGCGTGACGTGGGGGTTTTCACGACGTTGTAGAACACGGCGAAGTTGCCGATGAATTGTTCGATCTGGGAGTCGAAGGTGGCGGCGGGGGCGGAGACCGAAGGCTCCAGCTTGGCGTAGAAGACATCGGACATGAAACTCCATTTGCCATGGCCGACCTCCACGAGTCCCATGAAGGTGAACTTGAGGTTGTCGAAAATCTTGTTGAAGGGGACATCCACCGGGATGGTGGTGCCGTGAATTGTCATGTCGCCATCAAGACGGGTGGTCCAACCATACATGGAAGCGCTGACCCGCCAGCCGGAGTCGGTGGTGGCGACCAAATCAGCGTTGTCAATGGACGGTGCGGTGGTGCCTGCCATGGCCGGAATGGCGGAGAGCAGGAGTGTGGATGCGATGATGGTTTTCATGGATTAGCGATGGTATGGTCTTTCAGGAACGAGGAGAATTTGCGCACCGGAATGCAATGATCTTCTATTTTGGAAACAGGAAGGTCAGGCCGAAGCGGATGCCCCATTCTGGACCGTTGTCGGGTTTCTCGGCGTAGTAGCGGGCACCGACGAAAGCTTGCAGGGGTTGATTGCCGACTTTGAAAAGTTGGGAGACTTGGAAGTTGAGAGGCACCGTCCATTGATCGTTGGACCAGTCGTAGGTGGTCTCGGTGTTCAGGGTCAGTGTGGTTTTCGTAGGAAGGATGTAGGAGAGGAATGGTTGGAGGAACGTTGCGTTGACCGAGTCGCGGCTGTCATCACCGGCGACGTCCCAGAGATGATTGACGAGCGCACCATACGTCCACGGGCCATCCTGTTTGAGCACCACCGCCGTGGGACCGATGCCGAACTTCTCGGTTCCTAGCAGCTCATCGGTGGCGGTGGGGACTAGAAAAACGGGGCCGATGCCCCAGATGGGGGAGCTTTGCTTGGGCGAGAAGAAAAAGCTCTGGGTCACATCGCCGAGGCCGAACTCGTCGAGGGAGTCGCCGGAGGGTGCGAGGCCTTCTTGATCAACCACCGGGATGATGGTGCGCGAGATCAGGTTCCAATTTTCGCTAACGCTAAAAGGGATGACCGGTTGGATGTTGGTGCGCGAGATCGTGCCGTCGCCAGGACCAACTCCGAAGTCAAGGTTGCTTTGGATGGGCAGGCTGATGAGGTCGGAGATCGGGTTCGCGAGTTTCTGTGCGAGATCAG
The DNA here is from genome assembly GCA_041740475.1 of Akkermansiaceae bacterium. Lineage (GTDB taxonomy): Bacteria > Verrucomicrobiota > Verrucomicrobiia > Verrucomicrobiales > Akkermansiaceae > Luteolibacter. The sequence goes on along the minus strand of JBGSLX010000252.1, from coordinate 1,805 downwards.
CCTCTTGGGCGTGGAGCGCTGTGGCGGCGAGCGCGAGGGCGGTGATGGTGGTCGTTGTTTTCATGATATCTTCGGTTGGTTATATCACCTCAGTTCGATGATGAACTTGTCGATACCGTAGTTAGTGGACAGGCCGGATGTTCTGCCGGTGAGGTAGAGTTGGGTTTTCATGGTTGGGAATTTCACGGTCGGGATTTGCTTGGGGTTCACTTCGCCTTGAAGGGGCCGTCATCGGTGAGGAGCACTCCGTTCTCCTCGAGGTATTTGTCCCACAGGGCGAGCAGCGCTTTCGTTTTTTCAGGCTCCTGCTTGGAGAGATCCTTGGTTTCGGCGGGATCGTTCTTAAGGTTGAAAAGCTGCCACTCGCCGCTGCCGCCGGCCGTTTTCTGGATGTAGCAAATCTTCCAGTCGCCCTGCCGGATCATGCGGTTTCCGAAAAGTTCCTCGCCGATCCAGTCCTCTTCCGTGCGCACCGCTTCGGTCTTGCCGGTGAGCAACGGGGTGAGCGATTTGCCGCGCAGCGGCGCGAGTTTCTTGTCGGTCTCGGACGGATGCTTTGCTCCGGCGAGTTCGAGGAAAGTGGGCACGAGATCGGTCGCGTGCATGACGGCGGTTTTTATCGCTCCCGCGTTTTTCACACCGGCTCCCGCGATGACCATGGGCGAGCGGATGCCGCCCTCGGCCGTCCATGCCTTGTAGAAGCGGAATGGAGTCGAGCCGACCTGCGCCCAGGCGGCGCCGTAGTCCATGGCAGATCCTTTGCGGCCCATGTTCTCGATGCGGGTGTCGAATTGATCGAAGTACCATTTTTTGGCTTCCGCGCTGAAAACCGTTTCGACGAGGGCGCCAAGCTCCACGGGTTCCGCCCCGTTGTCCGAGAGGAAAACCACCACCGTGTTCTCATACTGCCCCGTTTGTTTGAGATGATCCACCAAGCGACCGATGTGATGATCCATGTTGGCCAGCATCGCGGCATAGACCTCCATGCGGCGGGCGGAGAGTTTTTTCTGCTCCGGTGCAAGGTCGTCCCACGCGGGAATCGTCGGCAACCTCGGTGAGAGCGCCGTCTCCTTGCTGACGATGCCCAGTTCCTTCATGCGCGCGAGGCGCTCCGCCCGGATGGCATCGTAGCCCTTGTCGTAAACGCCCTTGTATTTTTCGAGCCAATCATCCGGCGCGGCGAAGGGCGAATGCACCGCTTGGAAGCTCAGGTAGGCGAAGAACGGTTTGCCGTCCGCCTTGTGCTCCTCGTTGCTCTTGATGATGAAGTCCGTGTAGGCCTCCGATGAAAAGTGATCGTCCGGCAGCTTGTCGAGCGGCTTGCCGTTGAGCGTGAAGGTCAGCTTCGGGTGGGCTGGGTTCGGATAGGTCATGTCGCTCCAGTTGCTGCCGCCGCCTTGCAGCAGTGTGAAATCCCGCTCGAACCCCATCGCCGCCGGCCACTGGGACGGATCGTAGCCCATATGGGATTTTCCCGCCCAGTAGGTGTGATAACCCGCCTCGCGCAACAGCTTCGCCATCGGCACGACGCGGCTGTTCAGATAGCCCTCGTAGCCGGGCTGCCCCTTCTGTTTCGGCCCGGCGAGTTCATCCATGTTCCCGAAACCCGCCACATGGTGGTCGCAGCCGGTGAGCAGCATGGATCGCGTGGGCGAGCAGGTCGGGGCGACGTAGAAATTCGTCGCGCGGATGCCGCTCTTGGCGAGCGTGTCGATGTGCGGCGTCTGGACTTCACCGCCGAAGCAGGTGATGTCGGAGTAGCCCATGTCATCGGCGATGATGAGCAGGATGTTGGGTTTGGTTAT
>JBGSLX010000251.1:0-3083 GCA_041740475.1 Akkermansiaceae bacterium | reverse complement strand
CATGGGACCGTCGTCTGGAATGGTCGCGTTGCTTCCAGCAAGCTCGCCTTCGTTACAAACCAGCAACTTGGTGCCGTCTGGGGTGAAGGCGATGTGGTCAGGAACCGCTCCTACAACGGTGGAGCCAATCAGCGCACCCGTCGCGGCGTTGAGAAAAACGACGTGGCCGTTGTTGGTTTTATCAGGACTATTGATGATCGCTGCGGCGAGGATGCTTGGATTTCCACCGGTGCCCTTGCGGACAGTGATGGAGGAAACATCGTTACTGGTGAGACCCGGGACACCCAGCGTGGCTGGCTCGATGGTGGTAAGCTCTGTCGGCAAGGAGGGATTTGTGAGATTGACGACTTGGATGCCGACACCCGACGAAGCAAAAGCCCGCTTGGATGCAGGGTCGAAGGCTGGGATTTCCGAACCGTCGAGTGGGATGCTGCCCAGCACGGTGGAAGTGAGAGTGCCGCTCGCAGGATAGGTGACTGGAACGACATCGTCATTGGTGATGGTGCCAGTGCCTGTGACATTTCCGAGACCGGTAGTGCCGGACGTTTGCACCAAGTTGCTGAGGGTGATGATGACCGTCTCATTGGACTCAATTTCCTCATCACCCAGAACATCCACCGTGATGTTTTGCACAAGCGGACCGCTGAAAGAGGTGAAATTCAGAGTGCCACTGGCCAGTGGGGTGAAATCCGTGCCAGATGTCGCGGTGCCGCCAGTAATGGCGTAGTCCACCGAAAACGCGGAGGCATCAATCGAGCGACTGACTGCAAAGTTTAGCGATGTGCTTCCCGAGTTACCTTCGGCGGCAGAAACTGAAGCTTCGATCTCGACGGTGACGGATGGAGCAGCGCCGATGGTGAAGGGGCTGACATCGAATGGTGTATCCGGTGCCATGCCATTGTTGTGCTGATCTCCGGTGGCATCTTCAGTGATCCAATTCGCCGTGTTATTAATTAATGTAGAGTAAGCAGCAAATGAAGCCTCGCCGCTGCGAGCACCGTTGTAGGCCATCACATCTTCATCTCCTGAGATGAAGATCGCAGAGGTTCCTTCAACTAGTCCAGTGCCGGTGAGAACATTACCAGTGTTGGCCAAAGTGTCATTGCCGACGGCAGCGAGGAAAGTGGTGGGCGTCGATTCGTTCGTGCCCAGATAAGCGAGTATTGCCTCATTACTGGTGGCGACACCTTTGTTCGGCGCGAAGCCGAAGGTGGCAGCACCAAGATTAGTGATGATGGATGCTGTGTTAATGCTATCCATCTTAATCACTGTCCCAGCGGGGGTTACGCTTGGGTTGGTCCATGACCAGAATGATTCCGCAGTATCAGCGAATGCAGTTCCATTCCATTCGTTGTCGGTAAAATAGATGACTGTGTTGGCTGGAATGTCCTCCAAGACGACGAAGGAAAGGTCGTCATCTCCATCGGAATTGTAGCCAGTAAAGGCGATGCTCCCTGGCGTCAGGGCGTGGGCGGAATGCGCAAAATAGAGCGCAGTGAACAGTGTGGTGATGGTGTGTAACTTCATAATGTATGAGATGCAGGGCGCAGCTTTTCCATTTCTCCTGCGATAGCTCGTTGTTCTTTGTGACATTCTTGACACGCAAAACTCTGATCAAGGCAGCGGTCTGAGCCGCTCAATGGATCGCCAGCGCTGCTTGCTCAAGCGGTGGCAAACTCTGTGATTCCACTGAGCCGCCCATTCGAGTAATGGAAAAAGAAAGCTCACTTCACTTCCTAATCCGACGGCATTTTTCCATCGCTCGACACCATGAAAACCAAAGACTTGATCCAGCATGGCGTGCCCGAGGGCGAGGCGATGCAGTGTGCTCACGCCTATATGCTTCAGTTCATCGCCGCTGGAAACGATGGAGCCACCATGGCGGAAGACATTTCCCAAATCATCGCGGATCCATCTGCATTCTTGGACGATGCAATGCGATCTTCTCTAGCGCGAGCTCTCTATCGCCCGGCCTACACGCCGCGTGCAGAGCTGGCACCATGGCAGCAATGGGGCACCGACCTTGAGGCAGACTCTATCAAGCAAATGGCGAACGCCTGCGCTCTACCTGTGGCCGTGGCGGGCGCATTGATGCCGGACGCGCACCCAGGTTACGGCCTGCCCATAGGTGGCGTTCTTGCCACAGAAAATTGCGTGATTCCCTACGCCGTGGGTGTTGACATCGCCTGTCGAATGAAACTCTCGATCTACGATCGCAAGGCTAACACCATTCCCGGTCAACGCGACCGGTTGGCAAACATCCTTGAAAACGAGACCCGTTTCGGCATCGGCGCAGAGTTCAAACAACGTTGCGACCACGACGTGATGGACGCCGATTGGAGCGTTTCTCCGGTAACCAAGCAACTGCGTGACAAAGCATGGAAACAGCTCGGCACCAGCGGCAGCGGCAATCATTTCGTGGAATTCGGCGCGTTTACCGTGACTGACGACTCGCTCGGATTTCCGCCCGGCGAATACCTCGCGCTGCTGAGCCACTCGGGATCGCGCGGGACTGGCGCGAAAGTTTGCGACGTTTACAGCAAGCGCGCGATGGCCCGCCGCACCAGTTTGCCGAAGGAACTCAAACAGTTGGCATGGCTCGCGCTCGATGAAGAGGACGGTCAAGAATACTGGCAAGCCATGAACCTGATGGGCCGCTACGCCGCCGCCAATCACGACCTCATCCACAAGCACATCGCGAAAAAAGTCGGAGTTCGCGTCATGCTCGATATCGAAAACCACCACAACTTTGCCTGGAAAGAAACCCACGTCATCGGCGGCGTGGAGAGAGAACTCGTCGTTCACCGCAAAGGCGCGACGCCCGCAGGCACCGGCGTGTTGGGCATCATTCCCGGCTCGATGGCGAGTCCGGGGTTTCTCGTTCGCGGAAAAGGTGAACCTGCCTCGCTCCACAGCGCCTCACATGGTGCGGGCCGCGTGATGAGCCGCAAAAAGGCAATGGAATCGTTCACCTGGAGCGGCACCAAAAAGCTGCTCAAGGAACGCGGCGTCGATTTGCTCTCCGCCGGACTGGATGAAGTACCGGGCGTTTACAAAGACATTCACTCCGTAATGGCCGCGCA
>JBGSLX010000250.1:0-3485 GCA_041740475.1 Akkermansiaceae bacterium | reverse complement strand
TTGGCCGTCGCGATCCAGCGGTCTCCCTGCGGTTTGAAAATCGGCACTGCGTCGGCGGCGATCACATTTGGCGTGGCGGGAAACACGCGGCTGGCTGACAAATCTGGTACCTCTCCAGAACTGTGCGTGATTGTCATGATCAGCATTTCCTTTTCCTCGCGAACTTCCAGCCGGAGGCCATCGCGGGTTTTTGGAAGTCGCTGATGCGCCTGCAAAATCACTGTTTGGTCATTGCTTGCGCTGGGTTTTCCGGCACGTAAATCGAGCTGCAATTTCGCCTCGCCGGGGACGCATCCCTGCTCGCTGCACGCGAGCCATGACAAAGTCGCAGACAAGCGAGCCTCCCCGACAAAGTCATCCGGCGCAGTAAGCGTCACAGGAAACCACGTCGCCCCCTCGTATCCAAATCCCGCGAGCCCACTGGTGTGGAAGCGGATAGGCACCGGCCACAGCAGACCGCTCGATTTCCAACCGGGCGGCAGTTTCCACTCTACGCGGGTGGGAATGCCGGACTCACCCGGATTGATCCAGTAAGTGTGCCATGGCGCATCGTGAATTAGCCGAATGGCCGTCTGCACTTGCTGGCCCGGCTCCACGGTGGCGGACGTGGCGAGCCACAGCGCACTGGCCTTCCCGGGGGACTCTGCGGCGGCGGATGAAATGAACATCAGCGCGGGGAAAAACTTGGTCATCACCCGGCGATGCTAGCCCGCATCATCCAACGATCAAGTCGCCCGTAGGCTTGATCTGCACGAAGCGGCTTCTCAACGTGACGCATGCACGGTTTTCAAGGCATTCATCATCTGGCGGTGATCGCGAGCGACTACGCGGTTTCGAAGCATTTCTACGGTGAAATTCTCGGTTTCCCGATCATCGCCGAGCACTTTCGGGCCGAGCGGGATTCGTGGAAACTGGATCTATCGCTGCCGGGCGGCGCGCAACTGGAGTTGTTCTCCTTTCCCGCCGCGCCGCCACGACTGGACCGCCCCGAGGCCTGTGGACTGCGGCATTTGGCCTTCGCCGTAAGCAGCGTGGAGGAAAGCAAAGCGTCGCTCGAAGCAAGCGGCATCGATGTCGAGCCGATCCGCATCGATGAAACAACCGGCAGGCCATTCACCTTCTTCAAAGACCCAGATGGACTGCCGCTTGAGATTTATGAGGCGTGAGATGCAATCCCCGGGAGCGCGGGCGTCCTCGCCCGCATCTTCCATCCCCCGGGAGCGCGGGCGTCTTCGCCCGCCTCTTCCTCTTCCAATCGGCAATCAAAAATCGGCAATCCACAATCTCTTCTGGAACCCCAAAAACCTCTTCTGGAACCCCAAAAATCTCTTCTGCGGTCCCAAAAACACACGCTGCGATGCCGATTCCACTCGCACTTGGCACAAAATTGCTGGCCGCGCTCCGGATTTTCTTCACTGTGCCCCCGAAATTCCCTTCTGCGCACCCGATTTTCTTTTCTGCAGTCCCGATTTTCCCTTCTGCGGCTTCAAAATTCTCCGCAATAGCCTGCTTTTCAATGATTTACGCATTCTCTACCTAAACCAAACACCAAAAAAGCAATCCCATGACACCTGAAGACCCCACCACTACTCCAGTTCCGGCTCCCAGCGTTCCCAGTGAACCCACCACACCCGGCTCCACCCCATCGCCGCTGAACGAGGGCCAGCTCGCCTCCCTCACCAAGACCGAGGAAATCTGCCGCACCGCCATCAAAGCGGACTACCTGCTCGCACTCGTCACCCTCGAAGACGGCGAGGAACCCAGCGAGGACGACGTTTCCGAAGCCGCCATCCAGGCCGTGCTCGCTCTCTGCGAAGAAGCCCGCGGCAAGGGTTCCGAGGCGTTGAGCGCCACCGGCCACAAGCAACAAACCACTGCCGACGAGGAAAAGGCCGAAAAAGCCCTCGTCGCCCTAGTCCGCGAGTTCCAGGCACGCGCCCGCCAGAAGCATTTCTCGAAAAACCCGGACGCCCTCGGCGCATACGGCATCGGCCTCAAAGTCTCCAACAGCCGCGTCCTGCTCGAAGGCTGGGGCCAGACGATCTACGGCAAAACCGCCACCGACAAACTCCCCAAAATCACCGAAACCAAACGCGCCGCGCTCAAAGCCGCCCTGCAAACCTACAAAGACACCCAGACTGGCCAATCCGGAGCCATCGGCCAGGCCAGCGGCACCCGCATCGACCGCGACTCGCTCGTCGAGCAAGCCACCGAGCGCCGCATGTGGCTCCAATTCGCCGCCGATGCCGAATGGCCCCACACCGACCCCGCGAACACCCCCATCCGCCGCGAGTTCCAACTCCCCGCCAACCGCGCATTCATCGGCTGACCGAAAAAACTCCAGCGGCGCGTCGCTGACCGCCGCTGGATCTTTCCTTCACCCCTCACTCACAACCGCAGCAAGCATCCTCATCCCATCAGCAAAGCCATAACCAGCACCATTGCGGCACGAGGAACGGCCAGCTCGATTCTCATCGGCAAGGATGGCGATCTCATCTACCTCACCGGCTTGCTCAAAGCGAAAGACGGAGAGTTTTTCATCTCCCACTGGCTCCGCTACAGGAACACGGCCGAGTTCTCAGGCATCTGAGAATCCATGCTCAACCCGAAAAGCTGATCATTTGTGGCTGTCGTAATTTTTGGTAATTCGTTAAATGGATGCGAATGTTTTAGTTACCTAAAATCTCTATCACTTCATTATTTGAGTTGTTAATTTTAACTCTTGCGTAATAGTCACTAGTAAAACGTATATATCCATCCTTACTTGTATCCTCTAGAATGACAGGCCAAGTAACAATCGTAATGTCACCTAGGACTTCAACTTTCGCTTCAACTCCTTCAGGTATATCTACTTTACCCACTATTGCCTTGTAGGCAATACGAACAAGAGAATCCTGTTTCTCCAGATTTGAATTTTTCTGTAACGATAGAAGGTTTTTTTTCAACATCACGCATATCTAGATGTGTGCTCTTTTGCTGAGATCTAGTAATCTCTTCTTTTTCAAGACCGACAATTTCATTCTTTTTTTCACATCCCATAAAAGAACAAATTAATACTGTCAGGCATATCTTATTCATGGCGTAGGTCTCATTATAGGTATATTTGTTTTATAAACATCAGCCTGAGAATGTTTTGATTATTTGTGTATTTCGTAATTTTTAAAAAAGTCTGACTTGCTGTTGAAGCGCCAAAAAATTATTCGGCAGAAGGGGCAAAAACTTATCTGCAATAGGGTCTGACCAGAGAGAATAAAATTCTCCTTGTTCTTTCTTTGAAGAAAACAAGCAGTGTTATTATCCTCATTATACGATACAAAATCATAGTAAAATCTTGAATCCAGAGCTATTAACCCGGCAATAAACATTCATGCTGCTGCATATTGAATTGGCTTTGCCTTGAAGTAGGAAGCGACTCGCGATGGAGTTCTTTGTAGAAGACGGAGATGACTGCGTGTGTTTTTTGTTAGGCTCTCTTTAGTCCGCGC
>JBGSLX010000249.1:0-22487 GCA_041740475.1 Akkermansiaceae bacterium | reverse complement strand
TGATCGTGAGGTTCACCACGCATTCGAAAGGCAGAAGAGCCTCGGTTTGCTGACGAAACGTGATCTCAAATTCTCCCGCTGCTTCCGGCGTGCCGACCAAGCGTCCTTGTTGAAAATCCAAACCAGCCGGAGCCTCGCCCGATATTTCGATTTGTTCCCAGTCCGGTGATTCGCTGGAAAAGGCAGACGCCAGATCGGCGGAAAACGCCCGCCCGACCATCGCATTTGGCAGGCGGACGGAGGGCACCGCGATGGTTGGCTCGTCCGGCGTCTCAGAGGTCGGTGATGCCGATGGAACGGTCCCGCAAACGTGTCCATCCACCGTGGTCCGGCTGAGAATGCGGTTGTCGGCGGCCATAACGAGTGGGTCAGAACACCAGATTCACTTCCGGCGGGGGTGGTGGCAGTTGGAGTTCGCTGGTGGCGCCGGAGTGGATGTTTCCTGCGGCAACGCTGGCGGACACCCAGCGGAAAAAGCTGACGAAGCCGTTTCCATCCATCGTTTCCAGCGCGACGACGTGATCGGCGAGCGGCTGCAAGTCCTCTTTGCGCGCCTTCGGTCCGGCGGCGCAGGCGATGATCGAGCCAAATCCTTTGCCGCGCACTTTCGGAATCATTTCCTTGTAGAGCTGGATGTCCGATGGAATGCCGTCGGTCATGATGAAAAGCAGCGGTTTCCAGTCTCCTTTGTGCTCTTCGTTGGATTTCGTCACTTCTGCATCCACCCGCTCACACAGCACCTCAAGCGCGGCTCCCAGGTGCGTCGGGCCAGAATCCGGGCAGGAAATTTCCGGCATTTGCAAGGTTTCCAAGCTGCTCATCGGCAGCACGATTTTCACCTCACGGTCGAATGTGATAATGGATAAATGCAGCGATTCCAAGGCATGCGGATCTTGGCGCAAACCGCCGAGCATCGCAGAGATACCCGATTTCACCGATTCCAGAGGCTCGCCTTTCATCGAGCCAGAGGTGTCGAGCAGGAGATAAACAGGGAGGCGGCGCATGGTTTTTTAAAGTCTGAGGATGGATCAATCGGTTTCATCAGCCGGTGGCTTCACCGTGAGTGACCAAATGACGCCAGCAGCGAGGATGAAGAACACGATGGAAACACTCATCGCCGGTGCGAGGTGGAAGCCAAACGCGCTGCCGATCAGTTTGAACGAGACGAAGATCAGGAGAATCATGATCGCCTTGTCCAGGGCCCACAGCTTGCTTTGTGCCGCGATCAGCAGGAAATAAAGACTCCGGAGGCCGGCCGCCGCCCACAGGCTGGAAGTGATCATCAGGTAAGGATCGCGCACCACCGCGACAATCACCGGCATCGAATCGAACGCGAAAACCACGTCGCAAACCTCGATGCAGATCAAGCAGAGAAACAGCGGAGTGACACCGTGGCTGAAAAACTTGCCGCTCTCGATGGAGGAATTGGTGGGAGCGACTTTCCTCACTGCGAGCACCGACCAGTGATTGGTGTAGTCCACCTCGCCGTCATCATCGCCGCTTTTCCACATTTTCCAGACCGTCCAAAGCACGATCAAAGCGAAGGCAATCAACACATACGGGCTGGCGTTTGCGATGAACGCGCCGATGCCCAAGAAGAAGACGCGGAACAGGATGGCTCCCAAAATGCCCCAATACAAAATCCGGTGTTGGAAATGCTGGTTCTGATCCTGAGTGAGGCCGAATGACTTGAAGATCAGGTAAAACGCAAAAAGATTATCGAGCGCGAGCGCCTTTTCCAAAATATAGCCGGTGGCGTAGAGGCTGACTGCGCCTTTTCCATTCAACTCGCGGATGGTATCGCCAAAGCGCTCCATTCTAGGGTTATTGTTGTAGCTCCACCAGATGTAGATCGAAAAGAGCGCCGCGCACGCCACCCAGACCAGCGACCATTTCAAGGCATTGCCCATCGTGATTTTGTGACCCGTCTTGTGAGTGAACAGGTCAATTGAAACGGCCACAACAAACGGGATGAGGAAGGCGAAGACATCCAGTGCTGAGATGGCTTGGAAGGCGGAGAGGGATTCCTGAAACATAATTATTTTATCAATCAAACTTTGATCGACTAGGGGGGTATTGAGTTTTTCCGGGAGTCACAAGCCTTTTCACTGTGATATCGGGACCAAGAACTGGAGCGTGGAATTCACTCCGCTTCTGCATCTAAAGAAGATGCGGAATGAGTGCCGCCTTCGTACGCCTCAATAATCGCCGCGCTCGTCTCGTTCGAGCTGGATGCGATCGTTGAGGTTGCGGGCTTTCACGCGGTGACTGCGTTTTGCCCAGCGCTCGACGGCCATGCGGCGCTTCTCGGCGCGTTTTCTGAGTGCGGCGATTTCGTTTTCCAGATTGAGAAAGCTCAACTGACGCGCGGGGTCGAGAGTCCCGGAATCGACCGCCTCGCGGATGGCGCAGCCAGCATCATGGCGGTGGCTGCAATCGGCGTAGCGGCAGTTGGCCGCGATTTGTTCCACGTCTGAAAAACTTTCGCGCAGCGTGGTCTCATCGGTCCACATTTGGATTTCGCGCATGCCGGGATTGTCGATGAGCATGCCACCGCCGGGCAGTGGAACAAGTTCGCGCGTGGTCGTGGTGTGGCGGCCTTTGCCGGTCGCTTCGTTGCACTCGCCGGTCCATTGCCAATCTTCGCCGTAGAGCTGGTTGACGAGTGTGGATTTCCCCACGCCGCTGGAGCCGACGATGCACATGGTGATGCCCTTTTTGAGATATTTGCGGAGAATTTTCAGGCCTTCGCCCGCTAAGGCGCTGGTGATGTGGACGTTGGCACCATCCCAAAGCGCGGCGATTTGTGCGGCGGCGCTTTGATTTTGCTCCTTCGGAAACAGGTCTGACTTATTGACGAGTACCACGGCTTTTGCGCCGCTGCGCTCGATCAGCATGAAGTAGCGCTCCATCCGGCGCAGATTGAAGTCCGGGCCGGCATCCGTGACCACCGCCACGTAGTCGATGTTAGCGCCGATCACTTGCGCCTGAGAGCTGTTTCCAGGCAGTTTGCGCGCGAAACAACTGCGGCGCGGCAACACAGCTCGGATGACGTGGTCTTGGTTTTCATTTCCAAGCTCAAGTGCCACCCAATCGCCCACCGCTGGCAGGTCGGCATCGCAGGCGGCTTCGTGCCAGACACGGCCTGCGAGGATGACGTCGATTTCCTCACCATCGGCCAAAAACGCGCCGAAATTGATAGGCGTCTCGCGGATGAGACGAGCTGGCACCCAGCCTTTTGCGCGATAGGGCGCGATGGCGGTTTCGAAATCAGGGTTCCAGCCAAGTTCCTTAAGGGTCATCGGCTGAGTGAGTTGGCGCGATGAACTCCGCTGGAAGTTCTAGGCTCATGCCGCTGCGTCACGGTCCGCGCGTTTGCGGCGGCGAATGAGCGGCGGGCGCTCGCCGAGCACGACGTGGCGATTGATGGTCACGGAGTCGATGTCCTCGCGTGATGGGATTTCGAACATGACCTCGAGCATCATTTTCTCGAAAATCGAGCGCAGTGCGCGAGCGCCGGTGCCACGGCTGACGGCTTCTGCGGCGAGCGCGCGCAGGGCATCGCGGGTGATGCGGAGCTTCACTCCATTCATCGCGAGTTGTTTGCCGTATTGTTTGATGAGTGCGTTTTTCGGCTCACTGAGAATGGCCATCAGCTCGTCTTCGGTGAGTTTGCGCAGCGAGGAAATGACAGGCAGGCGGCCAATAAACTCCGGGATCAGCCCGAAGTGCAGCAAATCTTCCGGTTCTACGCGGTCCAGCGCGTTGTGTTCCAGATTGGCGAGATTTTCGCTCGGATCGCCGGAGTGGAAGCCGATGCGGCTGCTGCCGAGGCGGCGGCGGACGATGTCCTCAAGGCCGACAAATGCGCCGCCCACGATGAAGAGGATTTTCTCGGTGTTGACCTGAATGTATTCCTGCTGCGGGTGCTTGCGGCCACCTTGCGGCGGGACGTTGCAAATCGTTCCTTCGAGGATTTTCAGGAGTGCCTGTTGTACGCCCTCGCCCGAGACATCGCGGGTGATCGAGACGTTCTCGGTCTTGCGGCCGATTTTATCGATCTCGTCCACGTAGATGATGCCGCGCTCGGCACGCGCGACGTCGAAATCCGAAGCTTGGAGCAGGCGTAGGATGATGTTTTCGACGTCTTCTCCCACGTATCCCGCTTCGGTGAGTGTGGTGGCATCCACGATGCAAAATGGCACATCGAGCACTCGGGCGAGGGTGCGAGCGAGCAGCGTTTTTCCCGAGCCAGTAGGGCCGAGAAGAAGAACGTTCGATTTCTCAATCTCAACATCGCGATATTGCTCATCGACCTTCACGGTGTCCTGACGCAGCCGTTGGTAGTGATTGTAAACCGCCACCGATAGAACCTTCTTGGCGTTTTCTTGGCCGACTACGAACTCGTTCAGCTTGGCCAAAAGATCGGCGGGCGAGGGCAATTTGAAGCCAGCTTTTTCAGCCGCCGTTTTGCCTTTGGGTGGCGAGTTACCCAGCTCCTTATCGAGGATGCTTGAGCAGACTTGGATGCACTCGTTGCAGATATACACCCCGGGACCGGCGATGAGTTTTTTGACCTCCGAGTGGCTCTTTCCACAAAAAGAACACATCGTCAGATTGGATGCGCGGGCCATGGTTGATTGGGTAAATGCTGAAAACTGAGTAGCTGAAATGCTGAGAAACGAAGACGCCGATATTACTTGTTTTCGAGTTTTTCCTGAACCGCACCGGGCAGTTGTTTGCGGCTTTCCAGCACCTTGTCCACCAGGCCGTAGGCGACGGACTCTTCGGCAGTCATGTAATTGTCGCGGTCGGAATCGTGCTCCACCTGCTCCACGGTCTTGCCAGTGTGCTTGGCGAGGATGCCGTTGAGGCGTTTTTTAAGGTTGAACATGAAGCCGATGGTGCGTTCCACATCTGAGGCTGTGCCCTGCGCGCCGCCGGATACTTGGTGGATCATGACGTGGGAATTCGGCAGACAGAAACGCTTGCCTTTGGTGCCAGCGGTCAAAAGCACCGAACCCATCGAGGCAGCGATGCCGATGCAATACGTGTTCACATCGCAGGTCAGGAACTGCATCGTGTCGTACATCGCGAGGCCAGCCGTCACTGAACCGCCGGGTGAATTGATGTAAATGTGGATGTCCTTTTTTGGATCCTGCATTTGCAGGAAAAGCAACTGAGCGATCACTGAGTTCGCCACAAAATCATCAATCGGCGTGCCAATGAAGATGATGCGGTCCTTGAGCAATCGCGAATAAATGTCGAACGAACGCTCACCGCGTCCATCTTGCTCGATGACAATCGGGACGTAGTAACTGTTGCGCGGGGTAGGGGAACTCATGGATTGAAAGGTCATTGTTCTTCTTCGGTTACAGGCATTTCAGATGACTCGACGACGTTCGCCTGCTCGACCAGGAAGTCAATGGTCTTGCCGATGAGCAGTGAGTTGCGAATGGACGGCAGGCGTTCAGCCCGCTGGAGATCTTTGATAAACTTCTTGGGTGCCACTTTGTTTGAGGCCGCAGCCTTCAGCAAGTAATCAACCAATTCCCGGTCGTCCACGCGGAGTTTTTCTGCGATGGCGATTTCTTGCAGGATGAAATTCGTTCGCAGATTGGTGACCGCTAATTGCGACGCACTGGAAAAAATTTCCGCTTGCTGGGCGGCGATGTCATCTTCGCTCAATCCCGCTTCGACACCGCGATTGACCATCGCGTCGGCTTGATTCTGGGTCTCGTTCATCAACAGATCTTCCGGCAATTCGAAGTCCACCTGACTGTTAATGTGATTGACGATTTGATCGACTTTCATGTCATCGATCTTGCGCTCGCGCTCGTTGTTCATATTAGTGCGGATGATCTCAGTGATCTCTTCCATGGTTTTCCCGGGAGCAAGCTTGGCGGCGAATTCGTTATCGAGCGCGGGAAGGTCCGCTTCTTTCAGCTCTTTCAGGCTGACGTCGAATAGCACCTCGCGGTTTTTCATTTCCTCGACTGGAAAATCATCCGGCATCGTGAGGTTGATTTCGCGTGAATCTCCAGGATTCATGCCTTCAAGTTGTGCTGCAAAGCCGGGTAAAAACGCTTTTTCGTCAAGCTTCACCCAGAAGCCATCGCGGCCAGTGAGGTAGCCTGCGGGTCTGCCGAGAAACTCATCCGTCGGCTGGCCTTCCACTGTCGAGCTGTAGTCGATCACCGCGAAGTCGCCCATCGCTGCGGCGCGTCCTTCGATGTCCTTGAAGTCCGCAAAGCGCTCTTGGAGCCCTTTCAACTGCGCCTGAAGTTCCTCCTCTGGCACTTCCAATGGTGGCACGTTGACGGTGATGCCTTTGTATTCAGGCAATTGAAATACCGGTGCGAGCGTGAGTTTGCTGGCAAAAGAAATGCTGCCATCTGGCTGGTCGGTCATGTTTTCCGGCATGCCGAAATCCAAAACTTTCAGGTCTTCTTGCTTGAGCGCTTCATCGAAGGCCTCGTTGACGAGCCGATCGTGGAGTTCCTCGCTGATGTCCTTGGCATAGCGTTTTTCGACAACTGCGAGGGGTGCTTTGCCGGGGCGGAAGCCCGGGATATTGGCCTTGGATGCGAAGCTTCGCAAAATTCCTGTGCGCTCGCCTTTGACTTTTTCGGCCGGAATTTCCACACGCAGGGTGGCCACACAGTTCGGTTGCTTTTCGACAACAATGTTCATGATAAATGATTGGACCCGCTTGAAATGCCGGGGCGGGAAACTAGGTGAATCTGACGGCGCTTGTCAAATGGGCACTGAGAAAAGCTCCTCACGCCGCGCGAATGGCAAAATATGCGACGGCGGCGTTTTGAGCCGGATTCCGCTCAACGCGGATTTGCTCCCGCCAGAATTTTTGAAATTTGCAGGCGGTGGATGCCCGTGTGCAAACCCGTCAGCGCGATCCATGCGCCAGCATTCATCGGGCCGAACCACGGGTGCGTGTATTTTGGCTGCGTCTGCAATTCCCCGATGGATTCCACCAACGCCATCAGTTTGTCGCAGCTTTTTTCATACGCATGCTCGGTTTCTGGTCCGCTCTCTAGCGACGGTTTCACCGCAGCAGTGTCGGCTTTTCCCGGCGGAATTCGACCTTCGCTCAATTCCCGGATCACATTTGCAAACGCGAGATTGGTGATGCGCAAGTGGTCGAGCGTCATCCATATCGACCAATAACGGCTGCTGTCCTCCAGCCCTCGCAAACGCGGAATCAACACTCGCGTGCCCCGCACGGACTCGGGTGAAGAAGCGACGAGTCTGCGGATCGCGCTGCGCTCTTTTTTGAACGTGGCGACGTGCGTTTGGCGGGATTGAAGCTGCTTGATCGGGAATACCACACGCAGAACCAGAAGCTCGATGAAAGGCAGGCCGGCTCCGGGTTTCGCTAGTTGGGGCTCAGCGGACGTGTTCATGTTGAGCGGAATTTTCCTCGTTTACTTTCATTTTGCAAGCAATAAACTTTTGAATTGAAAGCAATTTTGCGGAAGCCTCTGCGCATGACCCAAACGGCTAACCCAGAAAACGCTTCAAAACGCCGCTCGCCCTGCCCTGTCGCCTGTGCGCTCGATATATTTGGCGACCGCTGGACCTTGTTAGTCATTCGCGACCTAATGCTGGGAAAATCGCGTTACAAAGACTTCGCTGCATCGCCCGAAGGCATTCCGAGCAATATCCTCGCGGATCGTTTGGAGCGCTTGGTCACTCACGGCATCGCCAGCCGCGAACGGCTCACCAGCGGGAAACGCCACGGTTACCACCTGACGGAAAAAGGTGAGGCGCTCAAACCCATATTGGCAGGCATGCGGGACTGGGCGTTGCGCTGGGAAGAAGGCACCGAGGCGCGACTTGGCGGACCGCCGATCACAGAATGAGCCATTTCTTGAGCGGTATTGCGCCTTGAGTCCCCTATTTAGCTCGCTAGCTTCCCGTCCCAGCACCAGCCATGTCAGAAACTCATGAAAGCATACACCAGATGGGCCGACAGGCGCGCGCTGCCGCTCACCAGCTCGCCTTGCTGACTTCTGATGAGAAAAATGCGATCCTCCGCGCAATGGCGACCTCGATTCGTGATGCCGCTCCGGATTTGCTGGAAGCAAACGCCAAGGACATCGCCGCAGCCTCGGAAAAAGGACTTTCTTCGGCCATGCTGGATCGGCTCCGGCTCGACGATGCCCGCATCGAGGCGATGGCCGCTGGCATCGATCAAGTCGCTACTTTGCCCGATCCCGTTGGCCAAGTGATGGACAAGTGGACTCGTCCGAATGGCATCGAAATCGAGCAAGTCCGCGTGCCCATCGGCACCATCGGCATCATTTACGAAAGCCGCCCCAACGTCACTGCAGACGCCGCAGTGCTTTGTTTTAAGACCGGAAATGCCACCATCCTGCGCGGCGGCAGCGAGGCCATTCACTCGAACCGCGCCATCGCCGAGGCGCTCGCTCAGGCCGGAGGACCCGCACATTCCATCCAGCTCATTCCTTTCACAGACCGTGAAAGCGTCGCCGTGCTCGCCGGCATGGACCCGTTTCTCGACCTTATCATTCCACGCGGCGGCAAAGGCCTCATCGAGACAGTCGTTTCACTCGCCCGCATGCCAGTCATCAAGCACTACGACGGCATTTGTCACCTATTCGTCGATCAGGCGGCCGATCTCGAGATGGCCGTCTCTCTCACCGTGAACGCCAAAACCCAGAAATGCGGCGTTTGCAACGCGCTGGAAACTTTGCTCGTCCACCGCGCCATCGCTCAAGATTTTCTCCCGAAAGCCGCCGCCGCGCTGCGCGAGAAAAACGTCGAACTCCGCGGCTGCGCCGAAACTCGCACCATCCTCAATGACATCACTGCCGCCACGGAGGATGACTGGACCACCGAATATCTCGACCTTATCCTCTCCATCAAAATCGTCGGTTCGCTTGATGAAGCCGTCAGTCATATCAACCGCTACGGTTCTCATCACACCGACACCATCGTCACCAACGACGTTGCGGCTGCCGAGCGATTCTTGCGCACGGTCGATTCCGCCTGCGTTTTTCACAATGTCTCCAATCGTTTTGCCGACGGCGGAGAGTTCGGCTTCGGTGCCGAGATTGGCATTTCCACCGACAAGCTCCACGCTCGCGGCCCAATGGGTCTCCGCGAACTCACCAGTTATCAATACCGCGTGCGGGGCAATGGGCAGGTGCGCGGGTGAATTTTTTCAAAAAAATCTTAAAAATGACACACTATGTATTTACATCCGCGTGTGCGGGGCGTAGTTAATCGACGAAGCTCAACCGCCGTCTCCAAAAAACTAGGGTCAAAAACTTGAAATCCAATCACACCATGAAAACCCAAATTCCAAACACCGCTCACGCCAAGCGCCATGACAGAGGCTTCGCTTTGGTCGTCACTCTGAGCTTGATGATTCTACTCACGGTCATCGCCGTTGGCCTGCTCGGCCTTTCCGCAGTCAGCCTCAGAACCAGCAGCCAGCAAGTCGCCATTTCCGAAGCCCGCGCAAACGCAAGACTCGCCCTCATGCTCGCGCTCGGCGATCTCCAAAAATACGCCGGTCCAGACCAGAGAATCACGGCCACTGCGGATGTTCTGGGTGGCACAAATGCCAAGAAGGGAAAATATACGGGTGTCTGGCTATCAGACGATATCGAGATCAGTGCTAGCGGCGCAGGCACACTACCAACTCCTGATCACTACAACCGGGCCACCCGCAATATGACCTTCAGTCCTAGTGATCCGCTCAATCCTACATATGAAGAGAAAAAAAATAAATTCATAGGTTGGTTAGCATCATCCGACTTTCAACCACAGAATTCGTCCACTGAAGTCGGTTTCGCTAGCGCAGCTCCGACAGACGAAATTGAGCTATGGGGAGCTAACTCGGTTGGCACTGCCGACAAAATCTTCGCCTCGAAGATCAAAATGACCGATGCGAAAAACATATCAACAGGCCGTTTCGCATATGCAGTCACAGACGAAGGCGTCAAAGCGCGCATCAACACTCGCTTAACTGAGAATACAGGTTCCAACGCCGCTAAAACTGCACAACTTGGAGCAGGAACACGCGCCTCTACGACTGCAATTACTGGTCTGAATAAACTCGAAAGAGATCTCTACGGTTATGACACAGAATCATTTTCCAAGATCCGCAAGGGTATCAGCTGGAAGAACCACTCTCTTGCGGCTGATAGTCTCGCTATCGGCACCTCAGATGCTCTGAAGCCACTGTACCATGATGTGACCACTATCTCTTCATCAGTATTGGCTAACGTGGCTGCAGGCGGGCTCAAGCGTGATCTGAATCTAATCGCAAACAGTGATAGTTTACCGTCTGATTTGGCTGGAAAAGGTGTTTATCAATCCATCCTTGGCATCACAGGTGTTGCGGATCCTAGATGGGAATCGCTCCACGACATATCCAAGCTCTACAGAGAAGACAAAAAATTAATAAAATCTGGAGAAGTGCCAGTTCTGAAGGCGACAGTCCCGACTGGCTGGACTGCCACCACTGGCTCAGATCCTCTGAAGGCAATCAACGGTGTTATTCAAAAAGCACCACCCAAAGGTGCGGTTTTGATGCCCAGCATTGTGAGTGTGCGGATGATTTTCAGTTTGCTAGCTCGAGACATATACAAATATGATAAGCAAGCTGACGGTAGCAAGCCGGATACCAGAGACATTGCCTTAGAAAGAATCGAGCCAAGGGGAGAGCATGTGATGCATCGGGAGCCCTGCGAAAAGTGGGCAGGAACTGATATCGATTATATCCTCAATCTTCAATACACTCCTGTTGTCACTCTACACAACCCTTACAACGTGGCTCTTGAGTTTACTAATATGAGAGTGGT
Organism: Akkermansiaceae bacterium; assembly: GCA_041740475.1. Classification (GTDB taxonomy): domain Bacteria; phylum Verrucomicrobiota; class Verrucomicrobiia; order Verrucomicrobiales; family Akkermansiaceae; genus Luteolibacter. Next base: position 11,634 of record JBGSLX010000249.1, on the reverse strand, counting down.
GTTTGCGAATGTGCCATTCGGTCTTAAAATATACCGAAACGGGGTTCCAATGACTACGGATTTTGTTCCCATTGATCGCATGTATAAAGGTACGGCGGAAAATGGCCAAACGCCCAAACGTTTTGGCATGCTGCTTAAAAACGGCAAAGCACTTAACAGTAACGTGATTACACTTTTACCTGGAGAGGTGATAGTATTCAGCCCAAATTTACCAGCCGGTAAAACCTACCAAAGTGAATTTAGTGGCGATAAGAAGCTTCTTGATTGGGGTCAGAACAATGTCAACTTGACTCAGTCAGTTGATGCGATACCCGGCTGGAAAGGCGATGGTAATGGTTTCTCAATCGACTGGTTACGCCCCGCTGGGCTGAGAGCCAATGTTCTAATTGAAGGCAAAAATCCTGAGGGATACGTGGCTGCAGCAGCAACAGACACGTTCAATTTGGAATTCAAGCCTCTGAGTATTGATGAAGAGTTTAGTGGCAATCAATTCACCGTCGAAGTGTTTGCACGACAAGGTAACAAAGATTTTTCTGTGGGGGCACTACAGCTCGATTATGGCGACCCCGCAGTCCTCCTTGAGACCCTTCCCAATAAGGCACCAATTAAGTGGCCGGATGAAGAGAAAACCCAAAGAGCCCACTACACGGCGAAAGAATTGCACGATCACTCTACCGTGCCCATCAGCGGGCTACAAAACGTCAAGCCCTTCGCAATGATCACCGCACATGCCAAAACAACCTCAGGTGGTTTTAAGGACGATAATCTCGACGGTCAGTTTTATGCGAAACCTTGGGCGTTTGCGCATGCCCCTATGGCTGCATCATACAATGATCTTAGTGTGGGCAAGTCATCGTTCGGCTCCCATGAGTTTCAAGCAACGGATTTAGTTAACGGCACATCGAATTTAATACAAAGCACCCCAAAAGGGATATCGTTTTTTATCACCGGACTCACATCATCGAAAGGTTTGAGCTATGGTTCGTTGTATGATATACCATTAGGACCATTGCAGTCCATGGCGAGTTTGAACTCTGCAAATCCGGGTGGTTCGTCCGGTTATTTGCCACGTTTCGCCCAACCCATTGGCAACTCTTGGGCGCACCCGATTATGAACACTAAAGACGTCCAGTTAGGTGATTACCTAGATCACTCATACTTACTAAATCGAGCCCTGTATGATAATTTTTATTTCTCAGGTTTCGGCAAGCGCTCAGGTGTATTTGGTAATAACATCAGCACGAACACTCTCGCTACAAACTTTATCAATTCTGAGCCACTGGATGATCCTCGTCTAGTTTTGTACAACCCGGATGGCAAAGCGAGTGATAGCCTCAAAAGCAGTATTGATAATACAGACTTTTACAAAGAGATCGCCGCATGGCAGATGCTGGAAGGCGGATTCAACATCAATTCCACTTCAAAGGAGGCTTGGAAAGCGATGCTGTCATCCACGCATGATCCAAGTGCTTTGTTTAACTCATTCCTAGGGGATCAAAATTTGGCATCACTCCGTAAGCCTAACTTTGAGGACAACGAAGTGAGGATCAGTCGCTTCCGCTTGCCTGCATGGAACTCAGCCGCCGCAAATCAAGGTGCAAGCGCGCCGGATTTAAAGGATAGGTATTGGTTGGGGGCTCGTGAGTATTCAGCCCAAGAAATCGATGATCTTGCTGATAACATCGTGAAAGAAATCAAAAAACGTGGTCCGTTCCTATCCCTCTCAGATTTTGTGAATCGGCCACTCGGTTCTGGTGACCAATTCCAACGGGGAGTTATTCAAGAAGCAATCGACGTGTCCAAAATCAACGATGCATTAGCGACAAATGCGGATGGAGGGAAGATAGATGCCACAGCAGTGAGCGATGCCAAATATGGTTATGCCAATCCGGACGCCGCTGCGGGTTCCACGCACCAAGGTGCACCTGGATTCCTAAGCCAAGCGGATATCATTTCCGTATTAGGCAATGCCGCCAGTCCTCGCTCTGATACCTTCACCATCCGTGGGTACGGTGAATCACGCAACAAGAGTGACCAAATCGTCGCGCGAGCAACCTGCGAGGCAGTGGTGCAACGTCTCCCTGAATACGTTGATTCCACGGATACTGCTCATAAGCCTTACAGAGAAAATGGACAACTCAACCTGACAGCGACAAACCAAAGGTTCGGCAGGAAGTTTGTCATAGTATCATTCAGATGGCTGAACGCCACGGAGATATAAATTCCGTAAAATCATCGCCATTACATTTCCGATTCTAATTCCATGACATCCAAAATTATATGCCTCCTGTCGGTGTTTTTTGTTCTTCCACTAAAATCAGAGCCTAGGGAGGTGGCATGTCGTTTCATGTATTTCGGAGCTGAGGGGGCTCCGCCCACAATTCTGGCCTCATCCCCTGATGGAGTGCATGTACCTTGCATGACGCCCACGGCGGCATTTTCTCAGCTTAAAAAATACTTAATCGAGAACAATACCTTGCGGCTTGTCACAGAGGATAAAAAGACATTAACAAACGTTGCCATTCGCCCAAACAGCGACTCTGTGTTCATTATTATCGTCCAAACTGCTAAAGAACCTGTAGTCACTTGTCAGACGATTTTGGTGGATGACGATAAGGAAAAATTCCCTGAAGGTGGGGCTTATGTGGTGAATTTTAATCAAGGAGATATCAGGTTCATCATTGGCGAGCACAAAGGAACTTTGAAACGCGCAATGTTCAATGGCTATGAGATGCCCAAAAATAGGGATGATTACAATATGGCCCCGGTTAAATTCTGGCTAGAAAACAAGGGCTCTTGGAATGTCGCAAATGAAAGTATGTTGCGCTTTTTACCAGGAATACGTTATATGTTTATCGCTTATGTAGATCCAATGACCAAACGACCTACATTAAGAACTTTGACGGACCAATAGTTTCTGAACTCACTCAAGGCGTGTGCTGATAAATCCATGTTTCCGTGAGCGCTCCTTTTGCGTCTTTCAGATAAAGACGGAGGTCCACAGGTTCTGTGCCATCCACCTGTAGGTCGAAGTTGCAGCGCCATGTATCGCCGCCGACGACTGGGCGGGCGGCGGGTTGGATGATTTCACCGCGCGAGGTGCTAATGACGGGTTCCACTTTGGTTTCCCATGGTAGTTGCTCGAAGCGGCCGCCTTTGAAATCGAGCACAAATTTGCGCGCGGCAGAGCGCACTTTCGCACCAGGAACGCCGCCGCAGCCGATGCGAGTGGAGACAACGTGTGCCATCGGCGAGGCAACGGGAGGCTTAGCGCCCCAGTGGAGGCGATAGCGAAATTGCCTTTCTTGGCCGGGTTGAAACGACTCTGCGGGATTCCAAAATGCCACGATGTTATCGAAAGTTTCATCGGGCGTCGGGATTTCCACGAGTTGGATCTGTCCTTTACCCCAGCCGTCGAGTGGTTCCACCCACAACGATGGGCGGCGGTGATACATCGCGCCGTCATCCAGATAGTGACCGAAATCTTGATCGCGCTGGAGTAGTCCGAAGCCTTTCGGATTTTCATCGAGAAATGAGTTGAAGCGCAGTTGCGTCGGGTTGAGCAAGGGCCGCCAGATCCATTCGCCTGTGCCGCTCCAGATGGCTAGGCCGTCAGAGTCGTGAATCTCTGGCCGCCAGTCATCGGCGACGCGACGGTCGTTTTCGCCGCATTGAAACATCGAGGTCAGAGGCGCGACACCCACTCGCTCGATGGCTTTGCGCGGATAAAGTGTGGCATCCACCTCCATCACCGTGACCTCGCCGGGAGTGATCGCAAACGTGTAGGCCCCAGCGACCGATGGGCTGTCTAGCAGCGCGTGTGCGATCATCGTGTTCGATTTCGCCTCCGGGCGCTCCAGCCAGAAATAACGGAAATCCGGAAACTCCTCCGCGCGAGGCAACGCAGTGTCCACCGCCAGTCCGCGAGCAGATAGTCCGTACTGCTTGCTGCCGCCCACAGCGCGGAAATAACTCGCTCCAAGAAACGCAAACATATCGGCATCGAAGTCAGGAGCCATCCCGACGCGGAACCCAGCGAAGCCCAAATTTTCCGGCTGTTCTGGCACGTCAAGCCGAGGTCCATAGGTGAAAAGTTCTTTTGAGTATTGGATCGGCTGTGCCTCGCCATCGTGTACTTCAAAAATCCCTACTGGCTTGCGAAAGAACAAACCGAGGTGAAACAAGCGCACTTCGAGATTGCTGCCTCGCCCGTGCCATAGTGCTTGATCGCGGCGATATTTGATCGACTGATAGGCATCATAGTCGAGGTCGTTGATCCACTCTGGCAGTTTCTCCGGCGCGGCGACATACGGCGCGGATGCGACTCGTTTGGCCTCAGCGCGTAACCAAGTGATGTCGAATTCTTTGACATCCGCCGCAGTTATAATTTGCGCACTGCATGCAAGTAGCACGAACGGAACGGAACATAGCCGGAATCGATCAAAATTCATGGCCGTTGAACTATCTTGCCGATGGCTAACGGCAATCGGAAAAATCTTTCATCGAGAAAAATACGATCAATGTTCACAGTGATCGTGGCTCGGGCGTCTTGCCCGCAAGCCTCTCGTTATTTAAGCTATAGAGATTTGGCAGCGGGCGAGACACCCGCGCCTCTATGGCTCCGGCGATTTCACGCAGCGAAATCCGGCGTGATTGGTGCCCGTATTGATCTCACCTTTGCCGCGAGTTCCGACCATATACCGAGTGCAATATTGATCGGTGCAAAGGAAGGAACCTCCGCGCTGGACGCGTTTCGGAGCATCGGGTTCGGCGGGATCCCAGAAAGTGTTAGGTCCGCTCGGCGCGATGATGGGCTTGCCCTGTGCGGCTTCCGCCATGAGCGAATAGGCATCGGCTCGATACCAATCCGCCACCCATTCCCACACATTTCCCGCCACGTCATGGAGACCATAAGCATTCGCGGGAAACTGCCCGACGGGTGCCGTCCCAGCGAATCCGTCGCTCGCCTCGTCCTTGATCGGAAATTTGCCCTGCCAGGTGTTGGCCATGTTTTTGCCACCCGGTTGGAATTCATTTCCCCAGGCGTAGGTGTTGCCGCTCAGCCCGCCGCGAGCGGCAAATTCCCACTCGGCTTCTGTTGGCAGGCGTTTTCCCGCCCATTTCGCGTAAGCCACGGCGTCCGGCCATGCGATGTGTACGACTGGGTGATTCTCCCGGGCCTTGATCGACGAACCCGGACCTTCGGGCTGACGCCAATTCGCGCCCTTCAGGTAGGTCCACCATTGCAAGTGATTGTCCCCGCTCACCTCGCCCGCAGGTGGGCGAAACACCACGGCTCCCGCCACCAGTGCCTCGGCTGGAGCATCAGGAAATTCCTCTTTCGTCGGCGGGATTTCAGCGATCGTCCTATAACCGGTGGCCTCGACAAAACGGGAGAAACTCTCGTTCGTCACCTCGGTGCGGTCCATCCAGAATCCATCCACTTTCACCCGCAACACCGGGCGAGCATCGACCACCGTGTCCTGCGAGCACAAACCAGAAGAAGTGGCCGGAGCTCCCATCGAGAACTCGCCACCGGGAATCCACACCATGCCATCGGGTGCCTTGTCAGGAGTCGCGGCCTCGGCTTCCACCGTGGGTTGGAAATCCGCAGCGCTGGCAAATATCGACGTCAACCCAAGCACCCATGACGCGCGCAGATACAAACAGCAGGTATTTTTCCCGGACATCGTGCAAGGATGAATGGGATATTCGCCCGATCAACCCAGGCTTTTTTCGGGAAACTCCATCCTCGCCAGCTTTCCGGTCGCCCGCTTGACTCCGCGTGCCGATGGCATCCTCGTTTTCATTCGAATCTCTCAATCAAGCGCAGCGCCAAGCGGTCGCCGCACTGGACGGCCCCGTCTTGATTCTCGCCGGCGCAGGCACCGGGAAAACCCGCACCGTCACCTGCCGGATCGTCCACATGCTGGAAAAGAAAATCCCGCCAGACCAAATCCTCGCCGTCACCTTCACCAACAAATCCGCCGCAGAAATGCGCGAACGCATCGGCGGCATGGTCAGCAAAAAGGCCGCCTCAGAAATGACCGTCTGCACGTTTCACTCGCTCTGCGTGCGCTTGCTGCGCGGCGGAATTGATAAGCTCGGCTACAAGAAAAATTTCTCTATCTGCTCACACTCCGACCAAGTCGGATTGATGAAACAACTGCTCGTCCGCAAAGGCGGAACCGACGAGAAAGTGAAGCCAGAAACCGTGCTCGGCGCGATTTCCAAGGCCAAAAACAAAGGGCTCGATCCGACCGAGCTGGAGGATGATTTTTTCGCGACTCTCGCGGTGGCTTACCAAAACGAGCTGCGCGCGCAAAATGCCGTGGACTTCGATGACCTGCTACTCTTCGGCGAGAAAATCCTGCGCGAGCACGAGGACGTTCGCGACATGTTTCGCCAGCGCTTCACCCGCGTCACGGTGGACGAGTTTCAGGACACCAATAGCTTGCAGATGCAGCTCATCCAGCAGCTTGTCGGTCCGCCGTATCACGTCTGCGTCGTCGGTGATGACGACCAATCGATCTATGGCTGGCGCGGTGCGGAAACGGCGAACATTTTGGAATTCGAGAAGTTTTTTGCGAACCCGACTGTCATTCGCTTGGAGGAAAACTACCGCTCCACCCACGCCGTGCTTCACACCGCGAACAGCCTGATCAAGCACAACCGTGGCCGCCGCGAGAAGGTTCTCCGCTCCACCCGCCTAGGCGGCGAAAAAGTCCGCATCGTCGCCATGCCGGGCGATGACGAAGAAGCGGAGTTCATCGCCGAAGAAATCCTCGCCGGAAAAAGCGCCGTCGGCAGCAAGTGGGAAGACTTCGCCGTGCTATTCCGCACTAACGGCCAAAGCCGCAAAATCGAACTCGCTCTGCGCGAACGCAAAATCCCCTACCGCATGGTCGGCGCACAAAGTTTCTACGACCGCCGCGAGGTGCGAGACGTGCTCGCCTACGCGCAGCTTCTCGCCGCGCCAGAAACGGACGTCCCATTGCTCCGCATCCTCAACGCGCCGAACCGTGGCATCGGCCAATCCACCGCCGTGCTCGCCACCGATTGGAGCCGCGAACACCACGAATCCGTCTGGCAGGCACTTTGCGATCCGGATTTTACCGCCACCATCGGCCCAAAATCACGCACCGCCATCGAGTCCTTCGTCGCCCTCATCGCCGGCGCGAAAAACCGCATCGAGCTCGCCGGTCACAATCCTGCCGATGTGCTGCAAGCGCTGCTCACCGAGATCGAATACCTGCCGTGGTTAGAACGCGGCTGCAAAACCGAAAACGAACGCAAGCAGCGCGGCGAAGGCATCCACATGGTCATCGAAAGCCTCCGTGCCCACTCCGCGAAGGGGAAAAAACTTCAGTCGTTTCTCGACGACAGCGCACTCGCCTCCGACCGCGAGGACGATGATCTCGAAAAAAAACAAGGTGCCACTCTGATCACCCTGCACGCATCCAAAGGACTGGAATTTCCCGTCGTTTTCCTCGTCGGCCTGGAGGAAGGTTTCCTGCCGCACAGCCGCAGCATCGTGGAAGGAACGAAGGACGAGGAACGCCGACTCTTATATGTCGGCATCACCCGCGCTCAAGACGCGCTGACGATGACTTATTGCTCATCACGCATGAAATGGGGACAGCAAACCAGTTGCCAAGCCAGCTCGTTCATCGGAGAGCTCGATGACGAACACCTAGAACACACCAGTTACAACGACATCCTCGCAGCCGAGCCTAGCAGCGACGAAGTGGAAAATTTCTTCGGCAATCTCAAAGGCATGTTAGACGGCATTTGAAGCATCGGCGGAGTGGCTTCCTCCAGGAAGCCATATCACGCAGCGGCGGCTTCAAGCCGCCTGCCCAATTTCGTAATCACACCATTCACTTTCCCCACTCCCCACGGCACGAAACGCTCAAAAAGCCCGCCAAGAAGCACAAATATCAGAATCCAACAAACCCATTGACCCCTAAACTCAAATTCCTAGGATACGATCATGCAATAGCGAATAATCTATATTCAACAAGCCTTCCAGCTCCATCTACGAAAAACGCTGATATACATACTAAAGTCACTTCCAAGAGATAAGAATAATACTGTTCTGCCAAGAAATTATGCAACCAGAAGCTAGCGATCTCCTCGGAACATGGTTCATGTCCAACGTCGATGTCTTTCCTGACGAGGACGGAATTTTAGTGTTTCGTTCAGACGGCATTTGTATCCAGTTTCCATCATCAGTTACACTGCCTCCCATTGGTCAGACGTTTAGGCTTTGGTATTCACTACCGGATATGAACACCATCGAATACAAGATGAAGCCAGATGGGCGAGAGTGGCTCAGGTTTGTCGAGCGCAACGAGAAAGGATGGACAATGATATGTGATGAAGAGTTGAGCAACGTGCGTCATTACAAGAAGTTTCCTTGTAGACGAGCCATGCCAGAAGAGTTGCCGGAGTGGTTTGATGTAATGATGGAGAAGAACTTGGCGAAGATGGCATCGCTGCTGAAAAAAGAATCAACGGCAGAACAAGTCGGCTCATACGATGGTGAGCACGTCGCATCTTGAATTCGGGCTTCCATCCCCGCCGCGTATGGCCTAAACGTTCTGCAAGATAATGAGATCACATATTCTGCTGGCAATCACGGTTAGTGCTGTCGTTGGGTCGCTTGCAACATTTCTCGTGATGCGTGACTCGAACATGGCTTCCAACGCTACCGTGGCTGGCACAAATCCGACCAGATCAGCAGACAAGGCAGATGAAGATACCTCGATCAATCCATTTGAGACAAGCGATGAGCCGGAGGCCACCGAGAATGCATCTGATTACCCAATCAAGCAAATGGACATGTCGGTCCCCATTCATCGTGATATATGTATCTCATATTGGTATCTCGGAATGAGTTCGGTTGTAGAGACTCTCGAGACTCAGACTGGCCACAGGTTTACGCCGGTGGCTAAGATGTCAGCCGGACCTGTAGAGATTCTAGAGGAACAGGCCGCCTTCATGAAAGAGTTTCTGGCGGAGACCGAGCGTTTGGATAACAACAAATAAAAGATGCAGAATCGGGTCTCCATCATTCTCCTCGCGTTCCTTCCAACGATTGGATGCCGTTCCGCAGTTGGCCTCAGATGGGAGTCTCTTGCATTTTCAAGTTCTGTTTTTCCTAAAGGGACTTTGTTTCCCATTTTTATCGCTCCCATGCTGGGCACGCACAAGGCTCACTACTAACGCTTGGCCCGCCTCCAGTTCCAGCCGCCATGACCGCAACAACCTCAACCCCCGTGTTTCACCCTCGCCCCCGGTCAGGCGTAGGAGGACGCGGCGTTAGCCCAATGAAAATGGCGTTTTCAAGAGATGAGGAATGCAATCCTGCGACCGAAGCCGCAATCTCGGCGTTTGAGGTTGAACATGGCGTTTCTCTCCCCTCCGACTACAGAGCGTTTCTTGCCACTTCAGGCGGTGGACATCCGATACGGGACTGGTCAGCATTCGAAGGTTCAGGGGATTTCGTCGCGCATATCTATGGTCTTCATCGGGGACAAGAGTGGAAGCGACTCGATCAAGCCGTGCGGCAGATTGGCCATGACCTTTCCAAGAACTTGCAGAACGCGGTATGCAACGGCGGTAATTACATTTTGCTACGACTCGCTGAACCGAATCGAGGTAGCATATTTTTTTGGGATCATGAGATCGAAAACCCTAATCCGCCAACATTCGACGAGATCATTCAAGTTTCAGGCTCCTTTTGCGAGTGGTTCGTCAATCTTGAAGAGTCCAAAGATAAAATAGGCTAATAAGACGAGAAACAGCAATGACCACTAGCCGCTTTGCCGTCAACATCACCCGTAGTATGAAACTTCATCCCCGTCTCAACCCTCACCCAACTAGTGGCGGTGCGTGCTCTAGACGTTGTGCGCCGAGCTATGCACGGCGCTTCTTATGAGGTGAAAGACCTGTTGTTTCAAAACCTAGCCAGTAGAAACTACCGAGTGTTGCAGTTGTGTTAGGCAGCCCATTGGAACTTCGCGGGAGGCACCGCGTGAACAACACGAACCCGGAGGCTGCCTTGGAAGCCGATGGACGGGGAAACAGCATGATTGAAGCGCACACAGGGAATTATACATAGACCACAGGGCGTCTCGCAAACGCTTGAATGTTATTACAGCCCCGTAAGAGCGACATGTGGAAGGAGATTCACTAACGTTATGGAGAATCCAGCACCAAAAGACGCGTTAATGGCAATTGTCCAAGGTTCCACCAGAGTCTATCAAGACCATTGCATGTGTAAAGAGAAGCTAACCGATGACTGCTCTTCCATGGGCAGCATCTTGAACTCGGGAGGCCCGGAGAGTGTACCGGCGGGCACCGAAAGGCATCCAACGGCCAATTACGATCAACCCTAAGAAGACGTGATTTGGACACTCCGGGAGTCAGACCCGCTCATAGTAGTCAGAGACGGTAACACCAGTCACAAGGCGAAGGGACGGGCAGGAAGGCAACGCAAGTAAAAGACTCACTTCAGGACACGATTACTCCTGACAATGGGAGTCAAGCTCACTGCTTGCATTGGGAACGGGTTGCGACACTCTGTGGCGGAACTGGTTCCATGTGTGCGCTTTCCTGAGGAGCCCGGTGCGGTAATTCCGCAAGCCGGGATCTGCGGGGGGCGTCGGGTGAAACCGGCGTCTCTACCTCCATCGACAGAAAACAAAACCTATGCGACCTGAATTTGACCACGACGAAGAATATCTTGTCGCATACTATCGACAGTATCGAATGTCGGGGAGTGGCCATAGCATTATTCAAGATGTGGTCACTGTCGCGGTCGGCGCTGCATTTTTTGCGCTGGGATATTTCAAGAGCGACGTCATCTGGTCGATCATTGGGTTTGGCCTCGTAGCCTATCTTGCATTGAGGGGGCTAGTTTCAGGTGCACGCTACAACCGAATCATTGCGAGCATCATCGAGAAGTATGAAAGCGCAATTCAGACCGAGAACAAAGAATCCATAGCCGAACATGACGTCACTCCTAACGCCTGACCCGCCTCCAGTTACGGCCGCCATGACCGCTACAACCTCAACCTACAGCCGAAGCCTCACCCCCGGTTCGGCGTAGGAGGACTCAACGTTCGAACCCGCCGACTGGTTGCTAAAGTTTCCAACCTCAGCAAATGGATTCAGAGACTCGGGCGCGCTCAAGCGATTGGCGTGCGGGTGCGTTTTCCGAGAAAATAGCGGAGACATGCAAGTGACACACCCAGCTTCAACTGCAGGATGCGAATATACTGCCACGTGTCATGATTGTGATTTTGTGATTCTGGGAGCGGCGACCTTACTGTCGCCTCTTACTCTCCTGCTATCGAAGAGAGGGACAGTAGGACCCTTCACCCTATTCCATAACGCATGGCGCGTCGAAGTATAACTATACAGGTCCGGCGGTGAGTAACGGCTACGCGTCGCAATTTCCGTGACCTCATGTGATCTCCATTTTTGGTTTCGGCAACCGCGAGTTCGCCATTTCAGACTTCACTGAGCATCAGACCCTTCACATGCTGTGCGCATGAATGCAATGACCATCGCCGCGCTCAAGGAACAAGCGGCTGAAATCCCGCTGCTGGCTGCGATCCACGCCCA